>NZ_JAGPYQ010000001.1:1807604-2108872 GCF_018070025.1 Streptomyces liliiviolaceus
CACGCGACTACACGCTCCCTGTCGAGCGCGGCGGCGTGCTTGGGCGCATAGCAGTAGGCGCAGCGGAGTTCGCAGGCGTTGGTCAGCGCGATGGACAGGTACCGCGGAGCACGGGAGAACTGCTCAACGGGAACAGGCACCTCGTCGAGGAGCACGTTCATCCCCGAGTCACGGTCGAACAGGTGAACACCGGCTGCGGACAGGCGAATCTTGCACGTCACCGACAGCATGATGCCACCGCTGCCAGTGATGCCGGGAGGGAGCGTGCAAGGTCGTCGGTGCAGTGCCCGCAGTGGGGCGTCGGGAGCGTTGTAACTGAGCGCGGCACTATGAGGGCGCCACGGCGACGACCAGCATCAAGGTGGAGCGGCTGTAGGAATGACGGCTGGGGTCCCCGATGCGGTTGGCCCCGGGGACCATGCCCTGCGTAATCACCCTTACAGGTCGAACAAACTCTCCTGGAAGTTCTCGACGACATCCCGTCGCGGGTAGAACAGGCCCAGCAGCAGAAAAGTTTTGGGGCGGGCCGCGACGTTTCCGACGAAGCAGTGCACGGCCTTCTCCGGAGAGATCATCCGGTCGAACCAGCGCTCGCGGAGCTTCTCCTCCACGTCGTCCTTCCCATACTGGCGAAAAAACTTGCGGTACGACTCGCCCGCCTCCCAGTCCCTCAGCCCCATGTCGTGACCACCGCACTCCCGATCCGCGCATCGGAAGCTGTACCGGAACTCAAGTGGCACCCACTCCAGTTGGCGAAGGTCCTGCGCGAGTAGATCCAACTGGTCAGCCAGGGCCGCCTTTGAAGCTGGCCAGGGCTCAGCAGGAGCGAAGCGGAAGCCGGTGAACTCTTCTGGGCGGAAGACACCAAGCGATGTCCCTCGCCGTTCCTGGTCCCGCTTTATGGAGCACAAGGACGGCGCCACGAGGGGCTGAACATGCGAGAAGCGTTCACGCCAGCCGTCCGCTGTCCCGAGACGCTCGATGACCTTGAGGGTCTGCAGGTTGGGGCGCAAGCTCTCGGGACGGCGGTCCCCGGGGTGTCGCTGCACGTCGACCTCGACGATCGAGTACTTGGCGAACTGGCTTTCTTCGTTCAGCAACCGGAACGGAACCGGAAAGAGCCGCACATGCTGGGGCGTTCCCTGGTCGAGCCGTATGCCGGCCACGCAGCTCGTCTCGTGGTACTTCGCGGACAGTTCCGGATAGGTCTTGACCGTGATCATGATCCGTGCGCGCTCTCGACTCCCCGATCCCATGGTTGCCCCCTCCATAGATCTCCCGATCTGATGATTGGAGGAGAGGCATGCGATGCGGGCAAGAGCGCGTGCAGGAGCGAGGGGTGAAGTCAGGCCAGGGGAATGACCGGCACGGCGGCTCGATCGCGAACCGTCTCCAGGACGACCTGCCGGTGGCAGCGGCTCTCGTCCTTCTCGAAGCACAACACCGCCACCCGCGACTGCTGGGCATGCTCCGCGAGGCGGTCAAGGTCGGCCTGTGCCTCCTGGGACCGCAGCAGGCCACGGAAGCGCGCGCGTCCCACCTCGACCCGGCCGTCCCAGAAGGGCTCCCGGTTGTCCTTCGGATTGCCCAGGCCACGCAGGTGCATGTACTCAATATCGGCCTCCGCCAGGGCATCTCCGAGGCGGGTCTTGCTGAAGCCCTTCTTGCGACTGATCGGCGTGAGCCGTACATCCGCCACGACACCGATGTGGCTGTCGACGAGCGCGGCGACGAACGAGTCTATGTCCCGCCCTTCGTATCCGGCGGACCAGAGGCCGGGCGTGACGGCCGGGACCTGGGTCGCCCGGAACAGATCATCGAGAGAGACCGCAAGTGCCTCAGCCACCGAGCCAACGGTCAGGAAACCTGGCTGGATCGCTCCCTCGCTCTCCAGGCGGCTCAGCGTTCCGACGGCGATGCCTGCCTCTTTCGCCAGCCGTTCCCGCGTCCACCCACGGTCTTCCCTTAACGCACGTACCCGCTGGGCGAGCGCACGGGCCCGGTCGTGAGAAGGAGCTGAGAGATGACCAGCCATATGCGGTGTTCCTAACGACCGTTGGGGTGGCCCGCACGGGTGTTCCTGATCAGCTACGAGCCCGGATTCGCGAATGCGCAGGTCATCGGGCGCGTGAGCGCCGCTGTTCCTGCGGCACTGGAGACTGCTCCCGGGAGAAGCCGACCAAGATCTTCTCCCAGATTTCTCCCAAGCGATCTCCAGGAACCACTCAGGGGCCCGACCCGCGCTGCGGATCAGGCCCCTGACCTGGTACTTCACTGTCGGGGTGGCGGGATTTGAACCCACGACCTCTTCGTCCCGAACGAAGCGCGCTGCCAAGCTGCGCTACACCCCGATGTCGCTGGTGGCGGGCCACTTTCGTGGTGTGTGCCGTGGCGACGTCGTTTACTTTAGCCCACCGGTGGCCGGAGACGAAATCCGGTTTTCCGGGGCGCGGTGGCGGCGTGGGCCGGGCCTGATGTGGTCCAGGGCGACGAGGAGGACGGCGAGGGCGTAGCAGGCGAGGCCCAGGATCGTGGCGTTGCCCAGGACCTCGACGAAGCCGTGCTCGGACACGTCGAGGAAGGGGTAGCGGTAGCGGGCCGGCGTGCCCGCGGGGAGGAACAGGCCCCGGGTCACCGTGTACGCCAGGTACGCGACCGGGAGGATCATCCAGGCGGCCGCGCTGTGCAGACGCAGCGCCCCCGGGCGGGTCAGCAGGAGCCAGTCCAGCGCGACCGCCACCGGGATCACCGTGTGCAGCAGCTGGTTCGTGACCGCGTGCCAGCCGGTGAGCGCCGTGGCGTCGCCCGTCATGGAGAAGGCGGTCGCGTCGTCGGCCAGGATCAGGTGGTAGACCAGGCCCGTCCCGACCGCGTACAGCAGGGTGCAGGCGGTGACGGAGGGGCGCAGCGGGTGGCGGGCCTTCCACGCCCGCCAGGCCGAGACGGTGAACACCGCGGCCACCAGGACGCTGCTCAGGATCGTGGCGTAGCTCAGGACGCGCAGCGGGGCGCCCAGGAGCAGATCGAGCGCCACGCCCGCGGCCGCCGCCAGGGCGACGAGCAGGCGGAAGGCGGCGACCAGGGGTCGGCGTACGCGCGGGACCACCGCGTACGCGGGGACGATGGGGACGGCGGAGGCGGCGGCGCTGGCGGCGATCCCGGGGATCCTGGGTATGTCCGGGATGTCCGCAGGTATGGGGGCGGTCATCCCCTCACGCTAGGAGGGGATGACAAAAGGGGCGCGGTGGGTTGAACCGGATGGGTGGGCCCGCCCCGCACCTCTACGCGGGCCCCCGGGGGCCCGGCCCGGCCCAGTCCGCTGCACAGCCCCCGACCACCTACGCCGAATCCCGCCCCGTGAGCGTCAGCAGCGTCGCCTCCGGCGGGCACGCGAACCGTACCGGTGTGTACCTGCTCGTTCCGCAGCCCGCCGACACGTGCATGTACGACGTCAGGCCCGACTCCGCCTCCGTGTACGTGGACAGGCCCTTTACCCGGTCGGTGTCCAGGTCGCAGTTGGTGACCAGGGCGCCGTAGAAGGGGATGCACAGCTGCCCGCCGTGCGTGTGGCCCGCCAGGATCAGCGGGTAGCCGTCCGCGGTGAAGGCGTCCAGTGCGCGCAGGTACGGCGCGTGCACGATGCCGAGGGAGAGGTCGGCCGCGTCGGACGGGCCGCCCGCCACGCGCGCGTACCGGTCACGCTTGACGTGCGGGTCGTCGAGCCCGGTCAGCTCGATCTCGAAACCGTCGATCTTCAGCGAGCCCCGGACGTTCGTGAGGTTCAGCCAGCCCGCCGCGTCGAAGCCGTCGCGCAGCTCCTCCCACGGGTTGTGGACGACGTTGACGGCGGGCGCGTTGCCGTTCAGCCCGTGCCGGCCCTGCGTCTTCTCGAACAGATAGCGGGCCGGGTTGCGGAGCGTGGGCCCGAAGTAGTCGTTCGAGCCGAAGACGTACGCGCCGGGGAACTCCATCAGCGGGCCGAGGGCGTCCATGACCTCCGGTACGCCCTCGGGGTCCGAGAGGTTGTCCCCGGTGTTGATGACGAAGTCGGGGCGCAGCCCGGCCAGCGAGCGCAGCCAGCGCTGCTTCTTGCGCTGCCCGCTCACCATGTGGATGTCGGAGACCTGGAGCACGCGCAGCGGTCGCATCCCGGGGGGCAGCACCGGGACCGTCACCCGCCGCAGTCTGAACGAGCGGGCTTCGAACCCCGCCGAGTAGAGCAGACCGGCGGCGCCAGCCGCCGCGATTCCCAGTGGTACTCCGTATCGCGCGCGCATACGCCCATCGTGTCAGACCCTGGACGCCCCGAAACCCACGGACGGCCCCTCGGTGGCCCGGGGACGGCCCGCGGACGACCTGCCGGAGCCGCCCGCCGAAATCCATGGGCGTCCGTCGCACCACACCTGCGACAATCGACCCCATGACCACGCTCAAGTCGAAGCTGCAGGCAGACCTCAACGCCGCGATCAAGGGACGCGACGAGCTCCGTTCCTCGACGCTCCGGCTGACCCTCGCCGCCGTCCAGAAGGAGGAGGTCGCGGGTACGCAGAAGCGCGAACTCTCCGACGACGAGGTGCAGAAGGTGATCGCCAAGGAGGCGAAGAAGCGCCGCGAGGCGGCCGAGGCCTTCGCGCAGGGCGGCCGTGCCGAGTCGGCCGAGCGCGAGAAGGCGGAGGGCGAGATCCTCGCCGAGTACCTGCCCAAGCAGCTCTCCGACGACGAGCTGCGGCAGATCGTCGCGCAGGCGGTCGAGGAGGCGAAGGCGGCCGGCGCCGAGGGCCCGCGCGCCATGGGCCAGGTCATGAAGATCGTGAACCCGAAGGTGGCCGGTCTGGCGGAGGGCGGCCGCGTCGCCGCGGAGGTCAAGAAGCGCCTCGCGGGCTGACACCCGGGCCCCGCGACCGACCCCCGGGCACTCCAGCCGGCCGCAGCCGCAGTAAAGGCCCACCCACAGCAGTACGCCGATGGGGGCGCCCCTCAGAACAAGGGGCGCCCCCATCGGCGTACAGACAGACAGACAGCCAGGCAGTCAGGCCGTCGGAAGTCAGGTCGGTCTACGGCCAGTTGCCGCCGCCACCGTTCCCGTTCCCGCCGCCGTTGCCGCCGTCGTTCCCGCCGATCGTCCACTCGTCGGGGATGGAGAAGGTCGGCGTGGGGATCTGGGGCTGGCCACCGTCGGTGCCGCCCCCGTTGTCATTTCCCCGGTTCTCCCCACGGCCGGGCCCGTCGTCCCCGTTGTTGTCGTCGCCGCGGTCCCGGTCACGGTCCTTGTCCCGGTCCTTGTCGGCGTCCGGGATGTCGACGAGGTTGAAGCCGGGGGAGTCCTTGCCGGACAGGGCGCCGGTCATGGCGTCCTTCCAGATCGGTCCGGGCACCGCGCCGCCGAAGACCTTCTCGTGCCACGTCCCGCCGATGGTGATGTTGACCATCTTGACCTTCTGGGTGGCGCTGCCGACCCAGACCGCGCCGGACAGGTTCGGCGTGTAGCCGACGAACCAGGCGTTCTTGCGGAAGTCCGTCGTACCGGTCTTGCCCGCGTTGGCGCGGTCGGTGAGACCGGCCTCCTGACCCGTACCGGAGTCGACCACACCGCTCAGCAGCGTGTTGATGGTGTCCGCGGTGGTCTCCGACATCGCGCGCGAGCACGAGGACTTCGGCACCGGCAGGGACTTCTTCTCACCGCCGAGCTTCTGGCTGATCGACGCGATCGCGATCGGCGTGCAGTACGTGCCCCGGTTGGCGAAGGCGGCGTACGCGCTCGCCATGGTCAGCGGCGAGATACCGGTGGAACCGAGGGTCATCGACGAGGGCTGCTCGGGCAGCTTGGTGCCGTTGCCCTGCACGACGCCCAGCTTGTCGGTCATGTCCACCACGGGGCACATGCCGATGTCTTCGAGCATCTGCACGAAGTAGGTGTTGACCGACAGCGCCATGGCTTTCTTCAGCGCGTACGGGCCGACCTCCGACTCGTCCTCGTTCTCGACCTTCGCGCTCTCGCTGTTGCGCCAGACCTTGCCGTCGCACGCCTGGACGCTGTCGGGGTACGGCATCTCGTACGGCGCCGGATAGGACTGCGTGGCCGGCTTGCCGCCCTCCAGGGCCGCCGCGGCCAGGAACGGCTTGAACGTCGAACCGGTCGGGAAGCCGAAGTTCGAGCCGCCCATCTTCTGGTCGACCGAGTAGTTGATCTCGGTCTCGTTCTTGCCGTAGCCGTACGGCTTCGACTGGCCCATCGCCAGGATCTTGCCGGAGCCGGGCTCGACCAGCGTCGACGCCGCCGCGACCTTGTCCGACTTGTTGACGTGGTCCTTGAGCGAGGTCTGGACCGATTTCTGCGCCTGCGGGTCGAGCGTCGTACGGATCGTCAGACCGCCCTGGTTCCAGACCTTGGCCCGCGCCTTCTGCGTCTTGCCGAAGACCGGGTCGGTCAGGAACACCTCGCGCACGTAGTCGCAGAAGAAGCTGGAGTCCTTGACGGCCGTGATGCAGCCGTTCTTCGGCTTGCTGACCTTCAGGCCGAGCGGCTTCTCCTTGGCGGCGGTGGCCTCCGCCTGCGAGATGTCGTGCACCTCGGCCATGCGCTGCAGCACCACATTGCGCCGCTTGGTGGCCTCGGCCTCGTCGTTGACCGGGTCGTACCGGGTCGGCGACTGGACGATGCCGGCCAGCAGCGCGGCCTCCTGCACCTCCAGGTCCTTGGCGGACTTGGAGAAGTAGCGCTGGGCCGCCGCCTCCACGCCGTAGGCCTGCTGCCCGAAGAACGTGATGTTCAGATAGTTCTCAAGGATCTTCTTCTTGCCCAGCTCCTCCTCGACCTGGATCGCGAACTTCAGCTCGCGGACCTTGCGGCCGAGGGTCTGCTGGGTGGCCTGGGCGACCTTCGTCGGGTCGTCGCCGGCCTCCTCCACGAAGACGTTCTTCACGTACTGCTGCGTGAGCGTCGAGGCGCCCTCCGAGACGCCGCCGCTCTGCGCGTTCTTGTTGAGGGCGCGCAGGACGCCCTTGAGGTCGACCGCGCCGTGCTCGTAGAAGCGCGCGTCCTCGATCGCGACGATCGCCTTCTGCATGTACGGCGAGATGTCCTTGAGGTCGACCACCGTGCGGTCACGTGAGTAGACCGTGGCGATCTGGCCGCCCTGGTTGTCCAGGATCGTGGTGCGCTGGCTCAGCGGTGGCCGCTTCAGGTTGGCCGGGATCTCGTCGAACCCCTCGACCGAACCCTTGGCCGCGAGGCCGAGCGCGCCGAAGGCAGGCACGGCGATCCCGGCCATGACGGCCCCCGCGAGCACACTGACACCGAGGAACTTGGCGGCCTGCTGCGTGGGAGACAGACCACCGCCCGAGCGCTTCTTTGGCATGAGGGCAGCCTACGTTCTCAATCGCCGGACACGCGTATAGGCATTGGCCTAAGCTGCTCTCAACTGTCACAGCAGTAGGACCACGTATCAATACGTCCGGCGACCCCTGATCGGTTCGGTCGACACTCGACTTTTTTGTTGAGGACGTGCCCGAATCCGCCTTATGTGTCACCTGGTGTCCGTTGTGACGCAACTCAACTGCCCCGGTTTGCCGGGAAGGTCACGTATGTCGTCGGGTCACTCCGTTGGGTGATCTGTCGCGTACCCATAGTCCATTCGGGCCATTCAAGATTGGGCCCGAAGGGGCTGGTTGACTGTGCCCACCTTCCGTAACGTCCTGAACTGGTGGCGGTGAATATGCCGCTGCCGCCGTGGGGGAGCCTCGATTCGGGAGAGGACGGCGCCGGTATGGGCTGGGTAACCGACTGGAGTGCGCAGGCGGCCTGCCGCACTACCGATCCGGATGAACTGTTCGTTCAAGGAGCAGCGCAGAACCGGGCGAAGGCAGTGTGCACCGGATGCCCGGTGCGCACGGAGTGCCTGGCCGACGCGTTGGACAACCGCGTCGAGTTCGGCGTGTGGGGAGGGATGACGGAGCGGGAGCGCCGCGCACTGCTGCGCAGGCGACCAACCGTCACCTCTTGGCGCAGGCTGCTCGAAACCGCGCGTACCGAGTACGAGCGGGGGGCGGGAATCCTGCCTCTCGACGAGGAAGAGGTGTACGAGAACTACGCAGCGGTGGGCTGACCGGACTCCGCGCACGCGGCGGACTCCCAGCGGTTCCGTATGCGCCAGAGGTGCGAGTGGCGTCCTCGGAGGTACGAGTGACGTCCACGGGACCCCCGTACGACGGCGTACGTGACATACGTGACCTACGGCGGCACATGCGTGGCCCACGGCGACCTGTGCGACATCGGCGTAGGTCCCACCGGGCGGCCCCGTGACCCCGAAAGGCTCAGGAAGCGGGCCTCGGGCTCAGGGGCCCGGCAAAGCGTCCCCGGGGTGCCGGCGGGCGTTCCCCGGGCTCAAGAAGCCTGGCTTCAGGCTGAAGAAGCCTGGTCCCGGGGTCAAGAAGCTTCGGCCGGCGACGCGTCGGCCGCGAGCCGGTCCCCGATCTGCCGCAGCCCCGCGAGGTCGTGCACATCGCCGGGCAGCGCGGCCACTTCGGCCACCGCCACCTCGGGGTGGAGCGCGGCGAAGCGATCGCGTGTGCGCTGCTCGCGGGAGAGCAGTTGCATACGTTCGGCGTGCAGCCTCAGCAGGCCTGCGGTGAGTTGTTCGACTGTGCGGCCTTCCGTGCTGCGGTCGTCGCGGTCCTCGGTGCTGTGTTCTTCCGTGCCGGGGTCTGTCCTGCCGGTGTCCTCGTCCGTTCCGGCTCCGTCGGCACTGGTCCGGTCCGCGGCGGGGGAGCCTGCGTCGGAGGAGGGAGCCTCGGGAACGGCGGTTTCGGTAGCGGGTGATTCTGAACTGCCGTACGTGTCGGGAGAGTTACGAAGTCCAGCTTTCCCGCCCACCTGATCCACAATGCGGGCCTCGGCAAGATTTTCCGCGGCGGCGAGCGCGCGCTCGGCGGACAGCTGGGTGGCACCGCTGCCGTGGACCCGGTTCAGCACCAGACCGGCGAGCGGCATCTCCTCCGCGGCCAGCCGTTCCACGAAGTACGCCGCCTCGCGCAGCGCGTCCCGCTCCGGGGCCGCGACGACCAGGAACGCCGTACCGGGCGCCTGGAGCAGCTTGTACGTGGCGTCCGCGCGCGTCCGGAAACCGCCGAAGGTGGTGTCCATGGCGGCCACGAACGTCTGTACGTCCTTGAGGAGCTGACCGCCCAGCAGCTTGCCCAGGGTGCCGGTCATCATCGACATCCCGACGTTCAGGAACTTCATCCCGGCCCGGCCGCCCAGCTTCGCCGGCGCGGTCAGCAGCCGGATCAGCTTGCCGTCCAGGAACGAGCCGAGCCGCTTCGGGGCGTCCAGGAAGTCGAGGGCCGAGCGCGAGGGCGGCGTGTCGACGACGATGAGGTCCCACTCGTCGCGGGCCCTCAGCTGCCCCAGCTTCTCCATCGCCATGTACTCCTGCGTGCCCGCGAAGCCGGCGGAGAGCGACTGGTAGAAGGGGTTGTTCAGGATCGTGGCGGCCCGCTCGCGGTCCGCGTGCGCCTCGACGATCTCGTCGAAGGTGCGCTTCATGTCGAGCATCATCGCGTGCAGCTCGCCGCTCGCGGAGTCGTCGATGCCCTTCACCCGGCGCGGGGTGTTGTCGAGCGCGTCGATGCCCATCGACTGGGCGAGCCTGCGGGCCGGGTCGATGGTGAGGACGACCACCTTGCGGCCGCGCTCGGCGGCCCGCAGCCCCAGCGCCGCCGCGGTGGTGGTCTTGCCGACGCCGCCCGAACCGCAGCAGACCACGATGCGGGTCCCGGGGTCGTCGATCAGCGCGTCGACGCCCAGGACGGCCGAGGACGCGGCCGCGGTGTCGATCGCGCGGGAGGGGCCGGACGTGCCGGACGCGTGGGCGGGCTCGCGTCCGCGGGCAGAATCGTTTGCGCGGGCCGGGTCCTGACTCATGAGATCCCTTGCTGACGCAGTTCCTTGGCGAGTTCGTACAGACCCGCGAGGTCCATTCCCTCGGCGAGCAGCGGGAGTTCGTGCAACGGCAGCTCCAGGCCCTGGAGCACCGCACGCTGCTCGCGCTCCAGCGCGTACCGCTCGGCGTACTCGTCCGCCTGGCTCAGCAGCGGCTCCACCAGGCGCTCGGCGACCCCGCCGCGGCGCGCGCCGCCTAGCCCGGCGGCCGACAGCGACTTGGCGACGGCCGTGCGCGGCGCCTCGCGCGCCAGCTCCAGGTCGGCCTCGTCCAGGATCGCGGGCCGCACCATGTTCACGATGGTCCGTCCCACCGGCAGCCGCGCGGCCCGCAGCTCCGCGATGCCGTCGGCGGTCTCCTGGACGGGCATCTCCTCCAGGAGCGTCACCAGGTGCACGGCGGTCTCGGGCGACTTGAGCACCCGCATCACGGCCTGTGCCTGATTGTGTATGGGGCCGATCTTGGCGAGCCCGGCCACCTCGTCGTTCACGTTCAGGAAGCGGGTGATCCGCCCGGTCGGCGGCGCGTCCATCACCACGTAGTCGTACGCGAACCGCCCGCGCTTGTCCTTGCGGCGTACGGCCTCGCAGGCCTTGCCCGTCAGGAGCACGTCCCGCAGGCCCGGCGCGATGGTGGTCGCGAAGTCGATGGCGCCCAGTTTCTTCAGGGCGCGGCCCGCGCCGCCGAGCTTGTAGAACATCTGGAGGTAGTCCAGAAGAGCCAGCTCGGGGTCGATGGCGAGTGCGTACACCTCCCCGCCGCCGGGAGCGACGGCGATCTTCCGCTCCTCGTAGGGCAGCGCCTGCGTCTCGAAGAGCTGCGCGATGCCCTGTCTGCCCTCGACCTCGACCAGAAGGGCACGCTTGCCCTCGGTCGCGAGGGCGAGCGCGAGTGCTGCGGCGACCGTGGTCTTTCCGGTACCGCCCTTGCCGCTGACGACCTGAAGCCTGCTCACGTCTTCGAGCCTAATTCCTCACCGGGTGATGCGGTGGCCGTGGGGCCCTGCTTCGCATACGGGTGCCCAGGGAGCGCCCTGCCCAGTCATCGGCCCGCTCGTCGCCCCCGCGTCGCCCGCACGTCGGCCTGCGTCGGCCGGGCGGCGGACGGAGGTCCAGGGAGGGCGGGCCGCGCCAGCGGATACAGTCGCCCCCATGACCAAGTGGGAATACGCAACCGTGCCTCTGCTCGTCCACGCCACGAAGCAGATTCTGGACACCTGGGGCGAGGACGGCTGGGAGCTCGTCCAGGTCGTGCCCGGGCCGAACAACCCCGAGCAGCTCGTCGCCTACCTGAAGCGGGAGCGGGCCGCGTGAGCGCCGTAGAGGCGAAACTGGCCGAACTGGGACTGACCCTGCCGGACGTCGTGCCGCCGCTGGCCGCGTACCAGCCGGCCGTGCAGACGGGCGTGTACGTGTACACGGCCGGCCAGCTCCCGATGGTGGACGGCAAGCTTCCGCTCACCGGCAAGGTGGGCGCGGAGGTCACCCCGGAGGAGGCCAAGGAACTGGCCCGCACCTGCGCGCTGAACGCCCTCGCGGCGGTCAAGTCGGTCGCGGGCGACCTCGACCGCGTCGCGCGCGTGGTGAAGGTCGTCGGCTTCGTCGCCTCGGCGGCCGACTTCACCGGCCAGCCCGCCGTCCTGAACGGCGCGAGCGAGCTGCTGGGCGAGGTACTCGGCGACAAGGGCGTGCACGCGCGCAGCGCGGTCGGCGTGGCGGTGCTGCCGCTCGACGCGCCCGTGGAGGTCGAGATCCAGGTGGAGCTGACGGAGGCGTAGGCCTCTCCGTAGGGAGCGATCGTTGTCTCTCGAACATCAGCTCACTCCGGGATAGCCTCCGCCCATGGCGAATGGGCAGTGGTACCCCCCGGAGTGGCCCGAGAGGATCCGCGCTCTCGCGGACGGCACGCTCACACCGGTCGTCCCCAGGCGGGCGGCCACCGTCATGCTGCTCAAGGACACCGGCCCGGGCCCCGCCTCCGAGGAGACGGGCTCCAAGGACTCCGGCTCGGGGGACACCGGTACCCGTCCCGCCGTGCACATGCTGCGCCGACGCGCCTCCATGGCCTTCGCCGGGGGCGCGTACGCGTATCCGGGCGGCGGGGTCGACCCCAGGGACGACGACCACCACGTCCGCTGGGCGGGCCCCACGCGCGCGTGGTGGGCGTCCCGGCTCGGCGTCGACGAGGCCGCCGCCCAGGCGATCGTCTGCGCGGCGGTCCGCGAGACGTACGAGGAGGCGGGCGTCCTGCTTGCGGGCCCGACCGCGGACACCGTGGTCGGCGACACCACCGGGGACGACTGGGAGACCGACCGGGCGGCGCTGGTCGCCCGCGACCTCTCCCTCGCCGAGTTCCTCGACCGCAGGGGGCTCGTGCTGCGCTCCGACCTGCTGGGCGCCTGGACGCGCTGGATCACCCCGGAGTTCGAGCCCCGCCGCTACGACACCTTCTTCTTCGTGGCCGTCCTCCCGGAGGGCCAGCGCACCCGCAACGCCTCCACGGAGGCCGACCGCACCGTCTGGATCCGCCCTTCGGAGGCGATGGACGGCTACGACAGGGGCGACCTCCTGATGATGCCGCCCACCATCGCGACCCTGCGCCAGCTCGGCGCGTACGGGACCGCCGCGGAGGCCCTCGCGGCGGCGCCCGGGCGGGACATGACCCCCGTCCTGGCACGGGCCAGGCTGGTGGACGGCGAGCTGGTCCTCAGCTGGCCCGGCCACGACGAGTTCACCAAGCACATCCCGACCGGTGGAGCCTCCGCATGACCGACGCCGCAGCCCTGCCCGGCCAGCCGCGCGGCGGGGTGCTCTCCGGCCCCGCCACCGCGCGCGCCGTCAACGTCCTCGCGCCGAACGCGTCCGCGATGACCCTGGACGGCACGAACACCTGGATCGTGGCCGAGCCGGACTCCGAACTGGCGGTGGTGATCGATCCGGGGCCCCTGGACGACGTACACCTGCGCGCCGTCGTGGACGCCGCCGAGAAGGCCGGCAAGCGGGTCGCCCTGACCCTGCTGACCCACGGGCATCCGGACCACGCCGAGGGCGCGGCGCGGTTCGCCGAGCTGACGGGCACGAAGGTACGGGCGCTCGATCCGGCGCTGCGGCTCGGCGGCGAGGGCCTGGCCGCCGGGAACGTGATCACGACGGGCGGCCTGGAGCTGCGGGTCGTACCGACGCCCGGCCACACCGCCGACTCGCTCTGCTTCCATCTGCCCGCCGACCGGGCCGTACTGACCGGCGACACGATCCTGGGCCGGGGCACCACGGTCGTGGCCCACCCCGACGGGCGCCTCGGCGACTACCTGGACTCCCTGCGGCGGCTGAGGTCCCTGACGGTCGACGACGGCGTGCACACGGTCCTGCCGGGCCACGGACCGGTCCTTGAGGACGCCCAGGGAGCCGTCGAGTTCTACCTGGCCCACCGGGCCCACCGCCTCGCCCAGGTAGAGACGGCCGTCGAGGACGGCTACTCGGACCCGTCCCAG
Source organism: Streptomyces liliiviolaceus (assembly GCF_018070025.1). Classification (NCBI taxonomy): domain Bacteria; kingdom Bacillati; phylum Actinomycetota; class Actinomycetes; order Kitasatosporales; family Streptomycetaceae; genus Streptomyces; species Streptomyces liliiviolaceus. The sequence continues at coordinate 1,821,036 of NZ_JAGPYQ010000001.1, forward strand.
GTCGTAGCGCACGTCTACGCGGACGTCGACCGCTCCCTGTGGCCGGCGGCGGAGCTGTCGGTACGGGCGCAGCTGGACTACCTCAAGGAGCACGGGCTCATCGGCAGGGAGTGAGGGGAGCGACGGGCGACGGGCGACGGGGTGACGGGTGACGGGTGACGGGAGTGAACTGTCGTCGGGCCTTCAGGGGCGCGGGTCCTTGACGCCGTGCACGCGCGCGTACTCCTCGGCGAGCCACGGCCCGAGATCGTCGACGTACGACCGCAGGACGGCACGGTCGCCGACCGGCTCGTGGCCGAGGACGGCGGCCTTCCTCAGCTGGGCGGCCCGCCGCGGACGGTCCCGCTCCGGGTAGTACGCGGCGAACACCTCGGCCATCTCCGCCAGGTCGCTCGTCCAGCCGTTCCAGCGGGGCATGACGAGCGTGAAGCCCGTCCGGACGAGGTGACGGGACATGTACCGCACGAGGGGCCGCAGGGCAGCCTCCTGCGGGCCGCCCGCCCCGGCGACGCCCGTGACCTCGGCGATCCGCTCGCGCCAGCGGGGGAGGAGCAGCGCGAGGTCGCCGTTCGTCTCCCGGGCGAGGAGGGCGTCGGGACGGTAGCGCGGCAGTTCCTCGGCGAGGTCCTCGCCCAGCAGCGGCGTACAGAGGCACGCGACGAACCAGCCGAGATCGTGCCTCTCCAGGTCGCTCAGCACCTGCGCCCGGCCGGCCAACAGCGTCCCGGCCCCGTCGATCCGGGTGAACTCCTTGTCGAGGGCCCCGTCGAGCGTGCGCGCGTCCGCCCGGTCCGCCTCCGTGGGCTCCTCGCGCAGGACGAGCAGCAGGTCGAGATCGGACCGGCCCACGCGCGCGGTCCCGCGAGGAATCGACCCGTAGAGGTACGCGCTGTGCAGCCGTCCCCCGAAGACGTCCAGCACCCGGTCACGGGCCGAGGCGACGACGGGCCGGAACGCCGCCGGTACGAGCCCGAGGGAACCTTCGCGCTCGATGTAGCCCTGGGCGTCGAGCCCTCGCTTCGCGGACATGGCACCACTGTGCCCGGAGGCAGCGGCGGGAGCATGTCATTTCCGGCAGAAAGCCGAAGGACGCCGCCGCAGCGCCAGAAGGGCCCTGCCGTGCGGCAGGGCCCTTCTGTAAGAAGTCGTCAGGTGTCGCCGACGCGAGACCTGTGACCGCGCCGGCGCTAGCGCGAACGCTTCGCGAGGCGCTCCACGTCCAGCAGGATCACCGCGCGGGCCTCCAGGCGGAGCCAGCCGCGGCCCGCGAAGTCGGCGAGCGCTTTGTTGACCGTCTCGCGGGAGGCGCCGACCAGCTGGGCCAGCTCCTCCTGGGTCAGGTCGTGCACGACGTGGATGCCCTCCTCGGACTGCACGCCGAAGCGGCGCGAGAGGTCCAGGAGCGCGCGGGCCACCCGGCCCGGCACGTCGGAGAAGACCAGGTCGGACATCTGGTCGTTGGTCTTGCGCAGGCGCCGGGCGACGGCGCGCAGCAGGGCGGCGGCCACCTCGGGCCGTGCGTTCAGCCAGGGCTGGAGGTCGCCGTGGCCGAGGCCCAGCAGCTTCACCTCGGTCAGCGCGGAGGCGGTCGCCGTCCGCGGGCCCGGGTCGAACAGCGACAGCTCACCGATGAGCTCGCCGGGGCCGAGGACCGCCAGCATGTTCTCGCGGCCGTCGGGTGAGGTGCGGTGGAGCTTCACCTTGCCCTCGGTGACCACGTACAGGCGGTCTCCGGGGTCGCCCTCGTGGAAGAGCGCGTCGCCGCGTGCGAGGGTCACCTCACTCATGGAGGCGCGGAGCTCCGCGGCCTGCTCGTCATCGAGCGCCGCGAAGAGCGGGGCGCGCCGCAGAACGTCGTCCACGAGTTCTCTCCTTGTCGACCTGCTCAGGGGATCTTGGTCCCGGTGTACCAGGGGTCCGTGTTCCCCGTTTTGCTGGACGGTCCAAACAGTGTGATCAGTCACAAGTCTGCCGCACCGGCGTGTCCGACAGTGCGGCAGGGGGCCAATTGGGGGCTGATGGATGGTGGCCGGGGCAGATGTCAGTGGTGGGCCCTAGGCTGGCCGGGTGTCCAAATCGCCGGTGAGAGCACAGGCCAAGGGGGCTGGACGCGTGGGTGTACGTCGTGATTCCGCTGTGGGCGAACAGGGCTCCGGTGGAGCGAAGAAAACGACAAAAGCGGCAGGGTCGAGACCGGCGACGACCGCGGCGGGGGCCGCCGGGAAGGCCGCGGGGGCCGCCGCCTCGGAGATGGCCGCGGCCGCGAAGAAGGCGGCGGTCGCGAAGAAGGCCGCCGCGGCGAAGAGGACCGCCAAGGAGGCCGCGAGGAAGAGCGCGCCGGTGAAGTCACCCGGCAAGAAGGTTTCCGCCAAGAAGGTTTCTGTCAGGACCAGGGCGTCCGTGGCGAGCGCGGCGAAGCGGGCGACGAAGAGCGCGTCCGTGAAGACGACCGCGGCAAAGACGACCGCGGCAAAGGTGACCGCGGCAAAGGCGACCGCCGTGAAGGCCGCGGTCACCGAGGAAGCGTCCGTCGGGAGCGTCGTGTCGGCCGGGAAAGCTGTGCCCGCCGAGAAGGGGGCGTCCGCCAAGAAGGCCGCCCGTGTGAGGAAGACCGTGTCAGCCGAGAAGTCCGTACCCGCCAAGAAGACCGCCGCCGCGAAGAAAGCTGCGCCCGCCAAGAAGACCGCCGCCGCGAAGAAAGCCGCGCCTGCCGAGAAGACCGCCGCCGCGAAGAAGACCGTGCCGGTCAAGAAGGCCGTGGCTGGCAAGAAGGCTGCGTCTGCCAAGAAGGCTGCATCTGCTGCCAAGAAGGCTGCGCCTGCCCGAAAGTCCGCGCCGGTGAAAAAGTCCGCACCTGCCAAAAAGTCCGCGCCGGTCAAGAAAGCCGTGGCGCCCGAGCGGGTCGCCCCCGCCAAGCCTCCCCGGAACGAGTCGCACACGGCTCTCGTCCGGCGGGCCCGGCGGATCGACCGCGAGCTCGCCGAGGTGTACCCGTACGCCCACCCGGAGCTGGACTTCGAGAACCCCTTCCAGCTGGTGGTCGCCACCGTCCTGTCGGCGCAGACGACCGACCTGCGGGTGAACCAGACGACACCGGCGCTCTTCGCGAAGTACCCCACGCCCGAGGACCTGGCCGCGGCGAACCCGGAGGAGGTCGAGGAGATCCTGCGGCCCACCGGGTTCTTCCGGGCCAAGACCAAGTCGGTGATGGGCCTCTCCAAGGCCCTGCAGGACGACTTCGACGGCGAGGTGCCCGGCCGTCTCGAAGACCTGGTCAAACTGCCCGGCGTCGGCCGCAAGACCGCCTTCGTCGTCCTGGGGAACGCCTTCGGCCGGCCCGGCATCACGGTCGACACCCACTTCCAGCGGCTCGTACGGCGCTGGGAGTGGACCGCCGAGAAGGAGGCCGACAAGATCGAGCGGGCGATCGGCGAGCTCTTCCCGAAGACCGACTGGACGATGCTGTCGCACCACGTGATCTTCCACGGCCGCCGTATCTGCCACGCCCGCAAACCCGCTTGCGGCGCCTGCCCCATCGCCCCGCTCTGCCCGGCGTACGGGGAGGGCGAGACGGACCCGGAGAAGGCGAAGAAGCTCCTGAAGTACGAGAAGGGCGGCTTCCCGGGCCAGCGTCTCAACCCTCCGCAGTCCTACCTGGACGCGGGCGGCATCCCGGCCCCGCCGCTCGGCGCGACCGCCTCCGCCCCGCCCGCACCCACCGCGCCCGCCGAGCCCGCGCCCGGTTCACCCTCGCGGGGCACCGGATGACGGAACGATCTGCGGCCTCGCGGGCGTTGAGAGCAGCAGAACGGGGGTGGCGATGACGCGCGCGAGCCATACGCACGACATTCAGGACGGCATTCAGGACGGCACACACGGCACATACGGCACGCGGTACGGCGACCCGGCGGTGACCAGCGCCGGGCTGCCCGGCTGGCTGGACCCGGTGGTGCGGGCCGTCGAGACGGTCCAGCCCCGCCAGTTGAGCCGCTTCCTGCCGCCGGAGGACGGCGCGGGACGCCAGTCGGCCGTGCTGATCCTGTTCGGCGAGGGCGAGCGCGGTCCCGAACTGCTGCTCATGGAGCGCGCCACCTCGCTCAGATCGCACGCCGGACAGCCCTCCTTCCCCGGGGGATCCCTCGACCCCGAGGACGGCGACCCGCAGGCCGACGGGCCGCTGCGGGCCGCCCTGCGCGAGGCCGAGGAGGAGACCGGCCTCGACCCCCGGGGCGTCCAGCTCTTCGGTGTGCTCCCGAAGCTCTACATCCCGGTGAGCGGCTTCGTGGTGACCCCCGTCCTCGGCTGGTGGCGCGAGCCGACACCGGTCGACGCGGTCGACCCGAACGAGACCGCGAGGGTCTTCACGGTGCCCGTGGCGGATCTCACGGATCCGACCAACCGTGCGACGGCCGTCCACCCCAGCGGCCACCGAGGTCCGGCATTCCTGGTCGAATCGGCCCTGGTGTGGGGCTTCACAGCCGGAATCATCGACCGCCTGCTGCACTACGCGGGCTGGGAGCGTCCCTGGGACCACGACAAGCAGGTCCCGCTCGACTGGCGCGCATGACAGGGTGGCCCCTGTGCTGTGTCTTCCCGGGAGGCTCCGTGTCCCCCTGCCGCCGCGCGGCGGGCCGGCCCCCCGGCCAGGACGTGGCTACCGCAAAGTGATGAGGCGAGGCTCGAAGCAGTGAACGTGCTGGACATCCTGTTGCTGGTCGCCGCCGTGTGGTTCGCGATCGTGGGCTATCGCCAGGGCTTCGTCGTCGGCATCCTGTCGGTGATCGGTTTCCTGGGCGGTGGCCTCGTCGCCGTCTACCTCCTGCCCGTCGTCTGGGGCGCGGTGACCGACGACGCGAAGGTCGGTACGACCGCCGCCGTCGTCGCCGTGGTCGTGGTGATCGTCTGCGCCTCCGTCGGCCAGGCCCTCACCACCCACCTGGGCAACAAGCTGCGCCGGTACATCACCTGGTCCCCGGCCCGCGCCCTGGACGCCACGGGCGGCGCCCTCGTCAACGTCGTGGCGATGCTCCTCGTGGCCTGGCTGATCGGCTCGGCCCTCGCCGGTACGACGCTGCCGACGCTCGGCAAGGAGGTCCGCGGTTCCAAGGTGCTCCTCGGAGTGGCCCGGGCCCTGCCCGCCCAGGCCGACACCTGGTTCGACGGCTTCTCCTCGGTCCTCGCACGGAACGGCTTCCCGCAGGTCTTCAGCCCCTTCTCGGACGAGCAGATCGACCCCGTGGAGGCCCCCGACCCGGCCCTCGCGACGAGTCCGGTCGCCGGCCGTGCCCAGCGCTCCATCGTCAAGGTCACCGGCACCGCACAGAGCTGCGGCAAGGTCCTCGAAGGCACCGGCTTCGTCTTCGGACAGCGCCGCGTGATGACCAACGCGCACGTGGTGGGCGGCGTGGACGAGCCGTACGTCCAGATAGGCGGCGAGGGCACACGGCTCGCCGCGAAGGTCGTGCTCTACGACTGGGAGCGCGACATCGCCGTACTCGACGTGCCCGAACTGCAGGCACCCGTCCTGCAGTTCTCCTCCCGGCCGGCGGTCCGGTCGGACGGCGCGATCGTCGCGGGCTTCCCGGAGAACGGCTCGTACACGATCAACGCGGCGCGGGTGCGCGGCCCCATCACGGCCAACGGCCCGGACATCTACCACCGGGGCACGGTGAAGCGCGAGGTGTACTCGCTCTTCGCGACCGTCCGCCAGGGCAACTCCGGCGGCCCGCTGCTCACCCCGGACGGCAAGGTGTACGGCGTGGTGTTCGCGAAGTCCCTCGACGACCCCGACACGGGTTACGCGCTGACCGTGGAGGAGATCCAGGAGGACATCATCAAGGGCCGCAGCGCCAACCAGCAGGTGGACAGCGACAGCTGCGCGCTCTGAGGCCCGTCACGCGGGTCGCGCGAGCAGCCGGTCCGCAGGGGCAACACGGGCCGCGCGGCCCGCGCGGGTGAAGGTTCGCGTGAAGGTCCCCGCGCGGTTCAGCCGCGGGGATGACGCAAACGCGCCGAGACCCACCGGGCCCGGCGCCTCAGAATGTGCGGGATTCCCAGCCGGGGGTCCGTGCCCTGCAACTGCGGGGCGCCCCTCCGGTGGGAGCTCAGCCCGCCGATCGAGCGGCGGTTGCGTGCTGCGTCACTGTAGTCGTGCGTCCAGCCCATACACCGACGTCTGCCCCAGCCCCAAGGTCGATAACCGCCCCCACGCCCCCCAATTGGCCTATGCGCGAGGCAATTGGCGTTCGTAGAACAGACGTTCCTGGGACCCGTGTGACGCACGGGGCGACAGGCCTCACGACCGGCCCTGCGAGGGCCGTATCAGCGGTCCGGCTCGGGGTCCTTCAGCCAGTTCACCAGCTCGGTGGAGAACGCCACCGGGTCCTCCTCGTGCGGGAAGTGCCCGAGCCCGTCGAACAGCCGCCAGCGGTACGGCGCTTCGACGTACTCCCCGGACCCCGCCGCACTGCGCGTGCGCATCACCGGGTCGAGCGATCCGTGCAGATGCAGCGTCGGCACCCGCACCGGCCGCTTCATACGCCGGTTGAACTGGATGCCGTCGGGACGCGCCATCGAACGGACCATCCACCGGTAGGGCTCGACCGAGCAGTGCGCGGTCGAGGGGATGAGCATCGCCCGCCGGTACGTCTCCACGACCTCGTCCTCCGGCAGCCGCGGCCCCGACCAGTCGCGGATCAGCCGGCCGACCAGGGCGCCCTCGTCGGCGATCAGTTGGCGCTCCGGGATCCAGGGCCGCTGAAAGCCCCAGACGTACGAACCGGCCGCGGTCTGCTTCATGTCCGAGAGCATCGCCGAACGCCAGCGCCGGGGATGCGGCATCGAGGAGACCACGAGCCTGCGTACCAGCTTGGGACGCATCACGGCCGCCGTCCACGCCAGATAGCCGCCGAGGTCGTGGCCGACCAGCGCGGCGTCGGGCTCACCGAGGGACCGTACGACCCCGGTGATGTCGAGCGCGAGGTTCGCGGGGTCGTAGCCGCGCGGGGTGCGGTCGCTGCCGCCGACGCCCCGCAGGTCCATGGCGACCGCGCGGAAGCCCGCGTCGGCGAGCGCCACCAGCTGATGCCGCCAGGCCCACCAGAACTGCGGGAAGCCGTGCAGCAGCAGGACCAGCGGCCCGTCACCCATCTCGGCGATGTGGAAGCGCGCCCCGTTCGCGGCGACATCCCGGTGGATCACCTCTTTGGCGCCGGGCACGTCGAGCCGTACGACCGAGGTGGGTTGCGCCGGGGATGGTTGCCCCGCAGGGAGGGAGGAGCCCGTCATGAGGACGAGCGTGTCACAGCCTCGACCCCGTCACCCACCCGGTACACCGTGGTCATCTCACGGGGGTGCGGCTTCACGTTCTGCAGTACGGCCGCCGATTCCTTGACCGAGGCCGCCGTCTTCTGCGGGCCCTTGCCCTTCTTGGCCTTCTTCGCGAAGACCACACCGATCAGCGCGAGGACCGCGGCCACCAGCACGTTCGCGGCGAACGACAGCAGGAAGCAGACGGCCATGTTCCAGCCGCTCCAGGTGCGGATGCCGTACGCCAGGGCGAAGCTCAGCATCGGCAGGGAGAAGATCAGAACCGCGCCGGCCGCGCTGAACGCGCCACCGCCGACCGCCCCGCGCTTGACGTCCCGCTTGAGCTGCGCCTTCGCCAGTGCGATCTCGTCGTGCACCAGCGCGGACATCTCGGTCGTCGCCGAGGCGAACAGCTGGCCGATGCTGCGTTCGGCGCCGACCGGGCTGCCGTCGGGTGCGCTCATCGCGTTCTCCCTGTTGTCTTGGTTGTCGTGTCGCCGCTGTCTTGACTGTCCGGATGTTCCGGCCGGCGGTTTCGGACCGTCAGGTCCGGGCCGTACGTTTCGGACCGTGTGTGTCAGATCATGCCGGACCGTCGTGCTCCACGCCTGCCCCGCCCGTCACTTCGGCAAGCCTTCGGTGTTCGGCGGCCTTGCGCTCGTAGATCTCGGCCATGCGCAGGTGGTAGGCCGGATCGTCCTGCTCGTACACATCGGGTACGCCCGAGAGGTCCTCGTCGCGCTCCTCGTGCTCCCACAGCGCGCGGTACCTGGCGTTGCGCATCTTCAGCAGCACGCCCGACAGGACGGTCGCGATCAGAGAGCCCGTCAGGACGGCGGCCTTGACGCCGTCGCCGAGCGCCGGGTCGTCCGCGAAGGCGAGTTCGCCGATCAGCAGCGACACGGTGAAGCCGATGCCCGCGAGAGTGGCCACCGCGAAGACGTCCGGCCAGGCGAGGTCGTCGGAGAGGGACGCACTGGTGAAGCGGGCCGCCAGCCACGTACCGCCGAAGATCCCGACCGCCTTGCCGACGACGAGACCGAGCACGACCCCGAGGGTCTCCGGCCGGGTGAACACCTCGCCGAGTGCGCCGCCCGACACCGCGACCCCGGCGCTGAACAGCGCGAACAGCGGTACGGCGAGGCCCGCCGACAGGGGACGTACGAGATGTTCGACCCGTTCGCCCGGTGAGTGCTCCTCGCCCTCGTCCGTGCGGGTGGTGCAGCGCAGCATCAGGCCCATCGCGACGCCGGCGACGGTGGCGTGGATGCCGCTGTTGTACATCAGGCCCCAGACGACCAGCGCGAGCGGCACGTACACGTACCAGCCGCGTACGCCCTTCCTGAGCAGCAGCCAGAAGACGGCGAGGCCGACGACGGCGCCGCCGAGCGCGGCGAAGTCCAGGTCGTCGGTGAAGAAGACCGCGATGATCAGGATCGCGAAGAGGTCGTCGACGACGGCGAGGGTCAGCAGGAAGGCGCGCAGGGCGCTCGGCAGCGACGTCCCGAGGACGGCGAGGACGGCGAGCGCGAAGGCGATGTCCGTCGCGGTGGGTACGGCCCAGCCGGCGAGCGAGCCGCCGCCGGTGACATTGACCAGGGTGTAGACCAGCGCGGGCATCGCCATGCCGCAGAGCGCGGCGACGACGGGGAGCGCGGCGGCCCGTGGGTCCCTGAGTTCGCCGGCGACCAGTTCGCGCTTGAGCTCGATGCCGGCGACGAAGAAGAAGACCGCGAGGAGTCCGTCGGCGGCCCAGTGCTCGACGGAGAGGTTCAGACCGAGCGCGGCGGGCCCGACGTGGAAGTCGCGGACGGACTCGTAACTCTCCCGCAGGGGGGTGTTCGCCCAGATCAGCGCGGCGACGGCGGCCATGAGCAGGAGGACGCCGCCGACCGTCTCGGTGCGCAGCGCGTCCGCGACGAAGGTCCGCTCGGGCAGCGAGAGCCGTGCGAGGACCTTGCGGTTCTTGGCGACCTGACGGTCAGGGCCAGGCGTGGGGGTGGGCGCGGACACGGGGTGGACCTCCGTCGGTGGGCAGGGCAGAGCACATGCCGACCAGACTTCCCGGCGCACCTATGGAAACTCCGGGCTCGTTCGGAGCTCGGACGTCGTGTTGTCGCGTGTTGACGTGTCTCGCAGCCTACCCGCGATGACGCAGGGGCACCCGGCGGGTCCGCCGCCGGGTGCCCCTGAGAGGTCCACGCTCCCGTACGGGACCTGCGTCCTCGTCCGTACGGAGCCTGCCTCAGTCCTCGCTGGACGCCGCGGGGAGCTTCGTCTGGATGAGGTCCATGACGGTGGAGTCGGTCAGCGTGGTGACGTCACCCAGCTGGCGGTTCTCCGCGACGTCGCGCAGCAGCCGGCGCATGATCTTGCCGGAGCGGGTCTTGGGCAGCTCGGCCACCGGCAGGATCCGCTTCGGTTTGGCGATCGGGCCGAGGGTCTTGCCGACGTGGTTGCGCAGCTCGCCCACGAGGGTCTCGGTCTCCGACGCGGAACCGCGCAGGATCACGAACGCCACGATCGCCTGGCCGGTCGTCTCGTCGGCCGCGCCCACGACGGCCGCCTCGGCGACCGACGGGTGCGACACGAGCGCCGACTCGACCTCGGTGGTCGAGATGTTGTGCCCGGACACGAGCATCACGTCGTCCACCCGGCCGAGCAGCCAGATGTCTCCGTCGTCGTCCTTCTTGGCGCCGTCGCCCGCGAAGTACTTGCCCTCGAAGCGCGACCAGTAGGTGTCGATGTAGCGCTGGTCGTCGCCCCAGATGGTGCGCAGCATCGACGGCCACGGCTCGGTCAGGACGAGATAACCGCCACCGCCGTCGGGGACCTCGTGCGCCTCGTCGTCGACGACCGTCGCCGAGATGCCCGGCAGCGCCCGCTGCGCGGAGCCCGGCTTGGTCTCGGTGACGCCCGGCAGCGGCGAGATCATCATCGCGCCGGTCTCGGTCTGCCACCAGGTGTCCACGATGGGGGTGCGGTCGCCGCCGATGTGCTTGCGGTACCAGACCCATGCCTCGGGGTTGATCGGCTCGCCGACCGAGCCGAGGACGCGCAGGCTCGACAGGTCGAACTTCGCGGGGATGTCGTCGCCCCACTTCATGAACGTCCGGATGGCCGTCGGGGCCGTGTAGAGGATCGTCACGCCGTACTTCTGGACGATCTCCCAGAAGCGCCCCTGGTGGGGGGTGTCGGGCGTGCCCTCGTACATCACCTGGGTCGCGCCGTTCGCCAGCGGCCCGTACGTGATGTACGAGTGCCCGGTGACCCAGCCGATGTCGGCGGTGCACCAGTAGACGTCGGTCTCCGGCTTGAGGTCGAAGACGGAGTGGTGCGTGTACGCGGCCTGGGTGAGGTAGCCGCCGGAGGTGTGCAGGATGCCCTTGGGCTTACCCGTCGTCCCCGAGGTGTAGAGGATGAACAGCGGGTGCTCGGCGTCGAACGCCTCGGGCGTGTGCTCGGCGGACTGCTTCTGTGTGATCTCGTGCCACCACACGTCGCGGCCCTCGGTCCACGCGACGTCCTGGCCCGTACGCCGTACGACGAGGACCTTGGCGACGCCCTCGACCCGGGAGACCGCCTCGTCCACGGCGGGCTTGAGCGCGGCGGGCTTGCCGCGGCGGTAGCCGCCGTCCGAGGTGATGACCAGCTTGGCGTCCGCGTCCTGGATGCGGGTGGCGATGGCGTCGGCGGAGAAGCCGCCGAAGACGACCGAGTGCGCGGCGCCGATGCGGGCGCAGGCCAGCATCGAGATGACGGCCTCGGGGATCATCGGCAGATAGACGGCGACCCGGTCGCCCTTCTCCACGCCCAGCTCGGTGAGGGCGTTGGCCGCCCTGGAGACCTCGTCCTTCAGCTCGGCGTAGGTGATGGCGCGGCTGTCGCCGGGCTCGCCCTCGAAGTGGATGGCGACCCGGTCGCCGTGTCCGGCCTCGACATGCCGGTCCACGCAGTTGTACGCGACGTTGAGCCTGCCGTCCTGGAACCACTTCGCGAACGGGGGGTTCGACCAGTCCAGGGTCTCGGTCGGCTCGGTGGCCCAGGTCAGCCGGCGGGCCTGCTCGGCCCAGAAGCCGAGCCTGTCAGCCTTGGCCTGCTCGTACGCCTCCGCGGTGACGTTGGCATTCGCGGCCAGGTCGGCGGGCGGCGCGAACCTGCGTTCTTCCTTGAGCAGGTTGGAGAGGGAGGACGGCTCGCTCATGCTTCCCCCTCCTCGCTCAGCAGGTTGGCCAGGCTTTCGTTGCTCACGACATCTCCCTTTCCCAGGGTGTCCGTTGTGTCCCAGGCCACAGCTCATCAGACGCGGCCCCTGGTGACAAGGGCCGTCCGGGAATTGGTTTAGACCTGTGTGCCGGATCGGGCGCGGGATCCTGTGTGCGTGTGGCCTGCCCGCGGACACGGGCGGCCACACGTTCTCACGGACGGGACGAGGGAGCGGTTCAGGCGCCGGGTGTCGCGCGCGGGGCCGGTGCCTCAGTCCTGGGTGTCGTGCAGGGCCGTCGCCGCGACCCGGTCGAAGAGCTCACCCTCCTCCTCGTCGCTGGGGGTGGTCTCCGTGAGGAGGTAGGCCTGGGCCTCGCCCACGTGGAAGTACATCCCGTGCAGTTCGAGCACACCCTCCTCCAGCGCCCGGGCCACCGACTCGTGTGCCCGCAGATGCTCCAGCTGCTGCACGACGTTGGTGAGACAGAGCTGCTCGGTGGCGTCGGCGGGCGCGCGTCCGGCGATCCGGGTCCAGGGCCGGTCCTCGGCGGTCATGCGCTCCACGCTCGGCAGTCCGTGCCGCAGCCACCGCTTCAACGGCGTCCGGGCACCTCCCGGTTCGGTGTTCATCAGCGCCTGCATCGCCCCGCACCCGGAGTGTCCGCACACGGTGATGGACCGCACCCGCAGCACCTCCACCGCGTACTCGATCGCGGCGGCCACCGAGTCGTCGCCGCTCTCCTCGCCGGGCGGCGGTACGAGATTGCCGACATTGCGGACTACGAAGAGGTCACCTGGGCCGCTGGAGGTGATCATCGACGTGACCAGCCGGGAGTCGGCACAGGTCAGGAAGAGCTGTGAGGGCTGCTGCCCCTCCCGTGCGAGCCGGGCCAGCTCGCCGCGCACCAGGGGCGCGGTGTTGCGCTGGAACGAGCTGATGCCGCTGGCCAGCTGATGCCCGCTGGCGTGTCCGCCGGGCGCCGGTGTCTCGGTGCTCTCGCAGTGGTGGTTGCGCCAGGGCGTCCAGGGACGGCAGTGGCAGTGCGCCGTCTGCCCGTCGTCGTCCTTGACGTGCCGTTCCGCGAGGCGTGCTCCGGTGCGCCCGGTCAGCTCGACGGAGCCGCCCCGGCTGGTGTGCGCGCTCTGCCAGTCGTGCAGCGACTCGTATGCCGCGTGGTCCATGAAGGAGCCGTCCAGTTCGATCACGGCCTCGGCCCCCGGCGGTACCAGATGCAGGGCACGGGTGAGGCGGGGTACGGCCAGGAAGGTCAACTGCCCCCGCACGCGCACGTGGTGGACGCCGTCGGGGCCCACCGAGCGGGTGATCCGCGTCCGGGTGAGGCGGTGCAGGGCGACGCCGACGGCCACGGCGATCCCGAGCGTGACGCCCTCAAGGACTCCGAGGACGACGACACCGAGGGTGGTGACGGCGTACACCAGCACCTCTCGGTGGCGGGTGACCGTACGGATGTGGTGCAGGGACACCATCTGGATGCCGACGGCCATCACCAGGGAGGCCAGGGCCGCGAGGGGGATCAGCTCCAGGAGCGGCACCATCAGCAGTGCGGCCACCGTGATCCAGACGCCGTGCAGCATCGTCGAGTTCCGGCTGACGGCGCCGGCCTGGACGTTCGCCGAGCTCCGTACGGCCACGCCCGCGACGGGGAGCCCGCCGAGCGTGCCGGAGACGATGTTGGCGGCGCCCTGTCCGAGCAGCTCGCGGTCGAGGTCGGAGCGCCCCTGCTGGGCCGGCCGTCTGGCCGTGAGCTTGTCGACGGCGACGGCGCCCAGGAGCGACTGGACACTGCACACCAGCGTGGTGGTGAGCACGGCGGCGGCGATCCCGAGCACCGGACCCTCGGGCAGCCCGGCCAGCGCGTGACTCCGCCAGGACGGCAGATCGACCTTGGGGAGGGTGAGCGCGGCGAGCGCGGCCGTCGTGGTGGCCGCGGCGACGGCGACGAGCGCGGCCGGAACGGTACGCAGGATCTGTCCCACCCGCCCGGGGACCCGGGGCCAGGCCAGCAGGACGGACAGCGTCAGGGCGCTCATCGCCAGCGCTGCCAGGTGGGGGTGCGCCAACTGGGCGGGCAGTGCGCGGATGTTGTCGACGACCGAGCTGCTCGGGGATCCGCCGAGCACGATGTGCAGCTGGGCGACGGCGATGGTGATGCCGATGCCGGCCAGCATGCCGTGCACGATCGCGGGGCTGACGGCCAGCGCGGATCGGGCCACCCGCAGGAAGCCCAGGCCGACCTGGGCCAGTCCGGCGATGACGGTGATGGCGCAGGTCGTACGCCATCCGTACTGGTGGATGAGATCGGCGGTGACCACGGTGAGCCCCGCGGCGGGTCCGCTGACCTGGAGCGGTGAGCCGCCGAGCCGGCCGGCCACGAGTCCGCCGACGGCGGCGGCCACGAGCCCCGCCTGCAGCGGCGCTCCGGTGGCGAGGGCGATGCCCAGGGACAGGGGCAGGGCGATCAGGAAGACGGCGATCGAGGCCGACAGGTCGGTGGCCGTGATCCGGGGAAGCCGAGGGGGCCTCGGGAATCGGGGGATCCGTGGGATCCGGGAAGTGTGGCGGCCGGGCGGCGAGGGGCTGTGCGGCCGCCCCTCGTCCGGGGTGTGCGAAGAGTCGTCGGTGCGAGTGGGGACGAAGGCAGTCATGGTTCCCGTCTTTCCGGGGCTACGCGGTCGCTTGGGGGCGCGGCCGTGGGTCACGGCGTACAGCGGCGGGATTTATCAACGCTCGGTAAATGAATCGTAATGGAGAGTAAAGGACGTGTCAGGAAAAATCGCGCAAATAGTCCAACTGTTCACTCCGGAGAGTGATTAGTCATTTTGATCGGCTTGTCGTACCGCCTCCTTCCGGGACCCCTGCGATCTTGACTTCGCCGTCTGTTTTGTCCCGATTGAAGGAAGAAGGTGGGCGGAGCATGGCCGCCATTCAGAGGTTCACCACGGGCGTCGCCGTCATCGCGGTCTGCGCCGCGGCGCTCGCCGGCTGCGGGATCGGCGACACCGGCGCCGAGAAGGGCGCGCAGGGCGAGGGGGCCCGCGGCGAGGGGGCGCACGGTGCCAAGAAGGGCGTCGGTGCTCCGGCGCCGAAGAACCCGGTCCGGCTGATCGGTGACGGCTCCACCGCGTTCACCGGCGCGCAGCCGCGGCTGCCCCGGCCCGCGAAGCTGAAGCCGGGGCAGCGCCCGCCGCAGTTCGTGGTCTTCTCCTGGGACGGGGCGGGCGAGGACAGCCAGAAGCTGTTCTCGCACTTCCGCAAGGTGGCCAAGGACAACAGGGCGACCATGACGTACTTCCTCAGCGGCGTGTACATGCTTCCGGAGGGCAAGCGCGACCTGTACCGGCCGCCGCAGCACTCACCCGGGCGCTCCGACATCGGTTTCAACGACGAGCAGGGCATCCGGGACACCGTGAAGCAACTGCGCGGCGCCTGGCTCGAAGGCAGTGAGATCGGCACGCACTTCAACGGCCACTTCTGCGGCAGCGGCGGCGGAGTGGGCGAGTGGTCGGTCGGGGAGTGGAAGGACGAGATCGCCCAGGCCAAGTCCTTCGTCAAGTCCTGGAAGACCAACACCGGTACGGCGAAGGGCTCACCGCTGCCCTTCGACTACGACAAGGAGCTCATCGGCGCCCGCACACCCTGTCTGGAGGGGCAGAAGAACTTCATGCGGGCCGCCCGCGAACTCGGCTTCCGCTACGACACCAGCGGCGTCAACGACCAGGTCTGGCCCAAGAAGAAGGCGGGCCTGTGGGATCTGTCGATGCAGCTCGTCCCGGTCCCGGGCCGCGGGTTCGAGACGCTGACCATGGACTACAACTTCATGGTCAACCAGTCGGGCACCACGTCCCAGGGCGACCCCGGCAAGCACGAGTACTGGGGCGACCAGATGCGTGACGGCCTCCTCAAGGGCTTCTCCCGCGCCTACGAGGGCAACCGGGCGCCCCTGATCATCGGCAACCACTTCGAGTCCTGGAACGGCGGCACGTACATGCGGGCCATCGAGGAGACCATCGAGCGCGTCTGCACCAAGCGCGAGGTGCGGTGCGTGTCCTTCCGGCAGCTCGCCGACTGGCTCGACGCCCAGGATCCCAGGACCCTCGACAAGCTCCGCACGCTCAAGGTGGGTCAGTCCCCGAAGCAGGACTGGGCGTCGTTCCTGTCCGACCGGCCGGCCCCGGCCCCGAAGGGAGTGCCGGGCGCCCCGGCGGTCAAGCCGTAGCGCCCGGGCGGCGTGCGGCTCACGCCGTCGCGGTCTCGGCCTCCCGCAGGACGAAGGAGGGGTCGACCTGGGCGGCCAGGTCGGCCCCCGTGCGCTCGTTGCCCCACGACTGCGCGTTCTTCAGATGGAAGTGGACCATCTGCCGGGTGTAGCGCTCCCAGTCGCGCTGTCCGTAGGTCGCGTCGGCAGCCGCCTGCAGAGCGCTCAGCGCACGGCGGTTGCCGTCCTCCAACTGCTCGAACCGGGGCGGGCGGCCCTTCTCCATGGCGCGTACCCAGTCCGAGTGGCCGACCGTCAGCAGCAGGTCGTCGCCGACCTCGTCCTTGAGGAAGTCGATGTCGTCCTGGCCCTGCACCTTGTTGCCCACGACCTTCAGGGTGATGCCGAAGTCGTGCGCGTACTCCTTGTACTGCCGGTAGACCGAGATGCCCTTACGGGTGGGCTCCGCGACGAGGAACGTGATGTCGAAGCGGGTGAACATGCCGGACGCGAAGGAGTCCGAGCCCGCCGTCATGTCCACGACCACGTACTCGCCGGGGCCGTCGACGAGGTGGTTCAGACAGAGCTCCACCGCGCCGGTCTTGGAGTGGTAGCAGGCCACTCCGAGGTCGGCCTCGGTGAACGGGCCGGTGACCATCAGACGAACGGCGCCGCCGTCGAGTTCCACGGGCCGCGCGCAGGCCTCGTACACCGGGTTGTCCTCGCGCACCCGCAGGAGCCGGGAGCCCTCGCCGGGCGGGGTGGTCTTGATCATCGTCTCGGCGGAGGCGATGCGCGGGTTGGAGCCGCGCAGGTGGTCCTTGATGAGGCCCAGGCGGTCGCCCATGGCGGGCAGGTTTCGCGCCTCGCCGTCGGTGAGGCCGAGTGCCGGGCCGAGGTGCTGGTTGATGTCGGCGTCCACCGCGACGACCGGCGATCCGGTGGTCGCGAGGTGCCGGACGAAGAGCGAGGACAGGGTGGTCTTGCCACTGCCGCCCTTCCCAACGAAAGCAATTTTCATGTTCATGTAGCGTAGTGGTGCCGCTGGGGCGGTGGGCCGCCGGACGTGAAGAAGACCACTCGTTCGTGGGGCTCGGGCCCAGGGTGCGTAGGGTCGTACTCATGAGTACGACAGAAGCGGGTGCGACAGGTGCGAACGCCGACCCCCTCGCGGCGCTCGGCTCGCTGCCCGGTGTGGCGGAATCCGTGGAGTCCGTGCGCAAGGCCGTGGACCGGGTCTACGGGCACCGCATCATGCGGCGCCGCAGCAACGAGATCACCGGAGAGGCCGCACTGCGGGGCTCCCGTGGGTCGGCGGCGCTGTCCGGCGCGGACTGGGCTCTCGAAGAGGTGCGCCGAAGGGCCGACTTCAGTGGCGACGACCAGGCCAGAGTGGTGGGCGCGGCCCTCAGGCTGACCGCCGAGTCGGGCGAACTCCTGTCCATCTGGCGGCAGTCGCCCCTGCGGGTGCTGGCGAGGCTGCATCTGGTGGCCGCCGCCGACAACGGGGACGCGGTCGGACGTCCGCGACGCGACGGGGAGCCCGCCACGGAGACCCCGGCGGCGGGCGCCGCGGGGCCCCCGCTGATCGGACTTCCGCTGCCGGGCGCCGACGAGGTCGAGGGCCGGCTCGACGGCCTTGCGCGGCTGGTCATCGCGGGGAGTTCCGCGCCCGCCCTGGTGACCGCCGCCGTGGTGCACGGCGAACTGCTCGCGCTGCGCCCCTTCGGTTCCCACAACGGCCTGGTCGCGCGCGCGGCCGAACGGATCGTCCTCATCGGCAGCGGACTCGACCCCAAGTCGGTCTGCCCGCCGGAGGTCGGCCACGCGGAACTGGGACGCGCGGCCTACGCCGCCGCTCTCGACGGCTACGCCTCCGGCACTCCGGACGGGATGGCGGCCTGGATCGCCCACTGCGGCAGGGCGATCGAGCTCGGCGCCAGGGAGTCGACGGCCGTGTGCGAGGCGCTGCAGCGAGGCGCGGCATAGGTGTATCCGGCGTCGCCGGGGCGCTCGGGTGCGGTTCGGGTCCCTGAACAGGGTTGCGGCGGTACGGATTTCCGTACCGCCGCCGGCATGTCGACCGGGTTACCAAGCGTCCTCGGAGTGTTGCCCATCAGGTCGGGAACTGTTGCCCGTCGCCTGGTGCGGCTGGCCCGTAATCGACGGGTCGACGTCGCGTGGGTGCCCGGTGTTCATGCGCGGTCCGTGGGGCCTCGGTTGCGTTTGAAGGTGATCCTTTCGGATGTCCTTGGTCTCGCGGGCCGTTAATCCCTTTGTACTCCTGGTCCAGGGCAAGCGGAACCCCTCGCTGTACTTCTTTACTTTTGCGGACAGAGCGGAGTGAATCGGGCGCCCGGCTCGAAAAGACGGACAAGGAGAGGCCCATGAAGGGCGAGGAGGCGGAAGTGGTGCCTCCCGGGTGGGGTCAGCTCACCGCCGCGCGGCGCCTGCTGGCGTACCAGACGAGCCCCGCGGTGGCCGCCGCCGCCCCTATGGCCGCCGCCGCGACGATGGCCGGGCGGGGCGTCACGGACAGCCGCTGCTTGAGGCGTACAGGATGGTTGAAGTCGAGGATGGGCCACCCGCGCGCGAGGGCCTCGCGGCGCAGCGCCCGGTCCGGATTCACCGCGTGGGGATGGCCGACCGCCGAGAGCATCGGGATGTCGGTCGCCGAATCGCTGTACGCGTAGCAGCGCTCCAGGTCGTACCCCTCGGACTCGGCCAGCTCCTTGACGGCCTCGGCCTTCGTGGGGCCGTACGCGTAGTACTCCACCTCGCCCGTGAAGCAGCCGTCGTCGCCCACGACCATGCGGGTGGCCACCACCCGGTCGGCGCCCAGGAGTTCACCGATCGGTTCGACGACCTCCGCGCCGGAGGTGGACACGATCACGACGTCGCGGCCGGCGGTGTGGTGCTCCTCGATGAGGGAGGCGGCCTCGTCGTAGATGATCGGGTCGATCAGGTCGTGCAGGGTCTCGGCGACGATCTCCTTCACCTGCTGGACGTTCCAGCCGCGGCACAGCGCGGACAGGTACTCGCGCATCCGCTCCATCTGGTCGTGGTCGGCGCCGCCGGCGAGGAACACGAACTGGGCATATGCGGTGCGCAACACCGCCCGGCGGTTGATCAGACCGCCTTGGTAGAACGACTTGCTGAAGGTGAGCGTGCTCGACTTCGCAATGACCGTCTTGTCCAGGTCAAAGAAGGCCGCTGTACGGGGCAAGGAGTGGTTTTCCACGGGTTGAGCATATGCGCCCGCCATTCGGGCTACTGTGGGACGTGTGGGTTTGCCTGAGAGAGCTCTCGGGTACACCATGGAAGTCACGGATCGTTCGCGACCGTGCTAACCCGGTTTGGCTCCTCCCCCCCCGAGTCAAACCGTGGGGACGACCCCCGCTCTCCCCCCCGGCGGGGGTCGTCGCATGTCCGGATGGGTTTTCCCGTCCGTTGTTGAGAACGCCGGGCCCCGCACTGCGGGGCCCGGCGTTTCTCTGTCTCCGCACAGGATTCGTCACTGTGTGTAGCTGTGGGGTAGCGCCTAGGAAGTCGTACAACGGTCACCGGTTTGGGTGAAGGCGATATTCACAGGCGCCGAGTTGTCCACAGTTATCGACCAAGATCCACACGATTTCCGGCTTCGCTGCACCGTGATTCCAGCGCGTACCGCTTGCGGAAGTTCATGGCCGGTTCCGTTTGTTCGGCGGCTATGGCCGGTTCGTATCGGCGGTTCATATGGAGGGCCGGTTGGCGGCTCTTGCGCTGGGCGGGAATCGCGGGACCGCAGGGGTTCCGCGACGAAGCAGCGAAGGGGGCTGGAGAGCGTGGCGGGAGCCATCACACACGACCGGCCGTCGGCCGCCGAGGGGCGGCAGGGCGGACCGTTGATCGTCACCGAGGACGCGGATCTGCTGGACGACCTGCTGCGGCTGTGCGCCGCGGCCGGCGCCCGGCCCGAAGTCCACCACGGGGTGCCGGAGCGCGGCGGCGGTTGGGACACGGCACCGCTGGTGCTCGTCGGCGACGACGCCTCACGCCGGGTGCGCGGCGCCACGCGCAGACGCGGGGTCGTGCTGGTGGGTCGGGATCAGGACGATCCCGGGGTCTGGAGAAGGGCTGTGGAGATCGGCGCCGACCACGTGCTGATGCTGCCGGATGGCGAACAATGGTTGGTCGACCGCATCGCCGACGTGGCCGAGGGCGTCGGACCGCCCGCTCTCACCGTCGGCGTGATCGGCGGCCGCGGAGGCGCCGGATCGTCCACGCTCGCCTGCGCGCTCGCGGTCACCTCGGCGCGCCAGGGTGTCCGCACCCTCCTTGTCGACGCGGACCCGCTGGGCGGCGGACTCGACGTACTCCTCGGCGGGGAATCCGTCGAGGGACTCCGCTGGCCCGCCTTCGCCGCCTCGCACGGACGGGTCGGCGGCGAAGCCCTGGAGGAGTCGCTGCCCGCACTGCACGCCCTGCGGGTCCTCAGCTGGGACCGGGGCGACTGCGTCACCGTGGCGCCCGAGGCCGTCCGCGCGGTCCTGGCCGCCGCCAGGCGGCGCGGCGGGGTGGTGGTCGTCGATCTGCCGCGCCGGATCGACGAAGGGGTCGCGGAGGCCCTCGCCCAGATCGACCTCGGGGTGCTCGTCGTCCCGGCCGAACTGCGCGCCGTCGCGGCGGCCGGACGGGTGGCCTCCGCGGTCGGCATGGTCCTGAGGGACCTGCGCGTCGCGGTCCGCGGGCCGTACGCACCAGGTCTGGACGACCGGGAGGTCGCCCGGCTCCTCGGACTGCCCCTGATGGGTGAGGTGCCCACGGAGACGGGGCTGCCGGCCACCCAGGAGCGGGGCGCTCCGCCCGGCGGAGACGGACGCGGGCCGCTCGCCCGCTTCTGCTCGGCGTTCTGGGAGCGGGCCGCGGTCGCCGGAGGGGGCGTATGAGCGGGGGGACGGGCCTGCGTGGCGGGTCTCCTGCGCACGCGGGGCCGGCGGGGGGCGGCTCGCCTGGAGGCCGCACCGGCACGGGCACGTTCGGTCGCCCGGGCGCGGGGCCGCTCGTGGGCGGGCGGCCGCGTGGTGGCTCCGCCTCCGACACGGGACTGCTGGACGGGGTCCGGCAGTGGCTGGCCGAGAGCGGGGGCGAACCGACTCCCGCGCGCGTGGCACAGGCCCTGCGGGAACAGGGACGGGTGCTCGGGGACGCAGAAGTCCTCGGTGCGGCCGAGCGGTTGCGGTCCGAACTGGTCGGGAGCGGCCCGCTGGAACCACTGCTCGACGACCCCTCGGTGACCGATGTGCTGGTCTCGGCGCCCGACCGGGTGTGGGTGGACCGCGGCGGCGGCCTGGAACCGACCGCCGTGTCCTTCCCGGACGCGGCGGCCGTACGACGTCTCGCGCAGCGACTCGCGGCCGTGGCCGGGCGGCGGCTGGACGACGCCCATCCCTGGGTGGACGCCAGACTTCCCGACGGCACCCGGCTGCACGCGGTGCTGCCACCGGTCGCCGTCGGTTCGACCTGCCTGTCCCTGCGGGTCGTACGGCCGAGGGCGTTCACCCTCGCCGAACTGGTGGCCGCGGGGACGGTACCGCCCGGCGGGGACCGGCTGCTGCGCGCGCTGCTCGACGCGCGGCTCTCGTTCCTGATCAGCGGCGGCACGGGGAGCGGCAAGACGACGCTGCTCAGCGCGCTGCTCGGCCTCGTCGGGCCGGATGAGCGGATCGTGCTCGCCGAGGACTCGGCGGAGCTGCGCCCCGACCATCCCCATGTCGTACGGCTGGAGTCCAGACCGCCCAACCAGGAGGGCGCCGGCCTCGTCACGCTCCAGGACCTGGTGCGCCAGGCGCTGCGCATGCGGCCGGACCGTCTGGTGGTCGGTGAGGTCCGGGGGCCCGAAGTGGTGGCGCTGCTGGCCGCGTTGAACACGGGGCACGAAGGCGGCTGCGGGACCGTGCACGCCAATGCCGCCTCGGGGGTGCCGGCCCGCCTGGAGGCACTGGGCACGGCCGCCGGACTCGACCGGGCCGCACTGCACAGCCAGGTGGCGGCGGCGCTGTCGGTGGTCCTCCATCTCGTACGCGACCGGGCCGGACGGCGGCGGATCGCCGAGGTGCATGTGCTGGAGCGGGATCCGGCGGGGCTGGTCGTGACGGTGCCCGCACTGCGCTGGGGCGCGGAGGCCTTCACGTACGGGCGCGGGTGGGAGCGGCTGCGCGAGCTGCTCGGCGGCATGGGTGACGTGCGGGGCGTGGGTGGCGTGAGCGAGTGGAGGGGTGGGGTGTGACGGGGGTCGCCGGGATGTCGGTGGTGGTGGCGGTGGTCTGTGCGGCGATGGCGGTCTGGGTGATGGGCGGGCCGGGGCACGGGGCGCGGCGGGCGCGGTTGATGTGTGTGGGTGGCGGGGCGGTCGGCACCGGGCCGCCGTCGTGGAATCGGGTGCTGCGGACCGGGGCGCGGCTTCGGCGGCTGCACCGGACGCGGGGCGAGTGGTGGGCCCTGATCGCGGGGTCGGCGGTCGGACTCCTGGGGGCGTCCGTGGTGCCGGTCGTCCTAGGGGCGCTCGGGGTTCCCCTGGTACGGAGTGTTCGGCGGGCCGGAGCGGCACGGCGGGAGCGGGAGCGGCGGGCCGCCGCGGTGATCGCGCTGTGCGGGGCGCTCGCGGGTGAGGTCCGGGCCGGACGGCAGCCGGGCGAGGCGCTGCTGGGCGCCGCCCGGGACTCGGGAGGGCTCGGGGGCGTGCAGGCGTCGGTCCTGGCGGCCGCGCGGTTCGGCGGGGATGTGCCGGGCGCGCTCACCGACGCGGCCCGGCGGCCCGGGGCCGAAGGGCTGCTGGGGCTCGCCGCGTGCTGGCGGGTCGCCGTGGACCGGGGCGCGGGCCTCGCGGCCGGGCTCGACCGGCTGGAGGGGGCGCTGCGCGCGGAGCGGGACCAACGCGCGGACCTGCGGGCCCAGTTGGCGGGCGCCCGTTCGACGGCCGTGCTGCTCGCGGGGCTGCCGGTGCTCGGGCTGCTCCTGGGCACCGCGCTCGGCGCCGACCCGCTGCACGTCGTGCTGCACACGGGGGCGGGCCTCGGCTGCCTGCTGGTCGGCGGGGTTCTGGAGGGCGTCGGCCTGTGGTGGGCGCTGCGGATCGTACAGGGAGCGGAGGACGGATGAGTGCGGACGTTGTCCACAGGCTGGGGGTGGCGCTGTGCGTGGTGACAGGACTGTGGGCGCTCGCCCGGTCCTTGGGAGCGGCACGGCGGAAGCGGAGGGTGCGCAGGCGGTTCGAGGCGCTGCTGACGATCCTGGCCGACGAGCGCGAACCGGCCGCGGAGCCGGTCTCCTTCGGGCGGCGCCCGCGACTGCCTGACGTGGCGCGGCGATGGCTGCCGGTGGTCGGCGCCCTGAGCGCCTGCTGGGTGTTCGTCGGTGGCACGGCCGGGGTTGTGGTCGGACTTGTGGCCGCGTTCGGGATGTGGCGGTGGCAGGGCGGATCGGCGTCGGCATCGGCGTCGGTGGAGAAGTTCGATGTGGTGCGGGCCGCGCGGCAACTGCCCCTTGCCGCCGATCTGCTGGCCGCCTGCATCGCGGCGGGCGCGAGCCCCGTCATGGCCGCGCGGGCGGTGGGGGAGGCGCTGGAGGGGCCCGTGGGGGCGCGGCTGGCGAGGGGTGCGGCCGAGATACGGCTCGGCGGTGAACCGGCGGAGGCCTGGCATGCGCTGGCCGCGTTGCCCGGGGCCCGGGGACTGGCCCGGCTGCTGGAGCGGGCCGGCGAGTCGGGAGTACCGGCGGCGGTACCGGTCGCTCGCGTCGCCTCCGAGGCCCGCGCGGAACGGGGGCGCGCCGCAACGGCCCGGGCACGACGGGCGGGTGTCCTGATCACCGCTCCGGTCGGGCTGTGCTTCCTGCCCGCGTTCATCGCGATCGGCGTACTGCCGGTGGTGCTCGGGCTGGCGAGCGGGGTGCTGGGTGGGGGTGGTGGCTGACGGGCGGAACCACGGGTGAGCGAGGTCAGCGTTCAGAGGCCGAACGGCATGGGCCGAACGGCAAGGTCAGACGTCAACGGGACAGAGCTGTACGGGGGTTCGGATGGGTAAGGCAATGCGGGTTCGGGTTCGGGTGCGGGCGTGGGCCAGGGTTCTGGAGGGCTGGGCCCGGGTGGGCCGGGCAGGTTCGGGGCGCAGGGACGCCGGGATGGTCACCTCCGAGTACGCGATGGGGCTGATCGCGGCCGTGGGGTTCGCCGCGCTGCTCTACGAGGTGCTGACCAGCGGGCAGGTGCGCGGGTTTCTGCAGGACATCGTGGGGCGGGCGCTCAGTGGGAGCTTCTGAGACGGGTGCGCGTGAGGGTTCGGCGGCCCGGGACCGGGGTTTCGTGACGGCGGAGGCGGCCGTGGTGCTGCCGGTGCTGGTCGCGTTCACGATGGCGCTGGTCTGGGCGTTGCTGGCCGCGGTCGCGCTGATCCAGTGCGTGGACGCGGCCCGGGCCGGCGCTCGCGCGGCGGCCCGGCAGGAACCGCCCGCCACGGTACTGGCGACCGCCCGCCAGGCCGCGCCGGGCGGCGCCAGGATCTCCGTCCGGCGAGAGGGCGACCTGGTACGCGTCCGGGTCGAGGCCGAGACCCCCGGCCCCGGCGCGCTGACCCTCGACCTCGCCCAGGAGGCGGTCGCCCTGGCGGAGGAGACGGTGGGGGCGGCCCGGTGAGAAGGACGGAGGAGGTCATAAGAACGGGCGAGGTCAGGAGGACGGGGGAAGCGGGGCGGGGCGGCTTCGGGAGGTGGCGTACGAGGTCGTGGGGGCCGGGGCTCGCGTCGGACCGGGGGTCGGCGACCGTCTGGGCCGTGGGTGCGATCGCGGTGCTGTGCGTGGTCTTCGGCGCCGTGCTCGCGATGGGACAGGCGGTGGTGGTCCGTCATCGTGCGGGCGGCGCGGCCGACTTGGCGGCGCTCGCGGCGGCCGACCACTGGACGCACGGAGGGACGGAGGCCTGCGCCCGGGCGGACCGCGTGGCACGGGCACAGGGCACCCGGGTCGTGCGGTGCGCCGTCCGGGGCGAGATCGCGGACGTCACGGTCGAGGCGGGACGGGGGCCTCTGACGGCCGAGGTGAGGTCACGGGCGGGTCCGCCCGGACCCATGGCTCCGGGACCTAGGCCTCCGCGGGCTCGGCCTCCACAGGCTCGGTCGCGGTGACGACGTCCGGCTGCCGGACGCCCTGCCTCGGCGCCTCTTCTCCCCGAGCCTCCTCGGGGGTGCCGTCCCCGGATTGTTCCTCCGGCGCTGTCGGTGCTCCCTGCAGGAGAACTGTCAGCAGCCGCACCGCTCCCCGCTTGTGCAGCGGCTCGTTGCCGTTGCCGCACTTGGGGGACTGGATGCAGGACGGACAGCCGGCGTCGCACTCGCAGGAGGCGATGGCCTGGCGGGTGGCGGCGAGCCATGCGCGGGCGGTGTGGAAGGCGCGCTCCGCGAAGCCCGCGCCGCCGGGATGGCCGTCGTACACGAAGACGGTGGGCAGGAGGGTGTCCGGGTGCAGCGGGACGGAGACGCCGCCGATGTCCCAGCGGTCGCAGGTGGCGAAGAGCGGCAGCATGCCGATCGAGGCGTGCTCGGCGGCGTGCAGGGCGCCGCCGAGGATCTCAGGGTTCACCCGGGCGGCGTCGAGCTGGTCCTCGGTGACCGTCCACCACACGGCGCGGGTGCGCAGCGTGCGGGGAGGCAGGTCGAGTTTCGTCTCGCCGAGCACCTCTCCGGTCATGAGACGACGACGCAGGAAGGAGACGACCTGATTGGTGACCTCGACGGAGCCGTAGCACAACCGGCCGTCGCCCCAGGGGATTTCGACGTCCGTCTCCAGGACGGAGATGGCGGTGGTGTCACGGGCGACCGTCGAATACGGCGGGTTGGCCTCCGTGACCAGCGCGACCGAGTCGTCCAGGTGCAGCTCGTCGACCAGGTACGTACGGCCCTGGTGGAGGTGGACCGCGCCTTCGTGGACGCTGGTGTGCGCGGCCCCGGCGTCGACCGTGCCCAGCAGCCGTCCGGAGCCGGACTCCACGATCTGCACCGGGTTGCCGCCTCCGCCGCGGATGTCGGTCAGGTCGGCGGCCCGTTCCCGGCGGGTCCAGTGCCACGCCTTCGTGCGGCGGCGGAGCAGTTTCGCGGCCTCCAGCTGCGGCATCAGTTCGGCGGTGGCCGGGCCGAAGAGATCGAAGTCCTCCTCCGTGAGGGGGAGTTCGGATGCCGCGGCGCACAGATGGGGGGCGAGGACGTACGGGTTGTCCGGGTCGAGGACGGTGGACTCCACCGGCTGGTCGAACAGGGCCTCCGGGTGATGGACGAGGAAGGTGTCCAGCGGGTCGTCACGGGCGACCAGCACCGCGAGCGCGCCCTGCCCGGAGCGGCCCGCGCGGCCGGCCTGCTGCCACAGGGACGCACGGGTGCCCGGGTAGCCGGCGATGACGACGGCGTCCAGGCCGGAGACGTCGATGCCCAGTTCGAGAGCGGTGGTGGCGGAGAGGCCGAGGAGTTCGCCGGAGTGGAGGGCGTGTTCGAGGGCGCGGCGTTCCTCGGGGAGGTATCCGCCGCGGTAGGCGGCCACGCGGCGGGCCAGGGAGCGATCGACCTCGGCAAGCCGTTCCTGGGCGATCACCGAGATCAACTCGGCCCCGCGACGGGACCGTACGAAGGCGACCGAGCGGACGCCCTGCACGGTCAGGTCGGTGAGGAGGTCCGCGGTCTCGGCGGTGGAGGAGCGGCGGACCGGGGCGCCCTTCTCGCCGTGCAGGTCGGTCAGGGGCGGTTCCCAGAGGGCGAAGACCAGTTCCCCGCGGGGCGAGGCGTCGTCGGCGACCTCCACCACGGGCAGGCCGGTGAGGCGGGAGGCGGCGACGGAGGGCTCGGCGGCGGTCGCCGAGGCCATGAGGAAGACGGGGGAGGAGCCGTAACGGGCGCACAGGCGGCGCAGCCTGCGCAGCACCTGGGCGACATGCGACCCGAAGACGCCCCGGTAGGTGTGGCACTCGTCGATGACGACATAGCGCAGGGCGCGCAGGAAGGAGGCCCACCGGGGGTGGGAGGGGAGTATCCCGCGGTGCAGCATGTCGGGGTTGGTGAGGACGTAGTTGGCGTACTGGCGTACCCACTCGCGTTCCTCGACGGGGGTGTCCCCGTCGTAGACCGCGGAGCGCACGGCGTGGCCCAGCGGATGTGAGAGTTTTTTCACGGATCGGCGCTGGTCCGCGGCGAGGGCCTTGGTCGGGGCGAGGTAGAGGGCGGTCGCGCCGCGGCCGTTCGGCGCCTCGGAACCGTCGAGGAGTGTCGACAGAACCGGGACGAGATACGCCAGGGACTTGCCGGAGGCCGTACCCGTGGAGACGATCACCGATTCGCCGTCCAGGGCGTGCTCGGCCGCGAGTGCCTGGTGGGCCCAGGGGTGTTCGATACCCGCGGCCTGCACCGCCGCGACGACCTCGGAGCGGATCCGGTCGGGCCACACGGCATGGCGACCCTCACGTGGGGGCAAGTGCTCCGTATGAGTGATGCGCGAAGCCCGGCTCGGCCCAGAGGCCAGCCGGTCCAGGATCTCGCCCGGCGAGGGGCGGGACGCGGTGTCCGTCGAGGTTCGATCGGGTCGCAGATTATTGGCCATCGGCATCGAGTGTGTCACTGGCATGACGGACAATGGGCTCAAGGCGTCGTGCACGCCTGCCGGTAAGTGATTGAATGCCATCGCGGCTGGCGAACCGTCCCGGGGGCTCCGCCGAGGTGTCCCTTGGGATGACCGCTCGATAGCAAGGTGCTGGAGGATCCGTGGACCTGTCCCTGTCGACCCGTACCGTCGGCGATCGTACGGTCGTCGAGGTCGGTGGCGAAATCGATGTATATACCGCGCCCAAGTTGCGCGAACAGCTGGTCGAGCTGGTGAACGACGGCAGTTTCCACCTTGTCGTCGACATGGAGGGCGTGGACTTCCTCGACTCGACCGGTCTCGGCGTTCTGGTGGGCGGCCTGAAGCGGGTGCGTGCCCATGAGGGTTCGCTCCGGCTGGTCTGCAACCAGGAGCGCATTCTGAAGATCTTCCGCATCACCGGTCTCACCAAGGTGTTCCCGATCCACACCTCGGTCGAAGAAGCGGTGGCGGCCACCGACTGAGCGGCCACGGTCCGGCCCGTCCCTGCTGACTGGCCGGTCAGCCGTCACAGCCGAATCCCGGGCACGGCCCGGGAGGCAGACGTCAATGGAGGGGGGTCGGGTCTCGGCGACCCGACCCCCGACCGCACGCCCGTAGTTCCGAGGGGGATGCATGGCCACCGTTGAACTCCGCTTCAGCGCGCTGCCCGAGCACGTCAGGACCGCCCGACTGGTGGCGGCAGCGGTGGCGCGCAGGGCCGGAGTGGACGAGGCCGTCCTCGACGAGGTCAGGCTCGCCGTCGGCGAAGCCTGCACCCGGGCCGTCGGCCTGCACCAAAGCGCCGGAATCTCGGCGCCGGTGCGGGTCTCGCTGATCGAGGAGGAGAAGCTGTTCTCCATCGAGGTCGGCGATGAGGCGCCGCACACGGTTCCCGGTGACACGTCGCCGGGTGCCCATGGCGGAGCCGACGGCGGGGACGTCGAGACCGAGGAGGACGAGATGGGCCTCGCGGTCATCAGCGGCCTCGTCGACGACGTGGAAGTGACCGCCGGTGAGAACGGCGGACTGATCAGGATGAGCTGGCCCACCACGCCGCCGGCCACGCTCGTTCCCTGATCCACCCCTCTTGGTACTGCCTGAACCTGTGCGAAAGGGCCCTGCTCACCAGGGCCCTTTGGCATGTCCGGCCGCTGTCCGGCGACACGGCGCTGTATCGCCGGACAGCGGCCGTGCCGCGTCGCCCGGCCCGCCTGCTGACCGGCCCGACTGCTGACCGACTCGGGTCGGCGTCGCGGCCCAGTGCCGCCGTCCTGGCCCCCCCGGCGGACCGCCCGGACCACCCCGCCCTGGCGGACCGCCCAGACCCCCGCAGGTGTCGACAGCCGCCCCTGGAAACGTATCCGGAGTGAGGCGACGCCCTCCGGATCAAGCCACCCCCATTTCGTGAATGAATTCACGATCCGGATTTCGATCAACAATAAGATCAGGTTTACGCGGCGCCGCACACCAATGGACCTGGCGTCAATGTGTTTGAGGCATTACCGCTTTCGAGGCCCCCGTGGATCCCC
Source organism: Streptomyces liliiviolaceus (assembly GCF_018070025.1). NCBI lineage: Bacteria > Bacillati > Actinomycetota > Actinomycetes > Kitasatosporales > Streptomycetaceae > Streptomyces > Streptomyces liliiviolaceus. The sequence goes on from NZ_JAGPYQ010000001.1 coordinate 1,849,931, forward strand.
GGATCATTTGCTGAAGAGCATGTGAAGGCCAATTCCGCTTACCGCGCACTGTTTTGATCAGGTTCCGGTACCTACAATCCGTCCACATCTTGAGCTCGGTCCAAGCGTCAAGGAGGACGAATGGCGGGGCTTTCTACCCCTCATCAGTTTGACCAGCCCACTACCCTCGCAGCCGCGGTACTGACGGACGACAACCGCCTCATCGTCGTGGTGATCGCGGTCGTCGCCCTTGCGGCGCTTGCCGTCGCCGGGGTCCTGGTCCGCCAGGTGCTCGCGGCGGGCGAGGGCACCGAAAGCATGAAGAAGATCGCGGTCGCGATCCAGGAGGGCGCGAATGCCTACCTGGGGCGGCAGATGCGTACCCTCGGGGTATTCGCCGTCGTGGTGTTCTTCCTGCTCATGCTGCTGCCCGCGGACGACTGGAATCAGCGTGCCGGCCGATCGGTCTTCTTCTTGATCGGCGCGGCGTTCTCGGCGACCACCGGATATATCGGCATGTGGCTCGCCGTACGCAGCAATGTCCGCGTGGCCGCCGCGGCACGGGAAGCGACCCCGGCGGAGGGTGAGCCGGAAAAGGATCTCACCGCCGTCTCGCACAAAGCCATGAAGATCGCTTTCCGCACGGGCGGCGTCGTCGGCATGTTCACGGTGGGGCTCGGTCTGCTGGGCGCCTCCTGTGTGGTGCTGGTGTACGCGGCCGACGCGCCGAAGGTCCTGGAGGGCTTCGGACTCGGCGCCGCGCTGATCGCGATGTTCATGCGTGTCGGCGGCGGCATCTTCACCAAGGCCGCCGACGTCGGCGCCGACCTGGTCGGCAAGGTCGAGCAGGGCATCCCGGAGGACGACCCGCGCAACGCGGCGACCATCGCGGACAACGTGGGCGACAACGTCGGCGACTGCGCCGGTATGGCCGCCGACCTCTTCGAGTCGTACGCCGTCACGCTCGTCGCCGCGCTGATCCTCGGCAAGGCGGCGTTCGGGGACTCCGGGCTCGCCTTCCCGCTGATCGTGCCCGCGATCGGCGTACTCACCGCGATGATCGGCATCTTCGCGGTCGCTCCGCGCCGTGCGGACCGCAGCGGGATGAGCGCCATCAACCGCGGCTTCTTCATCTCCGCGGTGATCTCACTGGCGCTGGTGGCCGTGGCCGTCTTCGTCTATCTGCCGTCCTCGTACGCCGACCTGGACGGTGTCACCGACGGGGCCATCCTCGCCAAGTCCGGCGACCCGCGGATCCTCGCGCTCCTCGCGGTCGCCATCGGCATCGTGCTGGCCGCGCTGATCCAGCAGCTCACCGGATACTTCACCGAGACGACCCGTCGCCCGGTGAAGGACATCGGCAAGACCTCGCTCACCGGCCCGGCCACCGTCGTCCTCGCCGGTATCTCGATCGGTCTCGAATCGGCCGTCTACACCGCGCTGCTGATCGGCCTCGGCGTCTACGGGGCCTTCCTGCTCGGCGGTACGTCGATCATGCTGGCGCTGTTCGCGGTGGCCCTCGCCGGAACGGGTCTGCTCACCACGGTCGGCGTCATCGTCGCCATGGACACTTTTGGGCCTGTCTCCGACAACGCGCAGGGCATCGCCGAGATGTCGGGTGACGTCGAGGGCGCGGGCGCGCAGGTGCTCACCGACCTGGACGCCGTCGGCAACACCACCAAGGCCATCACGAAGGGCATCGCCATCGCCACCGCGGTTCTGGCGGCGTCGGCGCTCTTCGGCTCGTACCGGGACGCCATCCTCACGGCCGCGAACGACGTGGGGCAGAAGGTCTCGGGCGCGGGCGCTCCGATGAACCTGATGATGGACATCTCCCAGCCCAACAACCTGGTCGGGCTCATCGCGGGCGCCGCGGTCGTCTTCCTCTTCTCGGGGCTGGCGATCAACGCGGTGTCGCGGTCGGCCGGGGCCGTGGTCTACGAGGTGCGGCGGCAGTTCCGCGAGCGTCCCGGGATCATGGACTACAGCGAGAAGCCCGAGTACGGGCGTGTCGTCGACATCTGTACGAAGGACGCGCTTCGCGAGCTGACCACGCCGGGTCTGCTCGCCGTACTGACGCCGATCGCGATCGGGTTCACGCTCGGGGTCGGCGCGCTCGGCGCCTTCCTCGCGGGCGCCATCGGCACCGGCACGCTGATGGCGGTCTTCCTCGCCAACTCCGGAGGCGCGTGGGACAACGCCAAGAAGCTCGTCGAGGACGGCCACCACGGCGGCAAGGGCAGCGAGGCCCATGCCGCGACGGTGATCGGCGACACGATCGGTGACCCGTTCAAGGACACCGCGGGACCCGCGATCAACCCCCTCCTGAAGGTGATGAACCTGGTGGCGCTGCTCATCGCGCCGGCAGTGGTCAAATTCAGCTACGGCGACGACAAGAGCGTGGGCATGCGGATCCTCATCGCGGTGCTCTCGCTCGCCGTCATCATCGGCGCGGTGTACGTGTCCAAGCGGCGCGGCATCGCGGTGGGCGACGAGGGCAACTCCGAGCGGGTGGCCAAACCGGTCGATCCGGCGGTGGTTTCGTAGCCCCCGGGCCCGGCTGAGCGGATTTCGTCCAACGGGCGGGCGGACGGCGCGTACTGACGTGCCGTCCGCCCGCCCGTCCGTGCGTACGGCTGTGTGTACGCCCTGTTTCGTGAGCCTTATCTCGCCCCTTCCGTGCCTGGTGCAAATGGCTTCAATAGTGGTCCAAACGGATGTTCGTCACGGTGGTGTCGCCCGATTGCCGTGTATGTTCCGGGGCCGAGAGCCATGGAAGGGACCAACCCGGTGAACAAGAAGCTCGCGGCCGCGCTGTCCGGCGGTGCGGTACTGGTACTGGCGCTGTCGGGATGCAGCAGCAGTGACGACAACAGCGACAAGCTGAACGCCTGGGCCAAGCAGGTCTGCGACGCGGTGAAGCCGCAGGCCAGGAAGATCTCGGCCGCCAACACCGCCATCCAGCAGCAGACCTCGGACAACAGCACCCCGGCGGACGTCCAGAAGACCGACGCCCAGGCCTTCCAGGACATGTCCGACGCCTACAAGGCGATCGGCAGCGCCGTGAACAAGGCCGGGGCGCCGGACGTGGAGGGCGGCGACAAGAAGAAGACGGACGCCGTCAAGGAGCTGAACACCATCTCCGCGTCGTACGGCGACCTCAAGAAGCAGGTCGACGACCTCGACACCAAGGACCAGGCGAAGTTCGCCGACGGTCTGAAGGGGATCGCCACCCAGCTGGACAAGCTGAGCCAGAGCGGCAACGACGCCCTCGCGAAGCTGGAGGAGGGCGACGTGGGCAAGGCGATGGCCAAGCAGGAGAGCTGCAAGAGCGCCTCCCCGTCGGCCTCGGCGACGAAGAGCTGAACCCGGGCGGAGCCGCCGCCCGCGCCGGGGTGCCGTTCAGGCCCTCCGGCGCGGGCCGTCCGCGCGGTGCCGGGGGCGCGTCACAATGGGCGGGTGAGTAACACCAGCCTGGCACCGCTGCCCTCGTCCGACCGCACCGACGTCACCGCACGGCTGCGGGACGCCCTCCTGGGCGCCTCCTTCAGCGCCGACGGGCTGCTCGACCTGCTGGGCGCCCCCGCGTACGCGGCGCTGGCCCGCAGCGAGACCGTGCCCGCGCTCCGGGCCACCCGGGGCGACTCCCCGCTGGAAGCCCTCGTACGGCTGTTCCTGCTGCAGCAGCCCGTGCCGCACGCGCGCGTGGCGGACGTCCTGCCGGTGGAGGACTGCCTGGAGAGCGGCTGGCTGACCCGCGTCGGCGGGGACGAGGTCGCGGCGGTCGTCGACGTACGGCCGTACGGCGGACCGGGCGGCGAGGACTGGTTCATCGTCTCGGACCTGGGCTGCGCGGTCGGCGGGGCCGGCGGCATCGGCAGCCATGACGAAGGCGTCGTACTGGGAGTGGGCGGCGCGTCCACCACGCTCGCGGGCATCACCGTGCGCGGCTCCTTCGCCTCCGCGCTCGACCTCGGCACCGGCTCCGGGATCCAGGCGCTGCACGCCGCACAGCACGCCACGCGCGTGAGCGCGACCGACCTCAACCCCCGCGCGCTGCACACCACCGCGCTCACGCTCGCCCTGTCCGGGGCTCCGGCGGCCGACCTGCGCGAGGGCTCCCTCTTCGAACCGGTGGGCGACGAGACGTTCGACCTCATCGTCTCGAACCCGCCTTTCGTGATCTCCCCCGGCGCCCGGCTCACCTACCGCGACGGCGGGATGGGCGGGGACGAGCTGTGCCGCACGCTCGTGTCGCAGGCGGGCGACCGGCTCAACGAGGGGGGATACGCCCAGTTCCTGGCCAACTGGCAGCACGTGGAGGGCGAGGACTGGCAGGACCGGCTGCGCTCCTGGGTGCCGCGCGGCTGCGACGCGTGGATCGTGCAGCGCGAGGTCCAGGACGTCACGCAGTACGCCGAACTGTGGCTGCGCGACGCGGGCGACCACCATGCCGACCCCGTGGAGTACCAGGCGCGGTACGACGCCTGGCTGGACGAGTTCGAGGCGCGCAAGGTGAAGGCCGTCGGCTTCGGCTGGATCACCCTGCGCAGGACGGACGCGGAGCTGCCCTCCGTCGTCCTGGAGGAGTGGCCGCACTCCGTCGAGCAGCCGCTCGGCGACACCGTGCGCGCGCACTTCGAGCGGGTCGACTACCTGCGTCAGCACGACGACGCGGCCCTGCTGGCGGCGCACTTCAGGCTGGGCGGCGAGATCGTGCAGGAGCAGGTCGGCCTGCCCGGTGCCGAGGACCCGGAGCACGTCGTGCTGCGCCAGCACCGCGGGATGCGGCGGGCCACGAAGGTGGACACGGTCGGCGCCGGTTTCGCGGGCGTCTGCGACGGCACGCTGAGCGCGGGACGCATCCTGGACGCCATCGCCCAACTGGTCGGAGAGGATCCGGTGTTGCTCCGCGACCGGACGCCCGCCCAGATCCGGCTGCTGGTCGAGCAGGGGTTCATCGAGCCCGTGGCGCGCTGACCCCGCGGCGACGCCGTGGGGCGCCGAGAGGCGGGCGGGCAGTGGGCGTGAGCGGCCGACGGGGTGACGGGGCGGTGCCCCGGACCCGCCGGGTGACGTGAACTCGTCGTCGGCGACCGGTCGGCGGCGACACGACTGATGCGCATACGCGCCGATGGGCCTGATGTGTCGGTTCTGGCGCGATTGGTGCGCAAAAGGGCTCCTGTCGGTGGTACGTGCGAAGCTACCTTCGAGAGACAGAACGCACGCGTCCTCGGGGGAGGCGCGCTGTCTCGGGGGAGGCTGTATGTCGGGGGACACGCCGGGTCGAGGTGAAGGCAGGCTGATCAGCGGTCGGTACCGGCTGCTGCGCACGCTGGGCGCGGGCGGCATGGGCCGCGTCTGGCTCGCGTACGACGAGGAGTTGGCCTGCGAGGTCTCCATGAAGGAGATCAACCTGCCCGATGTGCCGGTGGATCCGGGCGGGTCCGCGGGCGAGGGTTCTCCCGAACGGGTGGAGCCGGGGGCGCAGGAGCGCATCGCCCGGGCCCGCAGCGAGGCACGGAACGCGGCGCGGCTGCGCGGCCATCCGCATGTGGCCACCGTGCACGACGTGTTGATGCACGAGGGGCTGCCCTGGATCGTCATGGAGTTCGTGCCGGACGCGGTCGATCTCCAGACGGTCGTCCGGCGGTCGGGGCCGCTGACGCCCGTGCAGACGGCCCGGATCGGGCTCGGTGTGCTCGACGCGCTCACCGCCGGGCACCGGATCGGCATCCTCCACCGCGATGTGAAACCCGCCAACATCCTTCTCGCCCCGGACGCCTCGGGCGATCCCTTCGCGCGCGTGCTGCTCACCGACTACGGCATCGCTCTGCAGCCCGAGTCCCGCGAGCCCCGGCTCACCGCCACGGCCGGCATCCTCGGTACGCCGGGGTACCTCTCGCCGGAGCGGGCCCGCGGTGAGCCGCCCACACCGGCCGCCGACATGTTCTCGCTCGGCGCCACCCTGTACGCGACGGTCGAGGGAAGCGGCCCGTTCGACCGGCACGGGGAGTACGCGACCCTGACGGCCCTGCTGAGCGAGGAGCCCACACCGCCCCGGCGGGCGGGTGAACTGGCGCCGGTGCTGTACGGCCTGCTGGTGAAGGACCCGGTGCGCAGGTTCTCGCCGGAGGCGGTGACGCGAGGGCTGGAGCGTGTCCTGCAGAGCCCGCCGGGCGGGGTCTTCGGGCCGCCGCCCGGCTCGCTCCCCGAGGCCCCCGGTGGGCTGTCCCCGGCCGGGAACCCGCCGGGGTTCCCGCCCTCGCACACCCCGCAGGGCCGCAGCACTCCGCAGACACCGCACACACCGGGCGGCCCCTCTCCGCAGGGCCCGCCGGGCGGCGGGCAGGGGCCTGGCGCGCAGGGGCCGTACAGGCCTTGGAATCCGTACGCGGGCGAGTCCTCCCCGCCGTACGGGAGCAGCGGATCCCCGCAGACTCCGCAGCCCTACGGGGGCGCCGGCCCGGTCCCGCCCTACGCCGGCAGTGGGTCCCCGCCCTACGGGAGCGGTCCGACGGCGGTCACCGATGCCGGCGGTGGCCGGGACGACACACGACGCATCCTGTCCACCGCCGCGGTCCTCACGGTCGTCACGGCGTTGGTTCTGGTGCTCGGCGGCGTCGCACTGGCGGCCCTCACGTTCAGCGGCGACGACAAGAAGGAGGCGAAGACCGGCGGCACGACATCGCCCGCGTCGGGCGACACGGGGCCGGCCCTCCCGTACGGCAAGAAGGTGGGGCTCAAAAAGCCGTTGAAGACCGGGGACTGTGTGCGGACCGTCTGGTCCGCGACGCCGTTCAAGTCGGTGCCGAACCTCGGCGTCGTGGACTGCGCGAAGGACTGGCCGGACGGCCAGGTGGTGGCCGTGGACACGGCGGCCGACTACGCGGACGCCCGCGCCGAGGGGGCGAGGCGCTGCGAGCGGCAGGGCGGGAAGATCGCCGAGGCGCTGCCCGACGCGGACGTCTACACCGTGACGCCGACGAAGCGTGGCTTCGAGGCGGCCGAGGCCCGTACGGCATGTCTCGTACTCGGACGGCATGCCGCCATCGGCGGCGCGGTGGGCCGTTTCCGGGAGGACGGGGCGCAGGTGTCGGTCGGTCAGATGGGCATCGGTGACTGCTGGATCGCAGTGTTGGAGGAGGACATCTACAGGGCCTCGTTGGCCGATTGCGCCGAGTTGCACAGCGACCAGTTCATAGGCGTCGTCCCGGCCCCGGCGAACATGAACTACAAGAAGGGCATCGACAACGCGAACAAGCTCTGCAGCAACAGGTTCGAGTCGACCTGGGCGCCCGACACCGAGCATGTCGTCTACGGCTGGATAACCGACGAGTACTCCTGGAAGCAGGGATTCACCAAGGCGGTGTGCACGGTGAGCCGTGCCGACCGCGCGCAGACGAGCGGAAAGATGTCCGAGCCCGGCGCGGTGTGACGGACTCCACTCGCAGGCGTGGTCGGCTCCGTGCGGGAGCGGTGGCTGGTCCCGTGCGGGCAGTGCGGTCACGGTGTGGCCGCGGTGTGGCAGCGGTGCGGGCCGCCCCGCGTCGGGACGCACGGAGTCGGCCGCCTCCCGTTCACCTCGGGTTGGGATTCCGGCTTCCCGGAGGTGCCAGCGTCCCGAGCGGAGCACGCGAGGGCCGGACGCCGGGGCCGCGAGGGCGGGACCCGGTGACACACGAGGGCGGAGGGACGGGCCATGGAGAGCGGACCGGCGATCTTCACGGGATCGGTGTTCGCCCTGTTCGGGGGCGGACTGCTGCTGTGGACCGCGGTCCGGCTGCGCCAACGTGCCCCCGTCGCCCTCGGGGTGAGCCCCGTCGCGTCGGTGGCGGTCGCGGGCTTCGCCGGGACGGCTGCCGTGGTCCTCGCGGTGTGGTGTTTCACTCGCGTCTGAGTTTCCGGCCGTCGGCGACGCGCCGGTCCGCCCCGCTCCTCGGGCCACGCCTCCCGCCGTCCGCGCGATGCGGCCCGCCGCCCGCGCAACACCGCCCCGCTGTCCGGGAAACGCCGTCCGCGCTGTCCTGGAATCGCCGTACGGCGGCGGGCGCGGCCAAGATCGACGCCGGTCGGACTTCTCCTCTCCGGTAATTGAGAGGTCACGCTCCGGATGTTCCGGAAAGGCCAGGTCGGCACTCCGGGCGGCAGGAATGGCGGGAGTCGGGTTACCGTTCGAGTGGCCGTTGCGGGCTTTTCCCGTTTGACACGGGGGCGGGATGTACCGTCACACTCCGCAGCGTCAGCATGACCCGACCCCCGGGTTCAAGGCCTGGGGCGAGACCCCCTGCGTCGACCGGAGAGAAGAGCGAAGTTGTCCCCGACCAGCGAGACCGCACACGGCGGCCGCCGACTCGTCATCGTCGAGTCGCCTGCCAAGGCGAAGACGATCAAGGGCTATCTCGGCCCCGGATACGTCGTCGAAGCGAGTGTCGGGCACATCCGCGACCTCCCCAACGGCGCCGCGGAGGTGCCCGAGAAATACACCGGCGAGGTGCGTCGGCTCGGCGTGGACGTCGAGAACGACTTCCAGCCGATCTACGTGGTCAACGCTGACAAAAGGTCGCAGGTAAAGAAGCTCAAGGACCTGCTGAAGGATTCCGACGAGCTCTTCCTCGCAACCGATGAGGACCGCGAGGGCGAGGCCATCGCGTGGCACCTCCTTGAGGTCCTGAAGCCCAAGGTCCCCGTCCACCGGATGGTCTTCCACGAGATCACCAAGGACGCCATCCGCAGCGCCGTCGCCAACCCGCGCGAGCTCAACCAGCGCATGGTCGACGCCCAGGAGACCCGCCGTATCCTCGACCGCCTCTACGGCTACGAGGTCTCGCCGGTCCTGTGGAAGAAGGTCATGCCGCGGCTGTCGGCCGGCCGCGTCCAGTCGGTCGCGACCCGTCTCGTCGTCGAGCGGGAGCGCGAGCGCATCGCCTTCCGCTCCGCCGAGTACTGGGACCTGACCGGCACCTTCGGCACCGGCCGCGCAGGCGACCGCAGCGACCCGTCGAACCTGGTCGCCCGGCTGACCGCGGTCGACGGCAAGCGGGTCGCCCAGGGCCGTGACTTCGACTCGCTCGGGCAGATCAAGAGCGCGAACACCCTTCACCTGGACGAGGTCAACGCCCGCGCGCTGGCCGCCGCCCTGGAGAACACGGACTTCGCCGTACGGTCCGTCGAGTCGAAGCCGTACCGACGCTCGCCGTACGCACCGTTCCGTACGACCACGCTCCAGCAGGAGGCGAGCCGCAAGCTCGGCTTCGGCGCGAAGTCCACGATGCAGGTGGCGCAGAAGCTGTACGAGAACGGCTTCATCACCTACATGCGTACGGACTCCACGACCCTCTCGGACACCGCGATCACCGCGGCCCGCGCTCAGGTCACGCAGCTCTACGGCGCCAGCTACCTGCCGGACAAGCCGCGCACGTACGCCGGGAAGGTGAAGAACGCGCAGGAGGCGCACGAGGCGATCCGTCCCTCGGGCGACCGTTTCCGCACCCCGGCCGAGACGGGTCTGACCGGCGACCAGTTCCGGCTGTACGAGCTGATCTGGAAGCGGACCGTCGCTTCCCAGATGAAGGACGCGGTCGGCAACTCCGTCACCGTGAAGATCGCGGGCAGGTCCTCCGACGGCCGGGACGCCGAGTTCAGCGCGTCCGGCAAGACGATCACCTTCCACGGCTTCCTGAAGGCGTACGTCGAGGGCGCGGACGACCCGAACGCCGAGCTGGACGACCGTGAGCGCCGCCTCCCGCAGGTCGAGGAGGGCGACCCGCTGTCCGCCGAGGAGATCTCGGTCGACGGCCACGCGACCAAGCCCCCGGCCCGTTACACCGAGGCCAGCCTGGTCAAGGAGCTCGAAGAGCGGGAGATCGGCCGCCCGTCGACGTACGCGTCGATCATCGGCACGATCCTCGACCGCGGCTATGTGTTCAAGAAGGGGACGGCCCTGGTGCCCTCCTTCCTGTCCTTCGCCGTGGTCAACCTCCTGGAGAAGCACTTCGGGCGGCTCGTCGACTACGACTTCACGGCCAAGATGGAGGACGACCTCGACCGCATCGCGCGGGGCGAGGCCCAGTCCGTCCCGTGGCTCAGGCGCTTCTACTTCGGCGAGGGTGAGGCGACCGGCGCCGCGGAGGCAGGCAACGGCGACGGGGACCACCTCGGCGGTCTCAAGGAGCTCGTCACCGACCTCGGTGCCATCGACGCCCGCGAGGTGTCGTCGTTCCGCGTGATGGGCGGCGACATCATGCTGCGCGTCGGCCGCTACGGCCCGTACGTGGAGCGCGGCGAGAAGGACTCCGAGAACCACCAGCGCGCCGACGTGCCCGAGGACCTGGCACCCGACGAGCTGACCGTCGAGCTCGCCGAGGAACTGCTCGCCAAGCCGAGCGGCGACTTCGAGCTGGGCGCCGACCCCGAGTCGGGCCACCAGATCATCGCCCGGGACGGCCGCTACGGCCCCTACGTCACCGAGGTGCTGCCCGAGGGCACCCCGAAGACCGGCAAGAACGCCGTGAAGCCGCGTACGGCCTCGCTCTTCAAGTCGATGTCCCTGGACACCGTGACCCTCGCGGACGCGCTCAAGCTGATGTCGCTGCCGCGCGTCGTCGGCACGGACGCCGAGGGCGTGGAGATCACCGCGCAGAACGGCCGCTACGGCCCGTACCTGAAGAAGGGCACCGACTCCCGCTCCCTCACGAGCGAGGACCAGCTCTTCACGATCACGCTCGACGAGGCCCTCGCGATCTACGCGCAGCCCAAGCAGCGGGGCCGCGCCGCCGCCAAGCCGCCGCTGAAGGAACTGGGCGCCGACCCGGTCAGCGGGCAGCCCGTCGTCGTCAAGGACGGCCGCTTCGGCGCGTACGTCACCGACGGCGAGACCAACGCGACCCTGCGGTCCGGCGACAGCGTCGAGGAGCTCACTCCGGAGCGGGGCTTCGAACTGCTCGCGGAGAAGCGGGCCAAGGGGCCGGCGAAGAAGACGGCCAAGAAGGCGGCGAAGAAGGCACCCGCCAAGAAGGCCCCCGCGAAGAAAACGGCGGCAAAGAAGACGGCTGCCACGAAAACGGCGGCAAAGAAGACCACCACCGCCAAGAAGACGGCCGCCAAGAAGACGACCGCGAAGGCCACGGCCGCCAAGGCGACCGCCGAGGACTGAGCCGTTCTTCACAGAGGCCGCACAAAGAGCTGAGCCGCTCTCCGTCCTCGGTCGAGGACCGGTCCGCAGGCGGCCGGGAGGCCGACCGGAGGCGGACCGGATCTTTCACCTTCGGTTCCCAGAACGAACGCCCTCACACCACTTGGTGTCGAGGGCGTTCGCATGTTCGGGGCCCTATTCGGGGACCCGGTGCGTCCGGATAGGCTGGCAGGATGACGCGAGCCGAGCAGCCAACGGCCCACACTCCGGCCCCCGACGACTCCCTGGTCGCAGACTCACGGGAGCGAGCCGTCCGGGCGCTGTTGCGTGTGCCGCAACTGAGGCGGCTGTGGAGCGCCCAGCTGGTGAGCGGCGTCGGTGACGCCCTCGCCCTGCTGGTGCTGGTCCTGCTCGCCCTCCAGGCGGCGGTGTCCGACGGCTCCTTCGGAGGCGGCTACCGCGGCGTGGCCCTCGCCGTGTCGGCGGTCTTCGGCGCCCGCATGCTCGCGACGCTCCTCTTCGGAGCGGTGCTGCTGGGCCCGCTCACCTCGCTCACCGCCCAGGACGGTCCGCTCGACCGCCGCTGGACCATGGTCGGCGCGGACGGCGTACGGGCCGTACTGCTGATCATCGCGCCCCTGTGGATCGACTGGACCCCCGAGAACGCGCTGGCCGTGCTCCTCGTGACGGCGTTCGTCATCGGGGTCGCCGAACGCTTCTGGACGGTGTGCCGCGAGAGCGCGGCGCCCGCGCTGCTGCCCGCGCCGCCGCTGGAGGGCGCGACGGTACGACCGCTGCCCGACCACATGGACGCCCTGCGGCGCCTCGCCCTGCGTACGGGATTCGTCGCGGCGCCCCTCGCGGCGGCGGTGCTCGTCGTCGCCGGGCTCCTCAACAACCTGCTGGGCGCCGGACTCGCGTGGTTCGACCAGCACCAGGCGGCGCTCGCCTCGTACGTCTCCGCGGGCCTGTTCGCCGCGTCCCTGTCGGTGCTCACCTTCCTCGAACTGCCCGACGTGCGCACCCCGCGCGCGCGGTCGCCGCTGGAGGGACTGCGCCGCCCCAGGACGGGTTCCGGCATCGACAAGGGCCGTACGGGGGCCATCCCGCTCCTGGTGCTCGCCTGCGCGGCCGTCGCCGGAGCCGTCGCGGCGGCCGTCGCCGTGGCCGTGCTGCACGCCAAGGACCTGGGCGGCGGCCCGGTGACGTTCGGACTGCTGGTGCTCGCGGTGACCGGCGGGGTCGTGGTCGGCATCCGTACGGCGCCCAAGCTGCTGCCGTCGCTGTCGCGCAGGCGGCTGCTCGCCCTGGCGATCGCCTTCACGGGGATCGCGCTGCTCGCCGCCGGACTCGTCCCCGACGTCACCACCGTGCTCCTGATCGTCGGCCTCGCGGGCATCGGCGCGGGCGTCGCCGCCAACACCGGCCACGCCCTCCTCGACCAGGAGGCCGAGGACTACCGCCGCACGCGGACGACGGAACACCTGCACGCGGTCGTACGGGTCTTCGTGGCCGTCGGCGTCCTGGTGGCGCCGCTGGTGGCGGCCGCCATCGGTCCGCACCGCCTGGAGAACGGCAAGTTCGTGTTCGCGCACGGCGGCGCCGCCTTCACCCTGATGCTGGTCGGCGCGCTGCTCCTGCCGGTCGCCGCACTGGTCCTCGCCAAGGCCGACGACCGCTCCGGCGTACCCCTGCGGCACGACCTGCGGGACGCGCTGCGCGGCGGGGACGACCCGGTGCAGGCGCCCACCGACGCCGGGTTCTTCATCGCCCTGGAGGGCGGCGACGGAGCCGGCAAGTCCACCCAGGCCGAGGCCCTCGCGGAGTGGATCCGCGCCAAGGGGCACGAGGTCGTCGTGACGCGCGAGCCCGGCGCGACCCCCGTCGGCAAGCGGCTGCGGTCGATCCTGCTCGACGTGTCGTCGGCCGGCCTCTCGCACCGCGCGGAGGCGCTGCTGTACGCCGCCGACCGCGCGGAGCACGTGGACACCGTGGTGCGGCCCGCGCTGGAACGGGGCGCGGTCGTGGTCTCGGACCGGTACATCGACTCCTCGGTGGCCTACCAGGGGGCGGGGCGCGATCTGTCCCCCACCGAGGTCTCCCGCATCAACCGCTGGGCCACGGACGGGCTCGTACCGCATCTGACGGTCCTGCTGGACGTGGCGCCGGAGACCGCGCGCGAGCGGTTCACCGAGGCGCCGGACCGGCTGGAGTCGGAGCCCGCCGAGTTCCACGCGCGCGTGCGGTCCGGTTTCCTGACGCTGGCCGCCGCCGACCCCGGCCGCTACCTGGTCGTCGACGCCGGGCAGGAGGCCGAGTCCGTCACGACCGTGATCCGGCACCGGCTCGACGTGGTGCTGCCGCTCTCCGAGGCCGAGATCAAGGCCAAGGAGGAGGCACGCAAGGCCGCCGAGGAAGAGGCGCGCCGCAAGGCCGAGGAAGAGGCCGCCCGCAAGGCCGAGGAGGAGCGGCTGGAGCGCGAGCGCCAGGAGCAGCTCGCCCGGCTGCGCGCGGAGGAGGAAGAGCGCAAGCGGCTCGAACTGGAGGAGGCGCAGCGGCGCGAGGCCGAGCGGCAGGCCGAGGAGGCCCGCCAGCGCGCCGAGGCCGCACGCGTGCGTGCCGAGCAGGAGAAGGCCCGGCAGCTCGCCGAGGAGAAGGCCCGCGCGGCCGAGGAGGAGCGCCGGCGCAAGCAGGCCGAGGAGGAGGCGCGGCTGCGGGCCGAGGCCGAGGAGCGGCGCCTGGAGAAGCAGCGGAAGGCCGAGGAGGCGCTGGTCCGGGCCGAGGAGGCGCGGCGGGCCGCCGAGGCCGCGGCCGCCGTCGCGGCGGCCACCACCGCTTCCGCTGCTGCGGCGGCTGCGGCGCGGGAGGCGGCCGCGTCGGCCGCGCCCGCGGCCCCCGCGCCCTCCGGAGGGGCCGGGTCCGGTCGGGCGGCGGATGGTCCGCGCAACGAGAGCCCGCGCGCCGGAAACGGGGCCGACGAGAGCCCGCGCGCCGGAAACGGGGCCGACGAGAGCCCGCGCGCCGGAAGCGGGGCCGACGAGAGCCCGGACAACGAGAGCACCGTGCAGACGCCGATGGTGACGCCGACCAACGCGTCCGGCGGTCCGGTCGACGAGACGGCTGTGCTGCCTCCGGTGCCGCCGCAGGACGCCCGGACGGCCGGCGGTCCCGGCGCCGGTTCGGCCCGCGGCCCGGCCGCCGGTTCCGCCGGTGACGAGACGGCTGTGCTGCCGCAGGTGCCGCAGCTCCCGCAGGGCGCCGCCGACGAGACGGCGGTCCTTCCTCAGGTGCGTGACGAGCGAGGCCGTGGCCGTGAGCCCGAGGACCGGGTGCCGCCCGGGTACGGGGACGGCTACGGAGATGGCTACGGGGCGGGGGCCGGGGCCTCCGACGGCGGCACTCGTGAGCTGCCCCAGGTCGACGCCGAGGGCAGGCCCCGGCGGCGCCCCCGTTCGGACTGGGCGGAGGAGACCCCGCTGGACGATCTGCCGACGCTGGCCGACGAGTTGCTGGGCCCGCGCGAGGACGACGAGCGGGACGAGGGGAACGGGCGCCGGCGGCGCTGACCGCGCTGACGGCATCGGGCGTCGGTAGAGGCGTCGGCAGGATGTCCCCAGGGCGTCGGCAGCGGGGCCGTGCCTGGGTTCGGGCCGCGTTGTCAGTGCCCTCCCGCACAATGGGACGCAGCAGGCACACGTGCGACAAAAGGCGCGGCTGTGGCAATGACAGCGGCTGCGCCGGCGACGGCAGGTTCGACGAAAGGGCGGCGCCCCATGACCGTATGGGACGACCTGGTGGGCCAGGAGAAGGTGAGCGAGCAGCTTGAGGCCGCCGCGCGGGACGCCGACGCCCTGGTCACCGCGGTAGCCGCCGACGCCCCGCTGCCCGAGGCCTCGAAGATGACGCACGCGTGGCTCTTCACGGGGCCGCCCGGTTCGGGCCGTTCCACCACGGCGCGCGCCTTCGCGGCGGCCCTGCAGTGCACCAGCCCCGACCGCGCCCTCGGCGGGAGCCCCGGCTGCGGATTCTGCGACGGCTGCCACACGAGCCTGATCGGTACGCACGCGGACGTGCAGATCATCCGCACCGATCTGCTCTCCATCGGTGTGAAGGAGACGCGCGACCTGGTCCGCCGCGCCCAGCTGTCCCCGGCGGTCGGCCGTTGGCAGGTCATCGTCATGGAGGACGCCGACCGCCTCACCGAGGGCGCGGGCAACGTCCTGCTGAAGGCCGTGGAGGAGCCAGCCCCCCGTACGGTCTGGCTCCTGTGCGCGCCCTCCCTGGAGGACGTGCTGCCCACGATCCGCTCCCGGTGCCGCCACCTCACGCTCCGGACGCCCTCGGTGGCCGCGGTCGCCGACGTCCTCGTACGCCGCGACGGCATCGAACCGGACATCGCCGCTGCCGTGGCCCGCGCCACCCAGGGCCACATCGGGCGCGCCCGGCGCCTCGCCACGGACGAGCGGGCCCGCGCGCGCCGGGCCGCCGTCCTGAAGCTGCCGTTGCGCGTCGACGACGTGGGCGCCTGCCTCAAGGCGGCCCAGGAGCTGATCGACGCGGCCTCCGAGGACGCCAAGCAGGTCGCCGAGGAGATCGACGCCAAGGAGACCGAGGACATGAAGGCGGCCCTCGGCGCGGCCCAGGGCGGCCGTATGCCGCGCGGCACCGCGGGCGTGATGAAGGAGCTGGAGGACAAGCAGAAGCGCCGCAAGACGCGTACGCAGCGCGACAGCCTGGACCTGGCCCTGATCGACCTCACGGCTTTCTACCGCGATGTGCTCGCCCTGCAGTTCGGCACGGACCTCGCCCTCGCCAACACGGAGATGCAGGACGCGCTGGACCGGCTGACCCGGGGCTCGTCGCCCGAGGCCACCCTGCGCCGGATCGAGGCGATCGCCGCGTGCCGGGAGGCCCTCGACCGGAACGTGGCACCGCTGCTCGCGGTGGAGGCCATGACGATGGCGCTGCGGGCGGGGTGAGGCGCGCCCGCACGGCGGGCGGGCGGGGTGTGACGGGCGGCCCGCACGGTGGGCGGGCGCCGTAGGCGGGCACGGGTCGAACGGGGAGATGACGGCGTCACTCGTACGAGGCATGAGTGCAACTCTGAGCGATCAATACGTCGCACAGGGTTACGCTCGGTCGATGTACATCAGGCGCCGTCTCAGGTCACCCCGGGCTCACCGATCCCTCCGCGCGTACGGCACCCTGTTCGCCGTCGCCGGACTCCTCGTCTCCGCCTGCTCCGCGGGGAGTTCGACGACCGCCGCGAGCCCGGCCGGGTCGGTGGCGCTGCGCGCGCTGCCCGAGGCCACCCCGTCCGCGCTGGCCCCGTACTACGCGCAGCGGCCGAAGTGGCGGGCCTGCGGTGTCGCCGGCTTCGAGTGCGCCACGCTGAAGGCGCCGCTCGACTACGCCGAGCCGACCAAGGGCGACATCCGGCTGGCGGTGGCCCGCAAGAAGGCCACCGGGCCGGGCAAGCGGATCGGCTCGCTGCTGGTCAACCCGGGAGGGCCGGGCGGATCGGCGGTCGACTACCTCCAGTCGTACGCGGGCATCGGCTACCCGGCGAAGGTGCGCGCCCGCTACGACATGGTCGCGGTGGACCCGCGGGGCGTCGCCCGCAGCGAGCCCGTCGAATGCCTCACGGGCAAGCGGATGGACGCGTACACGCAGACGGACACGACCCCCGACGACGCGCGCGAGACCACCGAACTGGTCGACGCCTACAAGGAGTTCGCGGCGGCCTGCGGACAGCGCTCGGCGAACCTGCTGCGCCATGTGTCCACGGTCGAGGCGGCCCGTGACATGGATCTCGTACGGGCCGCGCTGGGCGACGAGAAGCTGAGTTACGTGGGTGCCTCGTACGGCACGTTCCTCGGGGCGACCTACGCGGGGCTGTATCCGGAGCGCGTCGGCCGGCTGGTCCTGGACGGCGCGATGGACCCGTCCCTGCCCGCGCGACAGCTGAACCGCGACCAGACGGCCGGCTTCGAGACGGCCTTCCGGTCCTTCGCGAAGGACTGCGTGGGGGAGTCCGACTGCCCGCTGGGCGGGAAGGGCACGACACCGGAGCAGGTCGGCAAGAACCTGAAGGCCTTCTTCCGGAAGCTGGACTCCGCGCCCATCGACGCGGGCGACGCGGACGGCCGCAAGCTGGGCGAGGCGCTGGCCACGACCGGTGTCATCGCCGCGATGTACGACGAGGGGGCCTGGCCGCAACTGCGCGAGGCCCTCACCACGGCCATGAAGGACAAGGACGGCGCGGGCCTGCTCGTGCTGTCCGACAGCTACTACGAGCGGGAGGCGGACGGTACGTACGCCAACCTGATGTCCGCCAACGCGGCGGTCAACTGCCTGGACCTGCCCGCCGCCTTCGCCTCCCCCGAGGAGGTCGAGAAGGGCGTCCCCGACTTTGAGAAGGCCTCCCCGGTCTTCGGCGAGGGCCTCGCCTGGGCCTCGCTGAACTGCGCCTACTGGCCGGTGAAGCCGACCGGCGAGCCGCACCGCATCGAGGCGAAGGGCGCGGCGCCGATCGTCGTCGTCGGTACGGTCCGGGACCCCGCGACGCCCTACCCCTGGGCGCAGTCCCTCGCCACCCAGCTCTCCTCCGGAGCGCTCCTGACCTACGACGGCGACGGCCACACGGCGTACGGCCGCGGCAGTGCCTGCATCGACTCCGCGATCAACCAGTACCTGCTCGAAGGCACCCCGCCGCAGAAGGGAAAGCGCTGCTCGGCGACCTGATCGCCGGGCGGCCGGGGGTGCCTCCGGGGGCGGTACGGAGCACCCCCGGAAACTGTGTAGACTTGCTGACGTTGCCGATCGCACCATAGTTCTGGCAACGCGCCGCCTTAGCTCAGATGGCCAGAGCAACGCACTCGTAATGCGTAGGTCTCGGGTTCGAATCCCGAAGGCGGCTCTGTGGAAGCCTCAGGACTCACTCGCCGTGACCTGGGGCTTTTGCTTTTGTTCGGGTGCTTGAGGACTTGAGCGCGTGAGTCCGTGGGTTTCGCCAGGCGTGCCGCGCGGGAGCAACGGGCCTTCCCGCATCTGCCCCCAGGTCCTACGACGCCAGTGTCGCCAGCGCCGGGCCGAACGCGATCAGCAGCGGGACCAGGGGGGCCAGTGCCGCAGCCGTTGTCGTGCCTCTGCGGTGGGAGCGGGTGAGGCGGGGCGGGGGGTCCAGGAGGCGTTCCACGCGTTGGTGGAGCAGGGGCCTCGGGGTCGCGCAGGACAGCACGCCTCGGTGCTGGTTCAGCTCGATCAGGGCCAGCGCGGTCGTGAGGTGGCCGCAGCGGCGCGACGCCGTGTCGTCGGCGGAGAGTTCGACGAGGCGGTGCGTCTGGTCGCGGAAGTCACGGAAGACCGGGATGCCCGGGAAGCCGCCGGCCAGCGCCTGCGAAAGATGCAGGAGCCAGTCGTGGCGGGCGCGCGCGTGGCCGAGTTCGTGGGCCTGGATGGCGTCCAGCTGGTGGTCGGTGAGGCGGTGCAGGGCGCCCGTGGTGACGACGAGCTGGGACGGACTGCCCGGCATCCACCAGGCGTCCGGGTACTCGTCCTCCAGCACGAGGAGCGGGCCGCGCGAGGTCGGCAGGCCGGCCGGCAGCTCGGGCGCGCGTTCCCGCAGGTGCTCGCGGCGCAGGCGGCTGCGCCTGCGGGCCTCCGTCACCTCGCGGGCCAGCATCGCCGTGGTCCAGGCGGCACCGCCCGCCAGCAGCAGCGTCAGCGCGGTGGTCCAGGGCGGGGCGGCGGCCAGGTCGTACGCCGCGGTCACGGAGGGCGGCGCGGGCGCGAAGACATGGGCGCGGACCGTGTGGAAGACGGCGGAGGCGCTCAGCAAGAGCGACGACAGGCAGCACAGCAGGACCGTGGCGACCAGGCACTGCCACACCCACAGCGCGAGTACGGGCTCCCGCTCGGGCCACGACGCGCCGGTCAGGACGCGGGGCGCCACGACCGCGGCGGTCAGGGCGACGGCCGCCATCAGCATGAGGGAGACGGTCACGGTCATGTCCTGGGCCCCTTCTTCCCCTCGGTCCGGTGAGTCCCGCGGGTCCGGCTGGTCCCGCCGAATTCGCCGGTCGTCCCGTGGGCCTGGTCCTGCGGCTGCGGGTCATGGTTCTGCGGGTCATGGACACGCTACCGGTCGTCGGGACCCCTGAGGCACCCCAGCGGGGTGACGGCGCGGGGTGACAGCCCGGGGTGACGGCCCGGGGTGACGGCCTGGAGGGGTGCAGCGCGGCGCGGTCGTGAGACGGCCGTGGCTCGCATCCGTACAGGACGGGGAACGCTGTCCGGACGCGCGTCGCGACAACCTCGCGACACCCTTAAGAAGTCGCGTACTTGAGGGGTCCACAGCATGAACGGCTAGCATCGTTCTCTGATTGTCCGACGAGGTCGAGATCGGGGTGGGCGTCGTGTCGGTGGAACCGCGGATCGCGGTGGCCGTGGTGACGATGGGGACGCGGCCCGACGAGGTCGACGCGCTGCTCGCGTCGGTGGCCAAGCAAGACGTCGCCCCCGAGCGGATCGTGATCGTCGGGAACGGCTGTCCGCTGCCGGAGTTCGCCGAGCGGCTGGGCCTGCCCGGTGAGGTCACCGCCATCGAGGTCGACGAGAACCTCGGCTGCCCGGGCGGCCGCAATGTCGCCCTGCGGCGCCTGCGGGAGTTCGGGGACGTGGACGTCGTCGTCGAACTGGACGACGACGGGCTGCTCGTCGACCCCGATGTCCTGCGCACGGTACGGGACCTGTACGCCGTCGAGCCGCGCCTGGGCATCGTCGGTTTCCGCATCGCCGACGAGAACGGCGAGACCCAGCGGCGCCACGTACCCAGGCTCGGCGCCAAGGACCCCCTGCGGGGCGGCGAGGTCACCTGCTTCCTCGGCGGTGGCCACGCCCTGTCCATGGAGATGCTCGCGCAGACCGGGGACTGGCCCGCCGAGTTCTTCTTCGCGCACGAGGAGACCGACCTGGCGTGGCGGGCCGCCGACGCCGGCTGGACCATCCGGTACGAGCCCCAACTGCTGCTCCAGCACCCGAAGACGTCACCCGCCCGGCACGCCATCTACTACCGCGTCACCGCCCGCAACCGCGTCTGGCTGGTCAGGCGCCGGCTGCCCCTTCCGCTCATCCCCGTCCACCTGGCGGTCTGGATCGCGCTGACCCTCGTACGGACGCGGTCCGTCGGTGGGCTGCGGGCGTGGTTCGGCGGATTCGTGGAGGGGCTGAAGGCGTCCGCCGGGGAGCGTCGGCCGATGCGGTGGAAGACCGTGTGGCGGCTCACTCGGCTGGGGCGGCCGCCCGTCATCTGAGGCGGCGGACGGCGGAGGGGCGGGCCGGTTTCTTCGGGTTTCCGGTTTCAGATTTCGGGTTTCGCCCGGTACGCGGGTGACTCACGCGTGCTGCGCTGATCGTGCTGATCGCGTTGACTCTCGGACCCGGTCGCGACGGCGACACTCCCCCGAGTCGCGGCGACCTGCGACGCCTACCGCGTACCGGAACGACCGGATCCGATGCGGTGATCAAATCAGGCCACGCCAACCGATCGCTAACATGGGCGAACGGTGTGGCGAGGCACGGAGTTTCGCCCGAGGGCCGGCGGAACGTCGGATTCCGGCCGCCCGACGCCGCCGACGGGAAGGGCGAACAGGTGGGCGGCGGGACGCGGTCGGAACGGGAGTCCTCCGGACTGCTCGGTACGTCTACGGCCACGTCCATACCCAGGTCCACGGCCACGTCCACGCCCAGATCCACGTCCACGCCCGCCTCCGGGGCGTCGGTCCCTTTGCCCGGGGCCCTGTCCGGAGCTTCCGCCGCCGCGGGACCCGGCCGGCTGCGCTTCGGGCTGCTCGGGCCGACCGTCGTGTACGGCGCCGACGGCACAGCCCGGCCGGTCAGCAGCGCCAAGGGGCGCACCCTGCTCACCGCCCTGCTCCTCGAACCGGGACGGGTCGTCTCCGTGCACGCGCTCAAGGACGCGTTGTGGGGCGGGTCCCCGCCCGCGTCCGCGCACGCCTCGCTGCAGAATCACGTGACCCGTCTGCGACGGCTCCTGGACGACCCGGACCGTCTGCGGTCGGTGGGCCATGGCTATCAACTGCGCATATCGGAAGACGAGTTGGACGTCGGGCTCTTCGAGGCCCGGGTCGTGGCCGCCCGCGCGGCGCACGCGCGGCGCGACTGGGGGAGGGCTTCGGCCGAGGCCGTGGCGGCGCTCGCGCTGTGGCGCGGCACCCCGCTGGACGGCTGGTGCCCGGAGGCCGGCGGGATCGCCCTCGTCCAACGGCTGGAGGAGGCGCGGCTGTTCGCCCTGGAGTGCCGTTACGACGCCGAACTGGAGCTCGGCCAGGTAGCGGCCGAACGGGGTGTGCGACTCTCCGGGCTCGCTCCCGAATTGGCCGCGCTGGTGGCCGAGTTCCCACTGCGTGAAGCGTTCCACCGGCAGTTGATGCTGGTTCTGTACCGGACCGGCCGCCAGGCGGAGGCGTTGGCCGTCCACCGCGATCTGCGCGGCAGGCTCGTGCGCGAACTCGGCGTGGAGCCGGGGAACGCGGTACGGGAGGCCCATCTGGAGATCCTGCGGGAGCCGGCGGGCGCGCCCACGGAAGCGGGGGCCGCGGTGACCGTCACCCACCGCCGGGCGCGAACCGCCGAACGGGCCGTCGTTGAACGAACCGCCGTCGAACGGGCCGTCGCCGAGCGAGCCGCTGTCGAGCGGGTCGCCGTCGAGTCCGGCTCCCGGGGGACCGCCGCGCCCCTCAGACCTGCCACCACCACGATCCTGGCGGAAACGTTCGCCATGGCTCCGGGTCCGGGTCTGGCCACGGGTCTGGCCACGGCTCCGGCTCTGGCTCCGGCTATCCCCGCGCAAGCCTCTCGGACCTCCTCCTCCGCCACCGCCGCCGCCGTTCCGAAGCCCGCCCAACTTCCGCCCGTACCGGTCCACTTCACCGGACGTGACGCAGCCATCCAGGCGCTGCGCACCGCGCTCCTCCCGGCAGACCCCGCCGCCCCGGCCAGCCCGGTCGACCCGGCAGGCACGGCAAGCCCGTTCGGGGACGGCCGCCCCCGGATCGCCGTCGTCAGCGGTATGGCGGGGGTCGGGAAGAGCGCGCTGGGCGTCCGGGTGGCGCACGGGCTGCGGTCGGAGTTCCCCGACGGCCAGCTGTACGTACGCCTGCACGGGGCGACCCCGGGCGTGCCGCCGCTCACCCCCGGGCAGGCCCTCGCCGCACTGCTCCGCGACCTCGGCGTGGAACCGCGAGGCGTGCCCGAACACCCGGACGCGGCAAGCGCGTTGCTGCGCTCCCTGCTGGCACCCACCCGCACCCTGCTCGTGCTGGACGACGTCGCGAACGCCGCCCAGGTCCGCCACCTGCTGCCCGCGGGTCCCGGGTGCGCGGTGATCGTCACCAGCCGTTCGCCCCTGACCGCGCTGGACGGCGCGACGCGCTTTCCGCTCGCGCCGCTCTCCGACGAGGAGAGCGCCGAACTGCTGCGCGCCGTCTCCGGGCGGGACGGCCTCGACGGCACGCACCCGCTCGTCGGCCTCACCGGACGGCTGCCCCTCGCCCTGCGGATCGTCGCCGCGCGCCTGGCCGCCCGGCACGTCCTCACCCCGGACGCGCTGGCCGGTCAACTGGCCGCCAGCGACGAACGGTTGCACCATCTGGAGTACGACGACCTGAGCGTGCGCCGCTCGCTCGCGGTCGCCCTCGACGCACTGCGCGCCTCGGACCGCGAACCCGACCGGGACGCCGCCCTCGCCCTGCGCCGGATCGGCGCGCTCGACCTGCCGACGTACGGGATTCCGCTGCTCGCCCGGCTGCTGGGCACCGGCGAACGGCGCGCGGAGGCCGCCCTCGACCGCCTTGTCGATGTCGCCCTCCTCGACGAGAGCACGTACGGCCGCTACGCCCCCCACGACCTCGTACGGGATTTCGCCCGCGAGGTCGCCGATCCCGCAGGCCCGGATCCCGGTTCCACCGACATCGCCCTGCGTTGGTACATCGCCTCCGCCCGCCAGTGCGCGCTGGCCCTGACGCCCTCCGGTGCCGACCGGGACAACCGGCTCGGTACGACCGTCGCCGAGCGGGAGCGCGTGGCCGAGCGGGAGCGCGTGGCCGCCGACGCGGACGGGGATCCGCCCCCGCCGTTCGGCTCGGCCGCCGAGGCCGTGGCCTGGGGGGACCGGGAGGTGGCGAACGTCGTCGCGCTCGTCGAGGGACGCGCCGCCGTCTCCCCGCTCGTACCCGTCCTCGTCCGCACCCTCTTCCCGTATCTGCAGCGCCGCGGCCGGCTGCGCGAGCTGGCGGCGCTCGGGCGGCGGGCGCTGGACGTGGCGCGGCGTCTCGGTGACGACGCCGCCGAGGCGATCGCGCTCTCCGACCTGGCGGGACTGCACTTCATGCAGGGCCGGGCGGGCGAGGCGCTGGTCCTGACCGACCAGGCGCTCGCGCGCTGGCGCGGTCTCGGCGTCCTGCCGCGTGTCCAGCGCTGTCTGAACAACCGTGGACTGCTGCTCGAAAGCCTGGGCCGGTACGCCGAGTCCGAGACCGCCCTGCGGGAGAGCCTCGAACTGGCCCGGCAGGCGGACGACGCGGACGGTGAGGCCGTCGTCTACAGCAACCTCGGCAACCTGTACGAGCACAGCGATCCGCGCGCCGCCATCGAGTGGCACGAGAGGAGCCTCGCGCTCGGGGAGGTCATGGGCGACTCGCGGGTCCGCGAGTCCGGGCACTGCAACATCGGGTACGCCCACCTCACACTCGGCGAACCCGCCGGTGCGCTGGAGCACTTCGACCGTGCCCTGAGCATCTCGGACGGGGTCGATTGGCAGAGCGGTGCGCAGACCCGGCTGGGTCTGGTGCGTGCCCTGCGCGACCTCGACCGCTCGGAGCGGGCCGCCCGGGAGTGCGCCCTGCTGCTGGAGCGGGCCGAGCGGCGCGCCGACCGCTACACCGCGGGCCTCGCCCGGCACCAGCAGGGACTGCTCCTGCGGTCGGCGGGCCGCACCGAGGAGGCGTACGAGCAGTGGGAACGGGCCCTCGCCGACCTCGACGGCACCGACAGCCCGGTGGTCGAGGAACTGAGGGACCTGCTCCTGAGCCGCATCGGCTGATCACCATGGATCGGGTGCGTGCCGCTCGTGTGCACAGCATGTGCGCGCCGCTCGTTACGCGCAGCACGTGCGCGCCACCCGGCGTGCGCAGCCCGTACGCGCCGCCCGGTGTGCTCGCCCGGCGTACTCACTTCGCGTCCGCGTAGCACTTCACCACCGCCGTGGTGAACGGGAATCGCACCGGCGTCCGACCGAACGTCAGCCGTCCCGCCTCCTCCGCCGCCTCCCGGATGGCCTCGACCACCGCGTCGGCCTCCTCCTCCGGGCAGTGCACCATCACCTCGTCGTGCTGGAAGAAGACCAGCTCGGCCGCCATGTCCCGGCAGGTGCGCCGGAGCCCGGCGAGCACGAGAAGGGTCCAGTCGGCGGCACTGCCCTGCACCACGAAGTTACGGGCGAAGCGGCCCCGCGCCCGGGAGTTGCTGGACGCGTAACCGGGCACCCAGTCCTGGGCGCCCCCCGGCTCGGCCCCCTCGCCCGGACCGCCGACCTGTTCGCCGGCCTCCTCGCTGTCCGGGATCCCCGCCTCCTCGCCCGAGGAGTCCGATCCCGCCGCCGGTGGGCAGGTGCGGCCGAGCCAGGTCCGTACGAGCCGGCCCTCCTCGCCCGCGCGGGCCGCGTCGTCCACGTACGCCACCGCCTTGGGGAAGCGGCGGCGCAGCAGCGCGAGGTTCTTGAGGCCGTCGCCGGACGTCTGGCCGTAGATCGCGCCGAGGACGGCGAGCTTCGCCTGGGCGCGGTCGCCGGAGAAGGCCCGGTCGGAGACGGACTGGTAGAGGTCGCTCTCGCGGCCCGCCACCTCCATCAGACCGGGGTCGCGGGAGATCGCGGCCAGTACGCGCGGCTCCATCTGGTCGGCGTCCGCCACGACGAGCCGCCAGCCGGGGTCGGCGACCGCGGCCCTGCGTATGACCTTGGGGATCTGCAGCGCGCCGCCGCCGTTGGTCACCCAGCGGCCGGTGACGGTGCCGCCCGCCTGGTACTCCGGTCTGAACCGCCCGTCCCGCACCCAGTCCTGGAGCCACGACCAGCCGTGGGCGACCCAGATCCGGTACAGCTTCTTGTACTCGATCAGTGGCTTCACGGCCGGATGGTCGATGGACTCGATCTCCCAGCGCCGCGTGGACCTCACCTTGATCCCGGCCTGCGCGAACGCCTTGACGACGTCCGCGGGCAGGTCGGGCCGGACCCGGCGGCCGAACGCGGCCGACACCTCCTCCGTCAGCTCGGCCAGCCGCCGTGGCTCGCCCCCGCCCGCGTACCGCTCGCCGAGCAGTTCGTGCAGGACCTCCCGGTGTACGTCGGTGCTCCACGGCAGCCCTGTCTCGTTCATCTCGGTCGCCACGAGCGTGCCCGCCGACTCGGAGGCCGTGAGCAGCCGCATCCGCTCGGGCCGCGCGGTCGCGTCGTGTCTGCGCTGCTGGTCCCCGTACACCTCGATGAGCTGGGCCAGCGGTACGTGGACGGGGCGCGGCTCGAAGAGGGAGGACTGCGAGCCGGGCTCCGCCGAACGCTGCGGAGGATCGGGCGGTACGGGGCCGCCGTGCAGCCTGGCCAGGGCGGCGGCGGCCGAACGGGGTTCGCCGAGCCGTCCCTCGTGGCCGAGCAGGAGGCTCTCGGCGGCCTCCAGGTCGTAACACCGCTCCACCCGGACGCCCTCGGCGCGCAGCCGTGGGTAGACCTCCGCCGTCGCCCGCCACACCCAGCGGGTGACGTCCGGACGGGAGCGTACGGACTCGGCCAGGTCCGGCTCCCGCAGGAGCGGTCCGGCGGGCAGCCCGTCGGGGCCGAGGGGGGCGAGCTCGGCGCCGCCGTCCTCGGCCGGCGCGAGAGCCCACCGTCCGGTCATGACGCGAGTCTCGCAGGAGGGTCTGACAATCCGGCCTCAGCGGCCTCGTCGGGTGCGGGTGCGGGTGCGGGTGCGTGGGGGTGGACCGCGCAGTTCCCCGCGCCCCCGGGAGGGCGGTGACCAGGGCCTACTGGAGGGGCTTCTTCAGCTCTTCCAGCGACTTCGCGATGTCCGCCTCGGTCGCCGTCTTGGTGATGCCGAGTCCGCTCAGCAGGCCCGTACCGGCCTCGTGCTCCAGGAGGGCGAGCAGGATGTGCTCCGTACCGATGTAGTTGTGGCCCAGGCGCAGGGCCTCGCGGAAGGTGAGTTCGAGGACCTTCTTGGCGCCGGCGTCGAAGGGGACGAGTGCGGGCATGGTCTCCGCGCGCGGCGGGAGACCGGCGCTCGCGGCCTCGCGTACGGCGTCCAGGGTGACGCCCTGCGCGGTGATCGCCTTCGCCCCGAGCCCCTCCGGTTCGCCGACCAGGCCGAGGACCAGGTGCTCGGTGCGAATCTGGTCGTTCTCGGCGTTCCTGGCCTCTTCCTGCGAGGTCACCACGATGTTCCTGGCGCGTGGCGTGTAGCGGCTGAAGCCCTGGCTCGGGTCGAGGTCCGACTCGGCCTTCGGTACGAACCGTTTCTGGGCCGCCTGCCGGGTGACCCCCATGCTCCTGCCGATGTCCGTCCAGGAGGCGCCCGAACGCCGGGCCTGGTCCACGAAGTGGCCGATCAGATGGTCGGCCACGTCGCCGAGGTGGTCCGCGGCGATCACCGCGTCCTGGAGCTGGTCGAGGGCGTCTTCGTGAACCTTCTTGATGGCCTCGATGAGGTCGTCGAGGCGTACGGAGGTGGTGGCACGTGGATTCGTGGTCATGTGTCAACCGTAGGTTGACGGTGTGGGGGTGTCAACCTCGCGTTGACAGTGCATTCCGGGCCACCCTGATCCGCCCCGATCCGATCCGCCCCGGTCCGTTCGGCTACTTAGGGGATGCCACGAGCAGGCGTACGGCCAGGCCCGTGAACACCGTGCCGCTGAAGACGTTGAGCGCCCGGGCGACCCGGCGGCTGCGCCGCAGCAGGTCGGAGAGGCGGCCGGAGAGCAGTCCTACGGAGGCGTCGAAAACGAAGCCCATGACCACGATGGTGACGCCGAGGACGAAGAACTGGCCCATCACATGGCCGAGTCCGGGGTTCACGAACTGCGGCAGGAACGCCACGTTGAAGAGGATCACCTTGGGGTTGAGCAGGTTGGTGACCGCCCCCTGCCAGAAGGCCCGCCGCCGGCCCGGACCGACGGCGGCACCCTCCTCGACCGGCACCGAGCGGTCCCGGAAGGCCTTGACCGCGAGGTACAAGAGGTAGGCCGCACCGGCCCAGCGCAGTACGTGGTACAGCGTCGGCAGCGCCGTGAACAGGGCGGACAGGCCCAACATCGCGGCGACCGAGTGCACGAGCATCGCCGTGGCGACGCCCGCCGCGGCCATCACGCCCGTGACCGGTCCGCCCCGGCCCCCCATCGCCACGATGAACATCATGTCGGGGCCGGGGCTCACCATGAGCGCGAGCGCGGTGACCAGGAACGCTGCGTACAGAGAGGTGTCGACCATGGGGGCATGCTCGGGCCCGCCGGTCGACGGGTCGAGCGATTTTCACCCGCTGAGACGGCCGGGCCGGCGTCGGGGCCCGGGGCGGATCTCCGGGCCGGTCGACCGTCGCCCCTGCCATGGCACGATCGACGCATGAGTAGTACGTCCTCCACGGTGGAGCGCGCCTTCGCGGCCGCGCTCTACGCCGACTCCGACGCGGCCCTCGACACCGGTGCCTCCCTGCTCGCCGCCGACCCCGCCTCCGACGCCGAACTCGCCCGTCGTGGCGAGGAGTTCGTCGCGGCGGCCTGGCGGCGCGGCTGGCAGCCAGCGGACGTCGTACGGATCGTGCGGCGCGAGCTGGACGACGTGCACGAACGCCTCGCGGCGCGACTGGTCCTCGCCGAGGCCGACCGGGACCGTACGCCCCGGGCTCCGCGCTGGACGGCGCAACTGGAAGAGCTGAAGCGTTCCGACGGCTCCGACCGCCCGGACCGCCCGGACCGTTTCCGGTACGCGACCGCGGCTCTGGAGCTGTACCGGCTGCTGCTGCGGCTCCCCACCTTGGAGCCGCTGGACGCACACGTACCCCACGCACCCCGTTCGCCCCGTTCGCCCCGTGCGTCCCGTGCATCCGAGGGCTCCGCCGTTCCACGGGTCACCCGCATGCTCACCCGTATCCGCGCGCTCCTCGCCAAGGCGGAGGCGACCGGGTTCCCGGAGGAGGCGGAGGCGCTGAGCGCCAAAGCGCAGGAGCTGATGGCGCGGCACAGCATCGACGAGGCGCTGCTCGCGGCGCGTACGCACGCCAAGGACGCGCCCGGCGCCTGCCGGATCGGCGTCGATCCGCCGTACGAGACCGCCAAGGCCGTCCTCCTCGACGCGGTGGCCGGGGCGAACCGCTGCCGCGCGGTGTGGAACGAGGCCTTCGGCTTCTCCACCGTCGTCGGCTTCGAACCGGACCTGGAGGCGGTCGAACTCCTCCACACCTCGCTCCTCGTGCAGGCCACGGCCGCGATGACGAAGGCGGAGGCGGCCCAGCGCGCGGGCGGCAGGAAGCGTACGAAGTCCTTCCGGCAGTCGTT
The DNA here is from genome assembly GCF_018070025.1 of Streptomyces liliiviolaceus. Taxonomy (NCBI): domain Bacteria; kingdom Bacillati; phylum Actinomycetota; class Actinomycetes; order Kitasatosporales; family Streptomycetaceae; genus Streptomyces; species Streptomyces liliiviolaceus. The sequence goes on from NZ_JAGPYQ010000001.1 coordinate 1,878,666, forward strand.
CCTCGCCGCGTACGCGCATCGCATCGGCGACCGGCTGGCCGACGCGGCCGAGGGCCAGGTGGCCGCCACGGCGGGGGAGTCGCTGCCGGTCCTCGCGGCGCGCGACGTCGCGGTCACGGACGAGACGGAACGCATGTTCCCGGACACGGTCACGACCCGGCTGCGCGGGATATCCGACGAGGCCGGCTGGCATGAGGGAGCGGCAGCAGCGGACCGAGCCCAGGTCGGCCCCCACAAACGACTGCACTCCCCCTGACCCTCGCCCCGTCCCCGACGGGCCGCCGGCCCGACCCCGACGCTGAGTCCCCACCTCGTCAGCGGCGCGAGGAACGGCGCGCCCAACCCCCACCGGCCGGCAGGCGAACCACAACGCTCACCCCCACCCCGTCAGGGGCGCGGGGAACTGCGCGCCCAGCCCCCACCGCCCCGCGGACGCACCACGACGCTCACCCTCACCCCGTCAGGGGCGCGGGGAACGGCGCGCCCAGCCCCCACCGGCCGGCAGACGAACCGCAACGCTCACCCCCGCCCCGTCAGGGGCGCGGGGAACGGCGCGCCCAGCCCCCACCGGCCGGCAGGCGAACCGCGACGCTCAGTCCCCCGTCCGCTGCAGCGGAGTGACGGACGCGTCCGGCTCGCTCCCGCCCGCGCCGCGGAGCGCCACCTCGCCGTACTTCCAGGCGAAGGACAGCTCCCCCTCGGCCCCCGGCAGAGCGAACTTCGCGGTCGTCACCGCGGCGGCCTTCCCGGCGTCCCCCGCGGGCCCGCGGACGTACGTGATCGTGAAGCCGACCGTCTCGTCCTTCTTCACCGTCAGCTTCTCCGGCTCCGCGGCCTTCTCCTGCGCGACGGACAGGGCGGTGCCGCCGGCGTCCAGGCCGACGGTCGGGAAGCCCTTGAGCGTGCAGTCGGCTCCGGAGCCGTTCGTGAGGCTGACGGAGACGGTCCCGGTGTCGCCCGCGGCCGGGGCCTCGCTGGCGACGACCTCCTGGCTCAGCTCGCCGGCCGCGCAGGCGGACGAGGAAGAGTCCTTCCCGGACCCGCTGGATTTGTCGTCACCGCCGCCACCGTCGTCGCCACCGCAGGCGGTCAGGGTCAGGGCGAGCGTCGCCGCGAGAGCGGTGACGGCGATCGGCAGGGTGCGCATGGATGTCCTCTGGCCTCAGGGTCGTACGGCTGATGCTGGTACTGCTCAACGTGATGGTGACGTGATGGTGCTGCGGAGTGATGACGGTATCCGTAGATCATCATGGATCCTCCGCCTCTGTGGCCCCTCCCGTACGCTGGCGCAGTGAGCTGGCGACGAGCGCTTAAGGACACCGCGCGCTCGGGGCTCGCCGTGGAGAAGACACGGCTCGAACCTCTCGTCGCGGTGCGCGGAGCGGTGGGGCTCGCGATCGTGATCGCGGTCAGCCTGTGGGCCTTCGGCCCGGCCGCCGCCGCGAGTTCGGCGTTCGGCGCGTTCCAGGCGGCGATCGCCACGTTCCAGCGCAGCTGGCGCCCCCGCCCCGAACTGGCCCTCGCCTCCGGTACGAGCCTCGCCGTCTCCACCTTCCTCGGCTATCTGACGATCTCCCGGGAACCGCTGTTCCTCGCCCTGCTGGTGGTCTGGACGTTCGCCGCGGGGATGAGTTGGGCCGCGGGCCCGACCATCGGCCTGATCGCCTCCTCGAACGTGGCGATCATGCTCGTGACGGTCACCCTGCCGACCTCCGTGGCCCAGGCCGCGGGCCACGCCGCCATGATGATCGTGGGCGGTGTCGTCCAGGCCGCGCTGATCGTGCTCTTCCCCGTACGCCGCTGGGGCGCCCACCGTGACGCGCTCGCCGACGCCCTGGCCGCCGAGGCGGACTACGCGCGGCGGCTGCGCCACGACCCCGTCGCGTCCTTCGACCCGCTGCCCCTGATGGAGGCCCGCAACGCCGCCGCCGTCACACCCCGCCAGGCCCGCCGCCGCCCCGCCGAACTGCACGGCGCCCGTGGCATCGCCGAACGCATCCGCCCGGTACTCGCCTCGCTGGCCGACCCGGCGATGGGCGTACCGGCGGAGGGGCACGCCCGCGACCGCGTCCGTGAACTGCTCGCCGCCGCCGGCGCCATCCTCGACGTGGCCGCCCACTCGATCCGCCGGGGCGAGCCCGTCACCGTGCCGGGCGCGGCCCTGGCGACCTTCCGCACCCCGGACACCGGGAGCATCCTCACCGGCCGCCCCTATCGCGCGGCGTCCCGCCTCAACACCCTCCTCCAGGACGTGCTGGAGACGGCGGGCGGCAGCACACCGAAGGGCACCGACCGGACCCCGCTCGTCGGCATCGCCCCGGCCGCCCCGTCCCACCGCCCCGGCAGCCGCAGCCGCCCCACCCTGCTCGCCCTGATCCCCACCGCGCTCAGGGCCATGCGCAAGGAACTCCGCAGGGGCTCCCCGATCACCCGGCACGCCACGCGGGTGTCCGCGGTCGCCGCCGCCGGATACGTACTCGGCACCGCGCTGCCCCTCGGTCACGGTTACTGGGCCCCGCTGACCTCGGTCATGGTCATGCGCCCGGACTTCTCCCAGACGTACAGCAGGGCCGTCGCGCGGCTCGGCGGCACCGTCGTCGGCGTGGCCGTCGCCACGGCGGTGGTGCGGCTCGCCGACCCGGGCACGTACCTCTCCGGCGCCCTCGCCGTGGTGAGCGCCGCGCTCATGTATCTGCTGATGCGGACGGGCCAGTTCGCCGCCCAGGGCTGCATCGCCGCGTACGTCGTCTTCCTGCTCGGCATGGGCGGCGAACAGTGGACGCAGACCGTGCCCGAACGCGTCCTGCTCACCCTGCTCGGCGGACTGCTGGCGATGATCGCGTACGCCGTCTACCCGGCGTGGGAGACCCCGCGGCTGCGCACCCGCCTCGCGGACTGGCTGGCCACGCAGGGCCGTTACGCGGCCATGGTCTTCGACGCCTACGCCGATCCGGCCCTGCGGAACGCCCCGGACGTCCGTGAGGCCCTGCTCACCGCGCGCACCGCCCGCGCGGCCTGGCACACGGCCGTGGCCCGCGCCACCGCCGAGCCGGTCCGCCACCGCGGCCTCTCGCGGACCGCCGCCGACGACGCCGAGGACGCGCTCGCCCAGCTGGGCCGCGTGGCCATGCTTCTGGAAGCCCATCTTCCGGATCGCGGCGCGACCCCGGTCCCGGCGGCCGCCGGACTCGCCGAGGCCCTGCGCGAGTCCACTCGGCAGGGGGCGAAGGGCATCCGGGAGCGCCGGGTGCCGGACTGGGAGGCGGTACGGGCCGCCGTGGCGGCCTGGGAGACGGAGCCGCCGGACGGGGAGGAAGCCCTGCTCGTCCCGGCGCGGCTCGTCCTCGACGCGCTGACCGAGCTCTCCGAGGCGCTCGACACCGCCGTGCCGCCCATGACGCTCGACGGGACGTCGGCGGTCGCGGAGCCGGTCACGAAGACCGGCACGGGGACGGGCGGTGTCAGGAGCCCAGGCTCGCCGTAGGCAGTCCGGGCGGCAGGCCCTCGCCCTCGGACCTGGTGTACGTCTCCGAGCCGAAGCCGTCCCAGGTGACCTTCAGGGTGGTGGAGTCGACGGAGTCCACCATGCCCTCGGAGCGGTCCTTGTTCCCGTCCGTGCACTTCAGGGTGATCATGCGCATGTCCGAGGTCTCGGCCGCGGTGCCGCTGCAGATGGAACCGCTCGTCGAGAACAGGCCCGCCTGCTTGCCGGTGATCACCAGGGCCACTGCCTTGCCGCCCTTGGTGGTCAGCCAGTTGCCGTCCAGGTCGCCGGCTTCGGCGGTGCCGGTGTCCGCGGACGCGGTAGGTTCGGCGCTGGCCGTGGACGAGGAATCCTTGTCACCACCACCATCACCGCCATCGCCGTCGCTGCTGCAGCCCGTCGTCAGGGCGAGCGCGACCGCCAGCCCTGCGGCTGCGGCCGCGATGCGCGCGTGCTTGCGCGTACGCGGGAAGGTCGCCGAAGTCACTGAGGCCTCCAGGGGTCTGGCGGGGCGGGACGGGTCCAACCGCTGCAAGTTACCAGCAGTAGGCGCGAGCCTGCGGGGCGCGGGCCGGTGGGGGCCGGGGTTGCGCAGTTCCTCGCGCCCCTGAGGGGGCGGGCCGTGCTGTGGTTACTTCGGCTGTCGGCCGGTGGGGGCTGGCCGCGCAGTTCCCCGCGCCCCTGAAGGGGCGGGGCTGTGCGAGGGCACTTTGGCTGCGGGCCGACGGGGGCCGACCGCGCAGTTCCTCGCGCCCCTGAGGGGGCGGGCCGTGCTGTGGTTACTTCGGCTGTCGGCCGGCGGGGGCTGGCCGCGCAGTTCCCCGCGCCCCTGAGTGGGCCTGCCGGAGCGGGCCCACTCCCACGGCCCCACTACGTGACGCGCGTCCCTCCCCGCCGCCCCGCTTTTAGGGGGTCGGGGAACTGCGCACCCCGGCCCCCACCCGTCTGCTTTTAGGGGCGCGGGGAACTGCGCGACCAGCCCCCACCGGCCCGCAGCCGGAATGCAGCCCCGGCCACCCCACCCCAGGCGCCCGCCGCACGGCGCACCCCGGCCCCCACCCGTCCGTTTTCAGGGGCGCGGGGAACTGCGCGACCAGCCCCCACCGGGCCGCAGCCGAAACGCAGCCCCGGCCACCCCACCCCAGAGGCCCGCCGCACGCCGCACCCCGGGCCCCACCAGGCCGCAGCCGAAGCGAACCCCCGGCCGGCCAGGCCCCACCCCCTACCAGGAAGACTTCCGAACCCCCGGCAGGAAGCCCCCGTGTGCCAGCGCCCGCAGGGTCACCCGGGAGATTCCGAATGCCCGGTAGTAGCCCCGGGGGCGCCCGTCCACCGCGTCCCGGTTACGGACCCGCCCCGCCGCAGCATCCCGCGGCTGCCGCCGCAGTTCCCGCCCGGCGGCCAGCCGTTCCGCCTCCGTGGAGGACGGCCGGCGCACGATCTCCTTCAGCTCGGCCCGCCGCACGGCGTACCGCGCCACCACCACCCGCCGCGCCTCGTTCTTCGCGATCTTGCTCTTCTTCGCCATCAGACCTTCACCCCGCGGGCCCGGATCCGCGCCACCGCGGCCTCGACGCCGATGACGTCGACCGTCTTGATGCCCTTGGCGCTCAGCCTCAGCCGTACGAACCGCCCCTCGCCCGGCAACCAGTACCGCTTGCTCTGGATGTTCGGGTCGAAGCGGCGCGACGTACGCCGGTGCGAGTGGGAGATGGAGTTGCCGAAGCCCGGCCGGGCCCCGGTCAGCATGCAGTGCGCGGACATGTGAGTGACGTACCTCTCTCGATCTCTCCCATTCCCGTTATTGGTAATGGGAGTCGTTTTCATATACTAGCCACATGGCACGCAACGAACTCCGCCCGGTCGTCAAACTCCGGTCCACGGCCGGGACCGGCTACACGTACGTCACCCGCAAGAACCGCCGCAACGACCCCGACCGCCTGACCCTGCGCAAGTACGACCCGGTCGCAGGCCGGCACGTCGACTTCCGAGAGGAGCGCTGAGCGCCATGCGCGAGGGAATCCACCCGGCGTACGGGCCCGTCGTCTTCCGGGACCGGGCCGCGAACCACGCCTTCCTGACCGGCTCGACCATGACGAGCGAGAAGACGATCGACTGGGAGGACGGCAACACGTACCCGGTCGTCGACGTCGAGATCTCGAACGTGAGCCACCCCTTCTACACGGGCACGGCCCGCGTCCTGGACACGGCCGGCCGCGTGGAGCGCTTCGAACGCCGCTTCGGCAAGCGCGGCGAACAGCGCGGGGAGCGCTGATGCTGTCCGTCGCCGTCGTCGGCGGCCTGCACGCCGACGCGCGCAGGCAGGCCGTCGGACGGCTGCTCGCCGACGTGCCGGGCGCCGTGGCGCTGCACCACGACCTCGCCACGGCCGCGAAGGGCACGGTGGTACGGACCGTCCGCGACCGCACCGGCATCGTCTCGGCCGGTGAGGCGCCGCTGGTCAACGACTGCGCGTGCTGCGCCCTGCGCGAGGACCTGGTCCCGGAGCTGGAGCGGCTCGCGGCGGACGGCGTGACCCGGCTCGCGGTCGTCGAGCTCTGGGACTCGGTCGAGCCGAAGGCGATGGCCGAGGTGGTCGCGAGCGCCGGACTCCGCCTGACGGGCGTCATCACCGCGGTCGACCCCGCGCTGGTGCTCCCCTACCTCGGCAACGGCGACGACCTCGCCGACGCGGGCCTCGCCGCCGCCGCGACCGACCAGCGCACCATCGCCGACACCTTCGCCCGTCAGCTGGAGTACGCCCCGGTCCTGGCCCTCGCCGACTCGGCGGAGGCCGACGACGAGGACCGCGCCCTGCTGGCCCAGCTCCACCCGACCGCCCGCCGTATCGCGATCGATCCCACCGAGCCCGGCCCCTCCCCGGTCACCCCCTCACCCCTCGCCACCGCCGCACTCGCCGGCTTCGACGTGGAGTCGGCCGCCGCGGCCCAGCATCCGGCCTGCGCGCTGCTGCCCGCCGAGGCGGACGAGTGCGGGGTCACCACGCTCGTGTGGCACCGGAGCCGGCCGTTCCACCCGGAACGGCTCTACGCGGCGCTGGAGGACCTGGCCTGCGCCGCCGCGCGCAGCCGGGGCCGTTTCTGGCTCGCGGACCGGCCCGACACCCTGCTGCACTGGGACGCGGCCGGCGGCGCCCTGTGCGTGGAGAGCGCCGGGCCCTGGATGGCGTCCCTGCCGGACGCGGCCTGGGACCTGGAGCCGCCGGTACGCCGGGCCGCCGCCGCGCTCGACTGGCACCCCGAGCACGGCGACTGCTGCCAGCACCTCGTCTTCACCTCGCCGGGCCTGGACCGCGACGGGCTGGAACTGCTCCTGGAGTCCTGCCTGCTGACCGACACGGAGTACGCCGCCGGCCGCACCGCCTGGAAACGGCTCCCGCCCGCTTTCGACACCCTCCTGGAGGTCTGACCCCATGGCCCGTGAAACCGGTGGCGCCCGCAACCCCGGACGCAAGCCGTCCCCGCCCCGCCCGAACCCGTTGGACGCGGCGAAGATCACGTACATCGACTACAAGGACACGGACCTTCTGCGGAGGTTCCTCTCCGACCGCGGAAAGATTCGCAGTCGCAGGGTCACCCGGGTCTCGGCCCGGCAGCAGCGACGGCTGGCCCGCGCGATCAAGAACGCCCGCGAGATGGCTCTGCTGCCCTACGCGTCGCGCTAGTCCCGGCAGCCCCGGGGGTGTCGGCAGTTTCCGGGAAGCCCTCGCAGCCCCGCTGTTCTCCAGGTTCCTCCAGGTCTCCCCAGGTCCCCGTGGCCTCCAGGGCCCCTACCGCCCCGGCTTTCCCGCCGGCCCCGCCCCGCCCGTTCATTCTTCGGGCGGGGCGGGCCCGTTTCGGAACAGGAACGGCCCGGTGTGCGTCTCCTCCATTGACCGGGCGCGGAGTTGGAACGATTCGGGCTTCGCGACCGTCAAACCTGTAACCAGGAGAACACCCCCCGTGCACGTGCATCTGCCCATGCATCTGCATGTGAAGACAGCTATGATCCGGGGCAGTTGACCATTGCATCTATGGCAACAGAAGAAGCCAATGCACCATCGGGGAGCGACCTGTGGACCACGACGTGTACAACGGCATGGCTGCCACGGAGCTGCACGAGGCGGCCTGGCAGAAGAGCCGGCACAGCAACTCGCAGGGCTCCTGCGTGGAGTTCGCCCGGCTGCCCGGCGGCGAGGTGGCCGTGCGCAACTCGCGCTTCCCCGACGGCCCGGCCCTCGTCTACACCCGTGCGGAGATCGAGGCCATGCTCCTGGGCATCAAGGACGGCGAGTTCGACCACCTGATAGCGGGCTGACGCCGACGGCTGCCAGAGGCGCGTCGGGATGTACAGGGGTGTATACGGCCTTCTTGCCGTGCGCCCCGCGGCGCGCCACGGTCCCCGAAGGCCCCGGGGGCCCGTAACGCGCGTAGAACCGCGGCGCGAAAAAAGCGCCGCGGTTCGTCACGCCGAGGGCCCCAGGCGGAACAGCGCCCACACGACCTTGCCGTTGAGCGTGTTGGCCAGCGGATGCCATCCCCAGCCGTCGGCGAAGGACTCGACCAGGAACAGGCCGCGTCCCGACTCCGCCGAGAAGTCGTCGGAGTCGCCCGCGACCGGGCTGTCGTGGCTGGGGTCGCGCACCGCGCACACCAGTCTCTCGGTCCACCGCATCAGGTGCAGCCGCACGGGCGGGTCCTGGTCGGCGGAGCGGGGGGTGTCCGCGGGCAGCGCGTGCCGCAGCGCGTTGGTGACGAGTTCCGAGACCACCAGACAGATGTCGTCGAAGCGGTTGCCCACGTCCCACTGGTCGAGCGTGCGGCGGGTGAACTGCCGTGCGTCGCGCACCGCTTCGTAACGGGGCGGGAGGGCGCAGGAGGCGGCGTTGGAGACGGCCGCCGGGTCCAGTGGCGGAAGCCCCTGCCTTAAAGGCTCCAGCATGGTCGATCCATTCGTCCCCATGCGAGGCACTCCCGGGGTTCGCGGTCGTTGCGATGCAGCGGTGGCGCGAGACCATCGTTCCGTCTGCGTTCGGCAGATGCAAGGGCAGATGCACGTGCACGCGCCCGAATTGGACCTTCCCGTGCCGCTTCTTGGTGCTTTTTTCCGCCAACTCTGCGCCAGATTTCTCGGTCTGGCTGGTCTTCTCCTTGTCGTTTTCTGTGTAACTCCCCTGAAAGCTTGCCGTTTCTGTAACCGAACGAGTACTGCTTGAAGTGTTTTAGTGGCAGACTGCGGCCCTTGAAGACGGGTTGGGGAGGCTGGCGAACGTGAGCGCGCAGGAGTCGGGATCGGTGGTACGGCGCATGCTGCTCGGCTCACATCTGAGGCGGCTGCGCGAATCGCGTGGGATCACCCGTGAGAAGGCCGGTTACTCGATCCGAGCCTCCGAATCGAAGATCAGCCGTATGGAGTTGGGCCGGGTGAGCTTCAAGACGAGAGACGTCGAGGATCTGCTGACGCTCTACGGGATCGCCGACGAGGCGGAGCGCAAGTCACTGCTGTCGCTCGCCAAGGAGGCCAATGTCGCGGGCTGGTGGCACAGTTACTCTGACGTCCTGCCCAGCTGGTTCCCGACCTATGTCGGTCTGGAGGGGGCCGCGGCCCACATCCGCTCGTACGAGGTGCAGTTCGTGCACGGGCTGCTGCAGACCGAGGCGTACGCCCACGCGGTCGTCACCCGGGGCATGAGAGGCGCGAGCGGGGCCGACATCGAGCGGCGCGTGGCGCTGCGCCTGGAGCGCCAGAAGTACCTCGTGGCGGAGAGCGCGCCCGAGTTCCACGTGGTGCTGGACGAGGCGGCGCTGCGGCGGCCGTACGGCGACCGGAGCGTGATGCGCGGTCAGCTCCAGCACCTCATCGACATCTCCCAGCGCCCGAACGTACGGCTCCAGGTCATGCCGTTCAGCTTCGGCGGGCACGCGGGGGAGAGCGGCGCCTTCACGGTGCTCAGCTTCCCCGAGTCCGATCTGTCCGACGTGGTCTACCTGGAGCAGCTCACCAGCGCGCTGTATCTGGACAAGCGCGAGGACGTCGCCCAGTACGAGAAGGCGATGAAGGAGCTCCAGCAGGACAGTCCCGGCCCCGACGAGAGCCGCGATTTGCTCAGAGGACTGCTCCAACTCAGTTGAAACACCCGTACGATGACTTGTGATCAGACCGTGAAGATGCATGGGCTGTTGCCTCGGGCAGCAAGGGATTGAGGGATCACATGTCGTCGTCCTACTTCACCGACCTGGCTCAGCAGTACATCGACGGCCGATGGCGTCCGGGTACCGGGTCCTGGGACATCATCGACTTCAATCCGTACGACGGCGAGAAGCTGGCCTCGATCACGATAGCCACGGTCGACGAGGTGGACGAGGCCTACCGGGCCGCCTCCCGCGCCCAGAGGGAATGGGCGGCGACGAACCCGTACGCGCGGCGGGCCGTTTTCGAGAAGGCGCTGCGGATCGTCGAGGAGCGCGAGCAGGAGATCGCCGAGGTGATCGTCGCCGAACTGGGCGGCACCCGGCTGAAGGCCGGCTTCGAACTGCACCTCGCCAAGGAGTTCCTGCGCGAGTCGGTCAACCTGGCGCTGCGGCCCGAGGGGAAGATCATCCCCTCGCCCGGCGACACCAAGGAGAACCGCCTCTACCTCGTCCCGGTCGGCGTCGTCGGTGTGATCAGCCCCTTCAACTTCCCCTTCCTGCTGTCCCTGAAGTCCGTGGCGCCCGCCCTGGCCCTCGGCAACGGCGTGGTCCTCAAGCCGCACCAGAACACCCCGATCGTGGGCGGTTCCCTGGTCGCGAAGATCTTCGAGGACGCCGGTCTGCCCGCCGGTCTGCTCAACGTGGTGATCACCGACATCGCGGAGATCGGCGACGCCTTCCTGGAGCACCCGGTCCCGAAGGTCATCTCCTTCACCGGGTCCGACAAGGTCGGCCGCCATGTCGCGACCGTCTGCGCCGCGCAGTTCAAGCGCTCGATCCTCGAACTGGGCGGCAACAGCGCCCTGGTGGTCCTGGACGACGCGGACGTCGACTACGCCGTGGACGCCGCGGTCTTCAGCCGGTTCGTGCACCAGGGCCAGGTCTGCATGGCCGCGAACCGCATCCTCGTGGACCGCTCGGTCGAGACGGAGTTCACCGAGAAGTTCGTGGCCAAGGTGAAGTCCCTCAAGGTCGGCGACCCGAGCGACCCGGAGACCGTCATCGGCCCGGTCATCAACTCCTCCCAGGCGGACGCTCTCTCGTCCGTCGTGAGCCAGGCGCTCGCCGAGGGCGCGACCGCGCTCGTGCGGGGCACCACCACCGACAACCTCGTCGAGCCGACCGTCCTGACCGGTCTGCCCGCCGCCTCCGACATCCTCCGGCAGGAGATCTTCGGCCCCGTCGCGCTCCTCGTGCCGTTCGACGGCGAGGAGGAGGCGGTACGGATCGTCAACGACACCCCGTACGGGCTGAGCGGCGCCGTGCACACCGCCGACGTCGAGCGCGGTGTCTCCTTCGCCCGGCGGATCGACACGGGCATGTTCCATGTGAACGACGGCACCGTGCACGACGAGCCGCTGGTCGCCTTCGGCGGCGAGAAGTCCTCGGGCGTGGGCCGGCTGAACGGCGAGGCCACGGTCGAGGCGTTCACCACCCAGAAGTGGATCTCGGTCCAGCACGGCCGCAGCTTCTTCCCGTTCTGAGCGGTTCCCCTCGGAACCGCTCGGAACCGGGCGGTTCCAGGGTCGACAGGTCCGCGCCGGGTCCGGTGGGCCCGGCGCGCGGGGCGGCCCTAGGCTTGACCGCATGTCAGCGATCCGCCTCCTCGTCCTCGGCGCCGTACGTCAGCACGGCCGGGCCCACGGCTACCAGGTGCGCAACGACCTGGAGTACTGGGGCGCCCACGAGTGGTCCAACGCCAAGCCGGGCTCGATCTACCACGCGCTCAAGCAGATGGCGAAGCAGGGCATGCTGATCGCCCACGAGATCGCGCCCTCCACGGTCGGCGGCCCGCCGCGCACGGAGTACGAGATCACGGAGAAGGGCACGCAGGAGTACCTCACCCTGCTGCGCGAGTCCCTGACCTCGTACGACCAGAAGCCGGACGTCCTGTCCGCGGCGCTCGGCTTCGTGGTGGACCTCGGCCGTGACGAGGCGCTCGAACTCCTGGAGGAGCGGGTGCGGGGCATCGAGGAGTGGCGCACGGCCGTCACCGAGCACTATGTGCCGGACGACGGGCCCGGCCAGCTCGGCCACATCGGCGAGATCATGAACTTCTGGGTCCACTCCGCCGACAGCGGCGCCGAGTGGACCCGCGGTCTGATCCAGCGGATCAAGGGCGGCGCGTACACCTTCGCGGGGGAGGGCGAGCCGTTCGTCGGGGTGCTCCCGGAGGGTGAGGAGAACCCGTACAGCACGGGAGTGACCCATCCGGAAGACGCTGGTTAATCAAGTTTGACCAAAGCCTTGCGCGGGCGTACCCTCCGTCGGTGAATTGGTAGTCAAGTTTGAGTACCCAGGCGGGTTCCTGTAGGGGAATCGTCTGTACACGGAGGGAGCCCGATGACTGACGTGATCGTCGTCGAGGGCGTTCGGAAGCGGTACGGGGACACGTACGCGCTGGACGGGCTCGACCTGCGGGTCGCGCGCGGCACGGTGCACGCGCTGCTCGGCCCCAACGGCGCGGGCAAGACGACCCTGGTCAGGATCCTGTCCACGCTGCTGCGGCCCGGCGGGGGCCGGGTGGAGGTGGCCGGACACGACGTGGTGACCGGGGCACGGGAGGTACGCCGCCGGATCGGCCTGCTCGGCCAGCACGCGGCGCTCGACGAGGAACTGGGCGGACACCAGAACCTGGAGATGTTCGGACGGCTCTACCACCTGGGCGCCCGCCACGCGCGCGTGCGGGCCGACGAGCTCCTGGAGCGCTTCGGCCTCGCGGACACGGGCCGCAAGGCGGTGAAGCGGTACAGCGGCGGTATGCGGCGGCGCCTGGATCTGGCCGCCTCGCTCATCACCGAACCGGAGGTGCTCTTCCTGGACGAGCCGACCACGGGCCTCGACCCGCGGGGCCGGACCGAGGTGTGGGAGGCGGTGCGCTCCCTGGTCGGCGGCGGTACGACGGTGCTGCTCACCACGCAGTACCTGGAGGAGGCGGACCAGCTCGCCGACGGGATCTCGCTCCTCGACCGGGGGCGGATCGCCGCGGGCGGCACGGCGAACGAACTGAAGGCGCTGGCGGGCGGCGACCGTATCGACGTGGTGCTGCGGGACGGCGGCCAGCTGGGGGCCGCGGTCGCCCTGCTGCCGCTCGCCAGGGCGGAGATCTCGGTCGACGTGGACCGGCGGCTGCTGAGCGCCCCGGTGGTGGACCGCATGAAGGCGCTCGCCGGGGTCGTACGGGCCCTGGAGGAGGCCGGGATAGAGGCGGAGGACGTGGCGCTGCGGCGGCCGACGCTGGACGAGGTCTTCCTGCGGCTGACCGCGGACGGCGACCTCGGCCCCGGCCCCGACCCCGTGAAGGAGGCGGTGTGAGCACGTACGCGCTGAGCGATTCCTGGGTCATGACCCGCCGCGAACTCGCCCACTGGGCGCGGCAGCCGGTCCAGGTCCTGTTCGGGCTGGTCTTCCCGGTGATGCTGCTGCTGATGTTCAGCTATCTGATCGGCGGCGGCCGGGGCGTCGAGGGCGACTACGTCGACTTCCTGGTGCCCGGCATGTTCGCGCTGACCATGGCCTTCGGCCTGGAGGGCACGATGCTGGCCGTCACCCAGGACCTCAACAAGGGGGTGATCGACCGCTTCCGCTCGATGCCGATGGCCAACGGGGCTGTCCTGGTGGGCCGTTCCGTCGCCGACATGCTCCAGTCGGCGCTCGGCCTGCTCGTGCTGATGGGCGTCGGGTACGCGCTCGGCTGGCGCGCGCACGGCACGTCCGGCGCTTTCCTCGGCGCCGTGGGCCTGCTTCTGCTGCTGCGGTTCGCGATGCTGTGGATCGGCATCCTGCTGGCGATGGTGGCGGGCAGACCGGAGATGGTGCAGGCCGTGCAGATCCTGGTCTGGCCCGTCGGCTTCCTCTCCAACGCCATCGCGACCCCCGAGTCCATGCCGGACTGGCTGGCCACGTTCGTCGAGTGGAACCCGCTGTCGCAGACGGCCACGGCGGTACGCGACCTGTTCGGCTCGCCGGGCGCGGAGACGGGCCACGTCTGGGCGGCGGTGGCCTGGCCGCTGGTCCTGCTGGCGGTGTTCTTCCCGTTGGCGGTACGGAAGTTCGCGGCGCTCAGCAAGTAACCGGACATGCGGGCCGGACATACGGGCCGGACATGCGGGCCAGGCACGTGGGCCGGGCAGGCGGCCGGCCGGGCAGCGGCGACGGGGTGGCCGGAAGTCGCGGCCACCCCGTGAACCTCAGTGGTGGAAGCCGGTCGCCGCCTCTTTGTCCCTCGTCAGTGGTCGCGACTGGCAGCGCAGTTCGGGCAGGAGACGGCGCAGGTCCTCCAGGAACAACTGGGCGAGATCGGAGGAGAAGCCGTTGCGGCACACCACCCTCAGCACGGACAGGTCCTCACGGTGGGCGGGGAAGGTGTACGCGGGCAGCAGCCAGCCCCGCTCCCGCATGCGCCGGGACACGTCGAAGACGTCGAACGCCGTGACGTCCGGGGCGGTGGTGAACGCGAACACCGGCAGCTGGTCGCCCCGGGTGAGCAGCCGGAACTCGTCCAGGGCCCCGATCCGTTCCGCGAGCCCCATGGCGACGTCCCGGGTCGTCTGCTGGACGGCCCGGTAGCCCTCTCGGCCCAGCCGCAGGAACGTGTAGTACTGCGCCACCACCTGGGCCCCTGGGCGGGAGAAGTTGAGCGCGAAGGTCGGCATGTCACCGCCCAGGTAGTTCACCCGGAAGACCAGCTCCTCCGGCAGCTCGGCGGGCGAGCGCCACAGCGCCCAGCCGACACCCGGGTAGACCAGCCCGTACTTGTGCCCCGAGGTGTTGATGGAGGCGACCCGCGGCAGCCGGAAGTCCCAGACCAGGTCCTCGTCCACGAAGGGCGCCACCATCGCGCCGGACGCGCCGTCCACGTGGACGGGGATGTCCAGACCCGTGCGCTCCTGCAACTCGTCGAGCGCGGCGCAGAGTTCGGCGATCGGCTCGTACGAGCCGTCGAAGGTGGAGCCGAGGACGCCGACGACCCCGATGGTGTTCTCGTCGCACAGCTCGGCGGCGGCCCGCGGGTCGAGGTGGAAGCGGTCGCCCTCCATGGGCACCTGGCGGGCCTCGACCTCCCAGAAGTTGCAGAACTTGTCCCAGCAGACCTGCACGTTGACGCCCATGACGAGGTTCGGGCGGGCTCCCGGGTACCGGTCCGCGTTGCGCTTGGCCCAGCGGCGCTTGAGCGCCATGCCGGCGAGCATGCACGCCTCGCTCGACCCGGTCGTCGAACATCCGACGGCGGTGGCCGGATCCGGCGCGTTCCACAGCTCGGCGAGCATCGCCACGCACCGGCGCTCCAGCTCGGCCGTGCGCGGGTACTCGTCCTTGTCGATCATGTTCTTGTCACGGCACTCGCCGAGCAGTATGTCGGCCTGCGGCTCCATCCAGGTGGTGACGAAGGTCGCGAGGTTGAGCCGGGAGTTGCCGTCCAGCATCAGCTCGTCGCGTACCAGCTGATAGGCCGTGGAAGGCGTCAGCGGTCCGTCGGGCAGCCGGTGCTGGGGCGGTGCCTCGGTCATGCCGCCGACCGGATTCGCCTCCCCGTAGAAGGGGTTGACGGTCGAGGGGTGTTCGTCGGACTTCGCGGGGCCTTTGTGGAGCGCCATGATGCCTCCGGTCGTCTGGGCGGGGCCCAGGGGGTCGAGAAGGTCCAGGGCTCCATGGTGGGCCACCTCCTCGCCAAAATCGGGTAAAGCCGACATCGCGCGGGGTGGTTTTCCGGCTTGCACCTCACGTCACGTGAGGCATCAGCCTGGAGCGCGTACCGAAAAGGCCGAGGAAGCGGCCGAGGAAGTGGCCGAAGAAGCGGCCGCAGATGGGGCCGAGAAGGAGGAGGCGGAGGCCATGAGCCACCCCGTGGGACAGGTCGCCGGTCTCGCCGGAGTGACGGTGCGGACGCTGCACCACTACGACGAGATCGGACTGCTCGAACCGAGCGGGCGCAGCCACGCGGGCCACCGGCGCTACAGCGACGCCGACCTCGACCGGCTGCAGCAGATCCTGTTCTACCGGGAGCTGGGGTTTCCGCTCGACGAGGTCGCGGTCCTGCTCGACGATCCGCGGGCGGACCCGCGCGTACACCTGCGCCGGCAGCACGACCTGCTGACCGCCCGCATCGAGAGGCTGCAGAAGATGGCCGCGGCCGTGGAGCACGCCATGGAGGCACGCACGATGGGCATCAACCTCACACCCGAGGAGAAATTCGAGGTCTTCGGCGGCAAGGACCCCGAGGAGCACGCCGAGGAGGCCGAGGGCCGCTGGGGCGGCACGGAGGCGTACGCCGAGTCGCAGCGCCGCGCCGCCCGCTACGGCAAGGACGACTGGAAGCGCATGCAGGCCGAGGTCGCCTCCTGGGGCGGGCGCTACGACGCCCTCATGGCGTCCGGCGAACCCGCCACGGGGGAGCCCGCCATGGACATGGCCGAGGAGCACCGACAGCACATCACCCGCTGGTTCTACGAGTGCTCGTACGACGTCCATCGTGGGCTCGGTGAGATGTACGTGTCCGACGCACGGTTCAAGGAGTTCTACGACTCCATGCGCCCGGGGCTCGCGGAGCATCTCAGGGACGCGATCACGGCGAACGCCGCACGGCACGGATGACAACAGTCGGGTAAGGGGCGTCCGCAAGGGCGGGCGCCCCTTACCGACAGGTGGCGCTATTCCTTGACCATCACCACGGCCGTGCCGTACGCGCACACCTCCGTGCCCACGTCCTGCGCGTCCGTCACGTCGAAGCGGAACATCAGCACGCCGTTGGCGCCGCGTGCCCGTGCCTGCTCCACGAGCCGTTCCATGGCCTGGTTGCGGGTCTCCACCAAGGTCTTGGTGAGGCCCTTCAGCTCGCCGCCGATCATCGACTTCAGCCCCGCGCCGATCTGGCTGCCCAGATGCCTGGAACGGACGGTCAGCCCGAAGACCTCACCGATGACCTGCTCGACCCGGTAGCCGGGTACGTCGTTCGTCGTCACGACCAGCACATCGGGCGCGGGGCCCTGCCCGCCGCCGTATTCTTCGATACCCATGGCTCACAGCTTTGTCCCAGTCGGGGCACAGTGCATCCTGTACGAGCCGGTGGAACCTGGTCACATCGTGGCGCGTTGATAACTTTGGTCGGCCACACCTTCGCCCGCCGCCGCATCCACCACCTCAGGAGCCCGGAAACGTGACGACGCTCGCCCTTGGCCCAAGCTGGTTGGATCCGGACTATCTGCTGGACTCGTTCGGCATCTGGGGCCTGCTCCTGATCGTCTTCGCCGAGTCGGGCCTGCTCATCGGCTTCTTCCTGCCGGGTGACTCGCTGCTGTTCACGGCGGGCATGCTGATCACCGCCGGCACCCTGGACTTCCCGCTGTGGGCCGCCATCGCGCTGATCTGTGTCGCCGCGATCCTCGGCGACCAGGCGGGCTACATGTTCGGCAAGAAGGTCGGCCCGTCGCTCTTCACCCGGCCGGACTCCCGCCTCTTCAAGCAGGAGAACGTCACCAAGGCGCACGAGTTCTTCGAGAAGTACGGCCCGAAGTCGCTGGTGCTGGCCCGCTTCGTGCCCATCGTGCGCACGTTCACGCCGATCATCGCCGGCGTCAGCGGCATGAAGTACCGCTCGTTCCTGATCTTCAACGTGATCGGCGGCGTCCTGTGGGGCGCGGGTGTCACGGCGCTCGGTTCCTGGCTCGGCAGCATCGAGTTCGTCCACAAGAACATCGAGCCGATCCTGCTCCTGATCGTCTTCATCTCGGTGGTCCCGATCATCATCGAGTTCCTGCGCGCCCGCGGTAAGTCCAAGAAGAACGCGGCGAACGGCGCGCAGGACGAGCCCCAGGCCGCCCACGCCCAGCAGGCGGCCCCCGTCATGGACGACCGCACGGCCCAGCTCCGCCAGATCCCGCAGCCCCACCAGAACGGCTACGACCACCAGCAGTACGGCCCCCAGCACGGCCAGGACCAGGGCTACGGCGACCAGGGCGGCCCGCAGCAGTACGACCAGTACGGCAACCAGAACCAGCAGCAGGACTACTACCAACAGGAGCAGCCGTACGGCCAGGACCAGAACTACGGCGGGCAGCAGTACCAGTACCCGCAGGGCTACGGGCAGAACGCCCAGCAATACCCCGATGACCAGCAGCAGTACCAGCAGGGCCGGCAGCAGCCCTACCCGTACGGCCAGGACTACCCGAGGAACTGACTGAGCCCCAGTGGGGGCGCCCTGAAGGGGCGCGGGGAACTGCGCGACAAGCCCCCACCGGCGGTCAGCCGCACAACGACGGCCGCCACCCCACCCCTCTCAGAACCCCCGGGTCCGCTTCGCCGCCCGCCGCGCACCAGCGGCAGCGCCCGGCAGCCGCAGGAACAGCCGCGAGATCTCGGACCCCAGGTTCATCCCGATCGCGATGGCCATCGCGAGCGCGGCCGCCTTGGAGAGCTGCACAAGGCCCTGGTCGACGTCGTTCTGGGCGATGGCGAGCAGCCCGAAGTACGTCGCGGAACCGGGCAGCAGCGGCCCGATCGCGGCGGTCGTGTACGGCAGCGCGGAGGCGAACCGGTAGCGCGACATGAGCTGCCCGAAGAGCCCCACCAGACCGGCCGCCACCGCCGTCGAGGCGACCGGTGAGATCCCGCCCGCGTAGTGCATCGCGCCGTACACGCTCCACGCGACCCCGCCGTTGAGGGTCACGACCAGCACGGTAGAACGTTCCTGCTGGAGGAGCACCGCGAAGGCGAGCGTGAGCAGCATCGACGCGCCGATCTGCCACAGCGGCCGGTTCGTCGACAGCAGGGCCGCGTCCGGGTTGAGCTGGGCGCCCAGCGTCACGCCGAAGTAGAGGATCACCAGGACGCCGATGACGATGCCGACGTAGAAGTACATGACTTCCAGGAGCCGGGCCGACGCGGTGATGTAGTAGCCGGTCAGCCCGTCCTGCACGCCCGCCACCAGCGCCCGTCCGGGCAGCAGCGCGAACAGCCCACCGGTGATCACCGCGGACGCCCGTACGTCGACGTGCGCGATCGTGAGCGCGGCGCCCAGCGCGGCGGCCGGCATCGCGGCCACCGTGAACTGGTAGAACTCCGGCAGCCCGCGCCCGGCGCACAGCCACGCCAGCCGGTCGCCCAGCATCGCGCCGACGACCGCCGCGACGAACACGATGACGTCACCACCGACGAGCACGGAGGCCGCGCCCGCGAGCAGCCCGGTGGCGAGGGTCAGCACCCAGCCGCTGTACGGGTGCCGGTTGCGGCGGATCTCCGCGAGCCGCCGGTAGGCCTCCTCAAGGGAGACCTCGGTCTGGTCGTCGCTGATGTCGTCGACGAGCTGGTAGACGGCCGCGAGGCGCGTGTAGTCGGTGCCCCGGCGCCGCACGGTCCGCGACGCGGTCACCGGGTCGTCGACCAGCGAGGGCTGGTACGAGATCGACAGCAGGGTGAAGGTGACGTTCGGCTCGCAGCGGTCGAGGCCGTAGGAGCGGCAGACGGCGAACATCGCCGCGTCCACGTCCTCGGCGCCCTCCCCGCCCGCGAGCAGCAGCTCGCCGACACGCAGGGTCAGGTCGAGGACGCGCGGCACGGCCGGGCCCTCGTCCTCCGCCGTCTTCTGCACGGTCTCGGGCACGGGCCGGTCGGCGACCGGCATGCGCAGCATCGTGCGCATCCGGTCCTGCCAGGGGGCGTCCTTGGTGAGGTCGACCCGCGGTATGCCCGCCGGGGGCGTGAAGGCGGGCGCGTCCCTGGAGCTGTACGTCCTCGGCATGCTGAACGCCGACCCCTCGGAGGGATCGGGGGCGGACGTCTGCGGACCGCCGTAGCCCTTCGGCAGCGCGAACTCGGACGTCGTCGAGGACTCCTCCTCGACCGGCGGGGCCTGTGTCACCACACCGCTCGGCGCGGCGAAGGCGCTGCGTGCCTCGTCCGACTGCGGCTTGCGGTCCTCGGCGTCCGATTCCGTCACGCACTACTCCTGGTTCGCATGTCCAGTACGCCCCAGTATGCGCACTGATACGCCAACGGGCCGCGCAACCCGGTCGGGGTCGCGCGGCCCGCAGGACACAGAGGGATCAGTGACCGCCCGCGTCCTTGGCGCGCTTGTACGAACGCTCGATCTCGGCCTCGGCGTCCGTGCGGCCCACCCAGTTGGCACCCTCGACGGACTTGCCCGGCTCCAGGTCCTTGTAGACCTCGAAGAAGTGCTGGATCTCCAGACGGTCGAACTCCGACACGTGGTGGATGTCCCGCAGGTGCTCCACGCGCGGGTCGTGCGCGGGGACGCAGAGCAGCTTGTCGTCGCCGCCGGCCTCGTCCGTCATACGGAACATGCCGATGGCGCGGCACTGGATGAGGCAACCGGGGAAGGTCGGCTCGTCCAGGATGACCAGCGCGTCCAGCGGGTCGCCGTCCTCGCCGAGGGTGTTCTCGACGAAGCCGTAGTCGGCCGGGTAGCTGGTCGAGGTGAAGAGGCGACGGTCCAGACGGATCCGACCGGTCTCGTGGTCCACCTCGTACTTGTTCCGTGAACCCTTCGGAATCTCGATCGTGACGTCGAACTCCACCGGTGACTCCTCCATGATCAACACATAGTTCTGGTGGTTAAGTGTCCCTCACGCAGGTGTGTGATCGCGAAAGGGGCTGGTGGTCGTGCCAGAGCTGAGGCCTTGGCGGGCCGCGAGACCGCATGTGGTGCGGGTCGCGCGATCCGTGGGACCGCACCTCGTACGGGTGGCGGAGGCCGTGAAGCCACCGCTCGTACGGGCGGCGGAAGCTGTGAAACCACCGCTCGCCCGGGCGACAGAAGTCCTGAAACCGCTGGTCAAGCGGCCTTCGACCGTGCAGTTCACGACGGGCGCCGCCGCTCTCGGACTCGTCGTGGCGGCCACCGTGGTCACCGCGGCCGGGCCCTGGGACTCCACCGGCCAGCGTACGGCGGAGCGCGACTGGGCCGCATCGCGGGAGCGCGCAGGTGGCGCAGATCACGGCTCGGTGCCCGGTGCGTCCGGCAAGGAGCCGGCGCCCGCGCCGAGCGCCGTGTCCGTGCTCGCGGGCGTCGGCGGCTCCGTGGGCAGCGTGCCGTCGCCCACGGAGAAGGCCCTGGGAGGCGTCCTGGGGCCGCTGCTCGACAACCCCTCGCTCGGTTCCGACCGCGCGGGAGTCGTCGTCGACATGGCCACCGGCAAGCGGCTGTACGGCAAGGGCGCGGGCACCGCGCTGACTCCGGCGTCCACCACGAAGATCGCCACGGCCGTGGCGGCGCTCACCGCGGCCGGCCCGGACCACCGCATCGCGACCCGGGCGGTCCTGGAGCCCGGCACCGAGGAGGTCGTCCTCGTCGGCGGCGGCGATCCCACGCTGACCGCCCGCAAGGACGCGGACGGCAACGCGAGCCTGCGCGACCTCGCCGACGACACGGCCCGCGCCCTCAAGGCCCGCAAGACCGGAAAGACCGACAAGGGCGGTAAGGGCGGTAAGGGCGGTAAGGGTGCCGAGGTGACGCTCTCGTACGACACCTCGCTGTACGCGGGCACCTCCGTGCACCCCATCGGCGCCGGCAACACCAACCTCGCGCCGGTCACCGCCCTGATGGCCGACGAGGGCCGCCTCGACGACTCCTCCAGCGGCCCCGCGGACCGCAGCGACGACCCGGCCGCGAACGCTGCCGAGAAGTTCGCCGATCTCCTGCACGAACGGGGGATCGAGACCACGGTCCCCGGCACCTCCAAGGCGTCGGCCCGCGCCAAGACCCTCGCCACCGTCAAGTCGCCGCCCCTGTCCGCACTCGTCGAACGCATGCTGACCAGCAGTGACAACGACATCGCCGAGGCCCTCGCCCGCCAGACCGCCCTCGCCGCGGGCGAACCGGCGAGCTTCAAGGGCGGCGGCGCGGCGACCCACGAACAGCTGAAGAAGCTCGGCCTGCCGCTCAAGGGGGCGAAGTTCGCGGACGGCAGCGGTCTGGACCGCGCGGACAAGCTCACCGCGGACCTGCTCACGGCCCTGCTGGCCGAGGCCGCCGACCCGGACCGCCCCGAACTGCGCCCGGTCCTCACCGGCCTGCCCGTCGCGGGCTTCACCGGCACGCTCAGCAAGCGGTACGCGGGTCAGCCCGGCACCGGCCTCGTACGCGCTAAGACCGGCACCCTCACCGGCGTGCACACCCTCGCGGGCACGGTCGTCGACACCGACGGCCGCCTCCTGGCCTTCGCGTTCCTCACCGAGTCCGACCCGCCCACGGACGCGGCGACCACCCAGCAGGGCCTGGACACCCTGGCCTCGACCCTGGCGACGTGCGGCTGCAACTAGCTCCGCACGCCTCGGGGGGTGCCGCGTCGTCTCGCCTGCGGGCCGGTGGGGGCTGAGCGCGCAGTTCCCCGCGCCCCTTGAGGGGCGGGGCTGTAGGGCGGCCTGTCGCTTTTCAGGGGCGCGGGGAACTGCGCGGCCGGCCCCCACCGGCCCGCAGGCGAGCGACCAGGGGTTCGAAGGGGCGCGGCGAACCGAGTGCCAGGCTGCGACGGACCCGCACGGTCCGGCAAGGCGCACCCCACGGCCCACCCCTGCCCCCAGCGGCAGCGCTCACGTACGGTTGGCAGCATGACGAGCATCCGTGGTGCCGAGATGGTCGACTGGAATCTCGCGGTGGCGACCGCGACCCGGCTCGTACGGCCGGGCCCAGAGGTGAGCCGCGACGAGGCCAGGGCCGTCGTCGCCGAGCTGCGCCGGCATGCAAAGGCGTCGGAGGAACACGTCCGCGGCTTCACGCGGATGGGCGGGGACGACCTCCACGACACCCCCGTACTCGTCGTCGACCGCCCCGGCTGGGTCCGGGCGAACGTCGCCGGGTTCCGGGAGATCCTGAAACCGCTGCTCGACAAGATGCAGGAACGTCGCGGCAGCAGCCCGGGCGGAGCCGTCCTCGGCGCCGTCGGCGGCAAGGTCACCGGCGTCGAGCTGGGCATGCTGCTGTCCTTCCTGTCCTCCAGGGTCCTGGGCCAGTACGAGACGTTCGCCCCGGCCACCCGGGAACTGCCCGCCGGGGAGAACGGCGGCGGCAGGCTCCTCCTGGTGGCGCCGAACATCGTGCACGTGGAGCGCGAACTCGACGTCCAGCCCCACGACTTCAGGCTCTGGGTCTGCCTCCACGAGGAGACCCACCGCACGCAGTTCACGGCCGTTCCCTGGCTGCGTGACCACCTTGAGGGCGAAATCCAGTCTTTCTTGGGAGAGACCGAGGTCGACCCCATGACGGTGCTGGAACGCGTCCGTGAAGCCGCCCAGTCCCTCTCCGGCAGCCGCCCCGAGGGCGAGGAGGGCGACGAGGCCCGTTCCATCGTCGAGATCGTGCAGACGCCCGCTCAGCGCGAGATCCTCGGCAGGCTCACCGCGGTGATGTCCCTCCTGGAGGGGCACGCCGACTTCGTGATGGACGGCGTCGGTCCCGCCGTGGTCCCGTCCGTCGCCGAGATCCGCGAGAAGTTCCAGCAGCGGCGCGCCCGCGGCGCCTCCCGCCTCGACCTCGCCCTGCGCAAGCTGCTGGGCCTGGACGCGAAGCTGCGCCAGTACCGGGACGGCGAGCGTTTCGTCCGCGCGGTCGTGGACGAGGTGGGCATGGACGGCTTCAACCGCGTGTGGACCTCGCCGAACACACTTCCCACCAAGTCGGAGATCGCCAAACCCGCGGACTGGGTCGCGCGGGTGCACCGTAAGGCAGAGTCGTGAATTGAATTCGGCCGACGGCAGGTGAACGCCCCTCCAATCACCCGTCCGAGGGACCGTGGGGCATGGGTAGGCGTGCAATGCTCGGGGAACGGCCCGGTTCTGTCACCATCGACACACTCTGAGTGACCGAACCCGGGCTCACCCCCCGACAATTTCATGAAGGGAACCGGACATGGGTCCCCATCCTGCGGTCGCGGCGATACGCCTGGCGGTCCGCCGCGTACTCCACGACGTCCTCACCGATCACGCCCCCGGACGCGCCCCCGGCCAGACCCCCGACGCGCCCTCGCGCGCGCCGCTCGTGCTGGTCGCGTGCTCCGGCGGCGCCGACTCCATGGCGCTCGCCTCCGCCCTCGCCTTCGAGGCGCCCAAGCTCGGCGTCCGCGCCGGCGGCATCACCGTGGACCACGGTCTGCAGTCCGGGTCCGACCTGCGCGCAGACGAGGTCGTCCTGCGGCTCACCGAGCTCGGACTGGCCCCCGCCGAGTCCGTCGCGGTCACCGTCGGACGCGACGGCGGCCCCGAAGCCGCCGCCCGCGACGCGCGGTACGCCGCTCTGGACGCCACCGCCGAGCGGCACGGAGCCACCGCGGTCCTCCTCGGACACACCCGCGACGACCAGGCCGAAACCGTCCTGCTGGGCCTCGCCCGCGGCTCCGGGACGCGCTCCCTGTCCGGTATGGCCGCCGTCTCCGGCGGGCCCGGCGCCGACCGCCGCTACCGCCGTCCCTTCCTGCACCTGGACCGGCAGACCGCCCGCAAGGCCTGCATGGCCCAGTCGCTGCCCGTCTGGGACGACCCGCACAACGCCGATCCGGCGTACACGCGCTCCCGGCTGCGCCACGAGGGGCTGCCCGCCCTGGAGAAGGCGCTCGGCAAGGGTGTCGTCGAGGCACTCGCCCGTACGGCCCAGCTGTCCCGTGACGACGCCGACGCGCTCGACGCGTGGGCCGGCCGGGCCGAGGCCTCCGTACGCGACGCGACGGGCCTCCTGGAGTGCGCCAAGCTCTACGCCCTGCCGCCCGCCGTGCGCCGCCGCATCCTGCGCCGGGCCGCCATCGAGGCCGGGGCGCCCGCCGGTTCGCTGTTCGCCCGGCACATCGAGGAGATCGACCGGCTGATCACCGGCTGGCGCGGCCAGGGAGCCATCAACCTCCCGGGCAAGGTCGTCGCCCAGCGGCAGGGTGGCAGACTGGTGATTCGGCAAGGCTGAAAAAGAGTCGCCCTTCGGGTGGCGGCTCCCCCGGAGGGCAACCCCTTCGGGGAGCGGCCCCTCCTCGCCGAGGGACCGGGAAGCAGCCGGTGGGACGACCGAAAGTGATGCGGGTGGACGCGAAAGACCTGGGCACCGACCTCCAGTCGGTGCTCATCACCAAGGAAGAGATCGACGCGAAGCTGGTCGAGCTGGCCGCGAAGATCGACGCGGAGTACGCGGGCAAGGACCTGCTCATCGTCGGTGTTCTCAAGGGCGCCGTGATGGTGATGGCGGACCTGGCGCGGGCCCTGTCCACCCCCGTCACCATGGACTGGATGGCCGTCTCCTCGTACGGCGCGGGCACCCAGTCCTCCGGAGTGGTGCGGATCCTCAAGGACCTCGACACCGACATCAAGGGCAGGCACGTCCTGATCGTCGAGGACATCATCGACTCGGGGCTGACGCTGTCCTGGCTGATCTCCAACCTCGGCTCCCGCGAGCCCGCGTCCCTCAAGGTGTGCACGCTGCTGCGCAAGCCCGAGGCCGCGAAGGTCGCGATCGACGTGGAGTGGGTCGGCTTCGACATCCCGAACGAATTCGTCATCGGGTACGGCCTCGACTACGCGGAGAAGTACCGGAACCTCCCGTTCGTCGGTACGCTCGCGCCCCATGTCTACGGCGGCTGAGGCACCCTGGACGGGTGACG
This sequence comes from Streptomyces liliiviolaceus, assembly GCF_018070025.1. Lineage (NCBI taxonomy): Bacteria > Bacillati > Actinomycetota > Actinomycetes > Kitasatosporales > Streptomycetaceae > Streptomyces > Streptomyces liliiviolaceus. Next base: position 1,903,931 of record NZ_JAGPYQ010000001.1, read on the forward strand.
CCCCCTGACGGGGGCCCGCCCCCCGTGTGACGGCCGGGAACCTCAGCGGGTTTCGCGCCGTTGGAGCATACGTGGACGGGGTTTGTCAGCCGGACCGTGCAGCTTCCGGTGGCAATGCTGGGGTACCGTCCGAATAACAGTCTTATCAAACTCACTATGGCAGGAGGGACGGGGCGGCACCGCTCCGTATGGATGGACGTGAAGCGATACTTCCGTGGGCCGGTCATGTGGATCGTGCTGGCCGTCCTTGCCGTGGTCGTGTTGATGCAGGTCGTCGGCTCGTCCGGCGGCTACAAGACGGTGGACACCGGCCAGGTCGTCCAGGCGATCAGTGACAACAAGGTCAAACAAGCCAAGATCACAACCGGCGACGAGCAGGTCATCAAGGCCGAGCTCAAGGACGGCGAAAAGATCGAGGGCAGCTCGAAGATCCAGGCGAGCTACATCGGCGACCAGGGTGTGAACCTGGCCACGACCCTCCAGGACAAGTTCCAGAACAAGCAGATCCCGGACGGCTACACGGTCTCGCCGACCAAGCAGAACGCGTTCGTCGGCATCCTGCTGTCCCTGCTTCCCTTCGTCCTCATCGTCGTCGTCTTCCTGTTCCTGATGAATCAGATGCAGGGCGGCGGCTCCCGGGTCATGCAGTTCGGGAAGTCCAAGGCGAAGCTCATCACCAAGGACACCCCGAAGACGACGTTCGCCGACGTGGCGGGCTCGGACGAGGCGGTCGAGGAACTCCACGAGATCAAGGAGTTCCTCCAGGAGCCGGCGAAGTTCCAGGCCGTCGGCGCCAAGATCCCCAAGGGCGTCCTGCTGTACGGGCCTCCCGGTACGGGCAAGACGCTGCTCGCGCGTGCCGTCGCGGGCGAGGCGGGCGTCCCCTTCTACTCGATCTCCGGTTCCGACTTCGTCGAGATGTTCGTCGGTGTCGGTGCCTCGCGTGTGCGCGACCTGTTCGAGCAGGCCAAGGCGAACGCCCCGGCGATCGTCTTCGTGGACGAGATCGACGCGGTCGGCCGCCATCGCGGCGCCGGCCTCGGCGGCGGCCACGACGAGCGCGAGCAGACGCTGAACCAGCTGCTCGTCGAGATGGACGGCTTCGACGTCAAGGGCGGCGTGATCCTCATCGCCGCGACGAACCGCCCGGACATCCTCGACCCGGCCCTGCTGCGCCCCGGCCGCTTCGACCGCCAGATCGCGGTCGACCGCCCGGACATGCTGGGCCGTCTGGAGATCCTCAAGGTCCACCAGAAGGGCAAGCCGGTCGCGCCGGACGTCGACCTGTCGGCCGTCGCGCGTCGTACGCCGGGCTTCACGGGTGCGGACCTGTCGAACGTGCTGAACGAAGCCGCGCTGCTCACCGCGCGCAGCAACCAGAAGCTGATCGACAACCACATGCTCGACGAGGCGATCGACCGTGTGGTCGCGGGCCCGCAGAAGCGGACCCGGATCATGTCGGACAAGGAGAAGAAGATCACCGCGTACCACGAGGGCGGACACGCCCTGGTCGCGGCGGCCTCACCGAACTCCGACCCGGTGCACAAGATCACGATCCTCTCCAGAGGCCGTGCTCTCGGCTACACGATGGTCCTGCCGGACGAGGACAAGTACTCCACGACCCGCAACGAGATGCTCGACCAGCTGGCCTACATGCTGGGCGGGCGCGCGGCCGAGGAGCTCGTCTTCCACGACCCGACCACGGGTGCCGCGAACGACATCGAGAAGGCCACGGCAACGGCCCGCGCGATGGTCACGCAGTACGGCATGACCGAGCGCCTCGGCGCCATCAAGTTCGGCGGCGACAACACCGAGCCCTTCCTGGGCCGGGAGATGTCGCACCCGCGCGACTACTCGGAAGAGGTCGCCGCGCTCGTCGACGAAGAGGTCAAGAAGCTCATCGAGAACGCGCACAACGAGGCCTGGGAGATCCTGGTCGAGAACCGCGACGTCCTCGACGCGCTGGTGCTCCAGCTGCTGGAGAAGGAGACGCTGAGCAAGGAGCAGATCGCCGAGGTCTTCACTCCGCTCGTCAAGCGTCCGGCCCGCCCCGCGTGGACCGGCTCCTCCCGCCGCACCCCGTCGACCCGCCCGCCGGTGCTCTCCCCCCGGGAGCTGTCACTGACGAACGGGACGAACGGCTCGGCCCCCGCGATCACCACCTCGAAGGCGAACACGTCCGCCGAGGCCCACCCGGTGACCGAGCCGGCCCCCGAGGACCGCACCGAGAGCTGACAGCACCCTGGCTCCCGGCGCCCTCACCAGGCCCGGAATGCATGCCGCGCCCCCCAGGTTCTAGCCTGGGGGGCGCGGCATCTTCGTATGCCCGATGGCGATACGCGTGGTTCGCGCGTGTGAGAGGCACAGGAACGAGGCACGAGATGACCGACCCCGTGAGGCTGGACAGCGAGGGTGTGATCGGCGAATTCGACGAGAAGCGCGCCGAGAACGCCGTACGAGAACTGCTGATCGCGGTCGGTGAGGATCCGGACCGGGAAGGGCTGCGGGAGACGCCGGGGCGGGTCGCCCGGGCGTACCAGGAGATCTTCGCGGGGCTGCGGCAGCGGGCCGAGGACGTCCTGACGACGACGTTCGACCTGGGCCACGACGAGATGGTCCTCGTGAAGGACATCGAGGTGTTCTCGACCTGTGAGCACCATCTGGTGCCGTTCCGGGGTGTGGCGCACGTGGGCTACATCCCGAGCACGTCCGGGAAGATCACGGGCCTGTCGAAGCTCGCGCGGCTCGTGGACGTGTACGCGCGGCGGCCGCAGGTGCAGGAACGGCTCACCACGCAGATCGCGGACTCGCTGATGGAGATCCTTGAGCCGCGTGGGGTGATCGTGGTGGTGGAGTGCGAGCACATGTGCATGTCGATGCGGGGGATTCGTAAGCCGGGGGCCAAGACGATAACTTCTGCCGTTCGGGGGCAGTTGCGGGATGCGGCCACGCGGAACGAGGCGATGAGTCTGATCATGGCTCGTTGAGTGGCTCGGTGAGCGGTGCGCTCCTGCGGGTGGGGGCGGCTGCGGCTTGGTGGAACGTGCGGGTCCGTCGTGGCTGGTCGCGCAGTTCCCCGCGCCCCTCAAGAGGGGGCTGCGCCCCATCTTCGAGCGCGCCCCTGAAGGCAAGAGATTGCGCCGTTCCCCGCGCCCCTGAAAGCGAAAAGACTGCGCCGTTCCCCGCGCCCCTCAAGACGAAAGACTGCGCGGTTTCCCGCGCCCCTCTGGGAGGGGCTGCTAGGCCGGGGCCGTGTTGCCGTTCGTGTCGTCGTCTTCCGGGAGTTTGCAGACTCGTTCCAGGAAGAAGGCGGCCGCTATGACGGCGAGGCCCGCCAGGACCGAGAAGCCGGCGTAGATGGCCTGGTCGCGGCGGGCGGGGATGTCCAGCGACTCCAGCAGGAACGCGCCGGTGCCCCCGTACATCCCGGCGACGAGGGCCGCGACCAGCGCGCTGGCCTGGCCGAAGACGACCGCGCGGGCGGCCATCAGGGGGTCGACCCCCTTGGCGCCGGCCACGCGCTCGCGCTGGGCCTTCAGCCGGGACCGCAGGGAGATCGCCGTGGCCAGCAGGACCACGGCGATCAGAGCCAGGACGATGGGGGCCGCGAGGGGGACCCGGGGCAGCGTGCCCACCGAGTTCCACAGGCGGGCACCCGCCCAGGACAGCACCCCGGCGACGAGGAACACCGCGGCCAGCGTCCTGATGCGCAGCTCTTTCACTCAGTCCCTCTCACGATGGTGTGTCCTGACGCGTCTTGACCTTAACGACTACTCGGGCAGCTGGAGTTCCAGGTCGGCCCGGGGCGCGACACCGTCACGGGTGACCGCGGCGAGCAGCTGGGCCACCGGTCCGCGGCCGGGCAGCTGGGCCTCGGGCTCCACGTCGTTCCAGGGGGCCAGGACGAAGGCACGCTCGTGGGCGCGCGGATGGGGGAGGGTCAGCGTCGGATCGTCGGAGACCACGTCCGCGTACGCCACGATGTCGACGTCGATCGTGCGGGGGCCCCAGCGCTCGTCCCGTACCCGGTGGAAGGCCTCTTCCACGGCGTGCGCCCGCTCCAGGAGCGAGGACGGGGGGAGGGTCGTCTTCAGCACGATCACCGCGTTGAAGTACGACGGCTGGCTGTCCGTCTCCACGCCCCACGGCTCGGTCTCGTACACCGGGGAGACCGCCTTGACGCGGACTCCGGGGGTGTCCTCCAGGGCGTCGATGGCGCCCTGGATGGTCTCCAGGCGGTTGCCGAGGTTCGAGCCGAGGGAGAGCACGGCCCGCCTGGGGTTGTGCAGGGTCGAGTCGGCGGCGTCGACCTGTTCCACTACGGCGGCGGGGACCGGCTGGACGGTCGGGTCGCTCTGGCCCTCGGTGAACGCTGTCATGCACGGCTCCGGATGATGGTGACGGTCACGTCGTCGAAGGGGACCGTGATCGGGGCGTCCGGCTTGTGGACGCACACCTCGACCTCCTGGACCCCGTCGTGCTTCAGACAGGTGGTGGCGATCCGCTCGGCGAGGGTCTCGATGAGGTTCACCGCGTCGCCCTGGACGACGGCCACGACCTCCTCCGCCACGATGCCGTAGTGCACGGTCTTCGTGAGGTCGTCGTCGGCCGCGGCGGGCCGGGTGTCCAGGCCCAGGACGAGGTCCACGATGAAGGTCTGGCCCTCTTCGCGTTCCTTGGGGAAGACGCCGTGGTGACCACGGGCCCTGAGGCCGCGCAGCGCGACACGATCCACGAATCACTCCTGCAATCGTCGGCGGGGACCGGTCACATTCCCCCTCCGCGGGGGCGGTACACCGGCCTCGAACGAATCTACCCGCGGGCACTGACACGGCCGGTCGGCCGGGCCACGGGCCGGCGCCCCGGGGCCGGCGCCACGATCACCAACGTACTACGACGGTGATCGCCCGCCCGGCCCGCCTCGGCGCTTCAGCGGGCCGCGGTCCGGCCTCGGCGGGGCCCCGATCGGGCCCCGGCGGGCCTCAGGGCGTCGGGTCGTCCGGCTCGTCCTCGTCGGTCTCGGCGAGGACGGGGGAGGCGTGGTGAGACCAGAGCTTCCAGCCGTCCGAGGTGCGGCGGAACACGTTCGTGGCGACGACGAGCTGACCCACGAGCGGTCCGAGTTCGTCGCTGTCCTCGGGCGGGGGGCCGCCGCTGAGGATGTTCTCCGTGCAGGTCACCAGCGCGGTGTCACCGGTGACCGAGACATGCACGTCGGTCAGGAAGAACTGGATGTACTCGGTGTTCGCCATGATCAGCGCGTACGAGCGCAGGACCTCGCCGCGGCCGTTGAGGACCGGCCAGCCGGGGTGGACGCAGGAGATCTCACCGGCCTGCGCGGGGTCGTGGTACTCCTCGTCCTGGCCCAGGTCGGAGGGGGTCAGCCAGAGGGAGGACAGTTCCTCGAAGTCGCCCTGTTCGAGCGTCTCGTAGAAGGCCGTGTTGGCGAGTTCGACCTGTTCGACGTCCGTGTGCGGGGCGCTCACCGGGCTCCCTCACCGGTCGCGGTTCCCTCCGCGGCGCGGGCGCCCTCCACGGCCCTGGCGACCCGGACGGCGTCGGCGGTGGCCCGTACCTCGTGGACGCGGACGGCCCACGCGCCCTGGTGGGCGGCGAGCGCGGAGACCGCGGCGGTGGCCGCGTCGCGCTCCCGGGCGGGCGGCGGGGCACCTTCCGGGCCCGCCAGTACGCGGCCGAGGAACCGCTTGCGGGAGGCCGCCACCAGCAGGGGGTGGCCGATCTCCCGGAGCCGGTCGAGGTGGGCGAGGAGGACGAGGTCGTGCTCGGCCTCCTTGGAGAAGCCGAGGCCCGGGTCCACGACGATGCGGTCGGGGGCGATACCGCCCGCCAGAACGGCCTCCACGCGTGCGTGGAGCTCGTCGACGACTTCGGAGACGACGTCCTCGTACGACCCCCGTACGGTGCTGCCCTGGAGGAAGCCGCGCCAGTGCATGACCACGAAGGGGGCGCCCGCGGCGGCGACGGCGGGGATCATCGCCGGGTCGGCCAGGCCGCCGCTGACGTCGTTGACGAGTGCGGCGCCCGCTGCGAGGGAGCGCTCGGCCACGGAGGCGCGCATGGTGTCCACGGAGACCGTGACGCCTTCGGAGGCGAGGCCGCGGACGACGGGTATGACGCGTTTGAGCTCCTCCGCCTCGTCGACGCGGGCGGCTCCGGGGCGGGTGGACTCGCCGCCCACGTCGACCAGGTCGGCGCCCTCCGCGACCAGGTCGAGGCCGTGCTTGACGGCGGCGGTCGTGTCGAAGAAGCGGCCGCCGTCGGAGAAGGAGTCGGGGGTCACGTTCACGACGCCCATGACCGCGCAGCGGTCCCACGCCGGGAGCCCTGACACTTGCCCTCGCCCACTCATCTTGCTCATACCGTCCAGCCTAGGGCGTGTCCGCAAAGTCCCGCCCTAGGCCCAAGGGGATGGGGCACCCCTCACTGCCGCAGACCCGCCGGGACCGGCAGCCGCGCGGCACGGGGGTGGGCGTCGCGAGGCGGCCGGGGTTCGCTGGGGCGCGGGGCGCTCAGGCCGCCCGTACGCCGTGTTCCGCCCGTGTGTGGGCGCACGGACGGGGTGCCTTCGGGCGGCGGCGCAGGACGCGCGGGAGGGCGAGGCTCACGAAGCCCTCGGCCTGCAGCGCGGCGAGGCCGATGCGGGGGAGGTCGCGGGACGTGCGGTAGACGACGAAGCGGGGCTCCCAGGAGGGGCGGAACTTGGCGTTGAACTTGTAGAGCGACTCGATCTGGAACCAGCGGGACAGGAACACCAGCAGTCCGCGCCAGACCCGCAGGACCGGTCCCGCGCCGATCTTCTCGCCGCGGGCCAGGGCCGCCCGGAACATCGCGAAGTTCAGCGAGACGCGGGCGACGCCCAGCCGGGGCGCGGCCTGGAGGGCCGCCACGATGAGCAGTTCGTTCATGCCGGGGTCCGCCGAGCGGTCCCGGCGCATGAGGTCGAGGGAGACCCCGTCCACGCCCCAGGGGACGAAGTGGAGCACGGCCTTCAGGTCGCCGTACGGGCCGGGTTCGCCGTCCGCCTTGTGGGCCGTCGCGATGAGACAGTCGCCGTCCGCCGGGTCGCCGATGCGGCCGAGCGCCATGGAGAAGCCGCGCTCGGTGTCGGTGCCGCGCCAGTCCTCCGCGGCCCTGCGGATGCGGTCCAGCTCGCCCTCGCCCAGGTCACGGATGCGCCGTACCCGGGTCTCGTAGCCAGCCCGCTCGATGCGCTTCACCATCTGGCGCACGTTCCGCATCGCGCGCCCGGCCAGGGAGAAATCCGCGACCTCCACCACCGCCTCGTCGCCCAGTTCGAGGGCGTCGAGGCCGGTCTCGCGGGTCCAGACCTCGCCGCCGGTCTCGGAGCAGCCCATGACCGCGGGCGTCCAGGAGTGGGCCGTGGCCTCGTCCATGAAGCGCTCGATGGCGCCGGGCCAGGCCTCGACGTCGCCGATCGGGTCGCCGCTGGCGAGCATCACCCCGGAGACGACGCGGTAGGTCACCGCCGCCTTGCCGCTGGGGGAGAAGACGACCGCCTTGTCGCGGCGGAGCGCGAAGTGGCCGAGCGAGTCGCGTCCGCCGTGCTTGTCCAGGAGGGCGCGCAGGCGCGCCTCGTCGTCCTCGGTGAGGCGCGCGGCCGGGTGTTCGGGGCGGAAGGCCAGATAGATCGTGGTCACGGCGGTCAGCAGGCCGAGCGCGCCGAGCGAGAAGGCCACCGTCCAGGACGTGGTGCCCGCGTAGTCGAGGGGCCCCTCCAGGCCGAACAGGCCGTACAGCACGTGCTCGATACGGTCCGCGAGGCTCGGGTCGCCGATCATGCGGTGCGGGTGGGCGCTGACGACGACCAGGCCCAGCACGAGCGAACCGGCGCCCATGAGGACGAAGTTGGCGAGCGCCCGCCAGCGGCTGCGCGGGTCGGGCAGCGCCGTGAACTCGTCCCGGTGACGCAGCAGCGGGACCAGCAGCGCCAGCGAGATGATCACGCCGACGAGCGAGTGACGGTACGTGAACTGGGCGAGGGCGCCCGCCGGGAGCAGCCCCACCGCGGCCCGCCACGCCCGCCGTTTGCGCCGGCGCAGCCCGTGGGCCAGGAGGAGCAGCAGGACACCCGTGCTGAGCGACAGGGCGGCGGCGAACGGGCCGAGCGCGCCCGGCAGTACCTCCGCGAGCGTGTGCATCCGGCTGTGGCGGAAGCGCGGGAAGACACCCGCGGCGATGTCCAGGACGCCCACGAGCGTGCAGGCCCGGGCGACCCAGGCGGGGACGGCCTCGGGGCGCGGGCCGTGCAGGACGCGGCGCGTACCGCGCGGTGCGCCGCCCGGTCGGCCGAGTGCGCCCCGCGGCGGGGCCGTTCGTTCCGGAACCTCGCCCGACTTTTCCCCATCTATCCTGACAGACATCGCATCCCGTGGTTCTGCGAGAGACCTTGAATCCGGTGCCAATCCGGCATCCGGCGACATTGCGCCCTCTAGGACGGTGTCTTGAGGGGCCAGGTTCACTCCCTTCCGGAAAACCGCTCCAAAGGGAAAGGAAAGACCGGGGCAAGGCGCCGTGAAGGAAGCGGTGCGGCCACCGGTCGGAAAGCGCGGGCAGGAACAGCTCATGGGACTCACGAGCAACAAGGTGCTGGCACTGGTGGTCCTCGTCGCCGTGCTGCTGTTCGTCGGCACGGTGTGGTGCTGGCCGCTGCTCGCGCGCCGCGACTGGCGTGCCGTGTCGGGGCGGATCGCCCTGCTGACGGCCACTCAGGTCGCGGTGTTCGCGTCGGTGGGCCTCGGCGCCAACCAGGCCTTCGGCTTCTACGCGAGCTGGGCCGACCTCCTCGGCCGGGAGTCCGGACAGGGCGTCGTGGTCGACCACGACCCCGGGGACACGGCCGGGCCGCTCCAGGTGGTCGGCACCCGGCAGGTCAACGTGTCCGGCGGGGCGCGGCCACAGATCGGCGGCCAGCTCCAGAAGGTCGAACTGGTGGGCCGGCGCACCCACATCGCCAGTCCCGCGTACGTCTATCTGCCGCCGGAGTACTTCCAGCCGCGGTACCGCACCCGTACGTTCCCGGCCGCTGTCGTGCTCACCGGCTATCCGGGCACCGCGGAGGCGCTCGTCAAGGGCCTGCACTATCCGCAGACCGCCCACGCGCTGGCCAAGGACGGCCGCATGCAGCCGATGATCCTCGTCATGATGCGGCCGACCGTCGCACCGCCGCGCGACACCGAGTGCGTGGACGTCCCCGGCGGGCCGCGGACCGAGACGTTCTTCGCCCAGGACCTCCCCGACGCCGTGTCACATCACTACAGGGTGGGGAGGAAACCCGGCAGCTGGGGCGTCGTCGGGGACTCGACGGGCGGCTACTGCGCGCTGAAACTCGCGATCCACCACCCGGGGACGTACGCCGCGGGGGCGGGCCTGTCCCCGTACTACCGGCCGCCGTCCGACCCCACGACGGGCGATCTCTTCCACGGGGACCAGGAGGTGCGCGACAGCGCCGATCTGGTCTGGTACCTCGGGCACCGGCCCGCGCCCGACACCTCGCTGCTCGTCACCAGCAGCAGACAGGGCGAGAGCAACTACCGGGAGACGCTGAGGTTCATCGACCTGGTCGAGGCGAAGAAGCCGACCCGGATCTCGTCGATCATCCTCGACAGCGGCGGCCACAACTTCAACACCTGGCGGCGCGAGATCCCGGCGACCCTCCAGTGGCTCAGCGGACGCCTCAGCGACCGCTGAGCGACCGCGACCACGACCGCTGAGCGACCGTGATCGGTGAGCGGCTCCTGAACGGACGCCGGTGAAGGGCTTCCGACAGGGCTTCCGACGGCGGTCGTACGCGAATACGCGGCGAAGTCCGCCGAATTCACCGGCCCGAAGATTCTTTCGGCTCTCCGGAAGTCCGGTGGCAAGGCCGGTGATCGGGGCCCGGTGGCGAATGCGAGGAGCTTGATCGGGAAGTGGCGTGGTCACGACGGGGGAGTCCGCGTCGAATAGGCGGACCCGGGGCGGACGGCGCGGGACCCGTGCGGCTGCTGGTGGCGAGCCCAAGTCGTGTTCCGCAAGGGGCCGGTGCGGGGATTGTCCGGTGAAGGGGCGGCGAGAAGGTTTCGGTGTGGCTGCGTTTTGCTCTGCGGGGCACCATCATTCGCCTACGCGCGGTAAGTTTCTGGCCATGCCACGAGGACGTCACCGCCATTCCCCACCTTTGCACCGGCTGTTGCCCCCCTCGGCGATCGCAGGCGTATCCGTCGTCTGCGCCGTGGGGCCATGGCTGTTCTCCGAACCGATGGTGCTCCGAGGGCTGGCCGCGGGCGCCGCGCTGACGGCCGTCGTGGGCGCGGTCGTCATGCGCCGCTGGGACGCCTCGGCGGGCAGGCGCGTCGCGGATCTCGCACGCGGGCGCGCGAGCGACGAGTGGCGTCACGAGGAGCGGGTCGCCGAACTGGAGAGCGACCTGGACGAGTCGCGCGAACTCCGTACGAAGCTGGAACAGCGGCTGCGCGCCAAGCGTGCCGAGCTGGCCGGGCTGCGCAACGAACACGCCGCGCTGCTGAGGCGGTACGCCACGGCGGAGACCGAGCGGGCCACCGCGCTGGAGGGCCGCCGGCTCCTTGAGATAGAGGCCGCGCCGGCCCCGGAGACACCCGTCACGGATGCGACCGCCGAGGAGACGGCCCCTGAGGAAGCCGTCGACACGGCTCCCGTCGACACGGCTCCTGAGGCCGAGGTGCCCGAGGCGACGACGGCGACGGTCCAGGCGGCCCTGGCGGCGTCCTCCGCGGCCTCGGTCCTCTACGTGAAGGCCAACTCGGCGCTGGACCGGCTCCTGGGGGCCCGCGACGGCGCCGCGGCCGAGGACGCGGCCCGGGCGGCCGACTCGACCGACTCGGCCGACTCGCAGGCTTCGGACACCGCGGCGGCTTCGGACACCTCGGACGACGATGGTTCCACGGCCGGGTCCTCCTCCGCCAAGCCCTCCACGGCCGAGTCCTCCGCAGCCGGGTCCGAGGGCGACACCGCCGTCGAGGCCGTCTCGGAGGAGTCCGGCCCGGTGCGGGCCGACGCGCCGGCGGACGGATCCATAGCCGCCGGAGACGAGGGCGCCGACACCGCGGCTGCCCCGTCGACCACCGCGGCCGGTACGACCTCCGAAGACCGGGCCCCCGACGGCCGGGCTCCCGAAGACCCCGACACCGACGGTCCCGCACCGACCACGCCCCCCAAGGGCGGCCAGGCCAAGCGGACTCCCGCGAAGGGCGGCGTCCGGAAGGGTTCGCCGTCGCCGGGCGGCCCCGGCAAGGGCGCGCCCCGGCCGGGCGGCTCCCCGAAGGCCGCCGCGGCTTCCGCCGCGGGCGGCGCCATGACGGGTGCGCCGGCGAAGGGCGACACCCGCCAGGAGGGCGAGGCGCTGGGGAAGCCCGGGGCGGTCGGCGGGCACGAGCGCACGGCCGCCGCCACCGCCCCGAGGCCCACCCAGGCCACCGCCACCGAGAACGTACGGACCCACGCGCAGCCCGCCGAGACCGCGCAGTCCGCCGGGACCGCCCGGCCCCGGGAGCGGTCCGGCGCCGTCGGCGTGACGTCCCTGCAGTCCACCGCGACCCGCACGGGGTCCCGGCCCGCGCCGGACACCGCGCCCGCGCCGCAGCCGTCGCCGGGCAGCGACCTCGCGCGTCCCACCCCGTCGGAGGTGGCCCGCGTACAGCAGCCGCCCGCGGCCGAGGCCGGTCCTTCGCCGACGAGCGCGGCCGCGCTGACGCCCGCCGCGCGGCCCGTGCGCCCCGCCGGACACTTCACCGTGCCGACGGCCGTGGCGGTCGCACCGGCCACGCCCGTGCGGCGCCCCTCCGTGGAGGGCGGCTTCGACTTCTTCGGCACGCAGAAGGCCGCGGAAGCGCTGGAGGCCGTGCAGAACGAGGACCTCGCCGACGTGGTCGGGCAGGAGGCGCTCGCGCTCCACAAGGCCGAGGCCGAGTCCGGTTTCAAGCCCGTGAGCGCGCAGTCGCGCGGTGTCGGCCAGGTCATCGACCTGACCGCGCACGACGAGACGGAACAGATCGACCTCACGGGACTGCGGAGCGCGGTCTCGTAGAGCGGGTTCCCACCGCCGGGACCCGGGCCGGCGACATGCGTGAGGGCAGTGGCGAACAGAACAGCCACTGCCCTCACGCATGTCCGGCGGTCAGGTCGTCCGGCGGTCAGGCCATCCAGCGGTCGGGCCGGGCCTCGCGGCGGCCGGTCAGCGCACGGTCCGCCTGCGCGTAGAGCAGCTCCGCCGCCTCCGTGGCGTCCCTCAGACGGGCCGTCACGGTCTTGTTGGCCCCGGTGTCCACCCGGACGTCGGCGAGCCCCTGGTGGCGCTGCCACGGCCCTTGTTCGAGGCGCACGCTCTGCACCTTCGCGTGCGGGACGAGCGAGATGCTGCGGCGGAGCAGCCCGTGCCGGGCCACGAAGACGGTGTCGGTGACGGCGATCCCGTAACCCCGCCACCAGAACGGCAGGCACCGGCCCGCCCGGCGCGGGGGGCGCGCGAGGGTGCCCGGCACGGTCACGCCGGGCAGCACGCGCGCGATGACCGACTCGGCGACCTCGCGCGGGGCGACCGGTACGAGTACGGAGTTGGACGAGCCCGCCACGTCCAGCTCGATCCGGACCCAGCCGCGCCGCCGCCACAGGAGCGGCTCGACGATGTGGATGGTCTGGACGCGCCCGGGCGGCACGGTCTCGTGCGTGCGGTCGAGCAGTCCGTGGTCGATGCGCAGTCCGTCCGGCGACTCGCCCACGGTCCAGTCGTACTCGGCGACGAACCGGCCCACGCTGCTCGCGCCCGCCGCGCCGAGCAGCGGCAGCGCCGTCGCGAGCACCGTCCACACGCTGTGGGTGGCGAACCACAGCAGCGGCGGTACGACGAGTGCGGCGGCCAGCGTCCCCCAGGTGGCCCCGGTCAGGACGAGCGACACGGCGAGGACCTTGGCCGGCACGTGCAGCAGTTGGCGGACCGGCGCCTCGCCCACCTCGTGCACGGTCTCGGGGGCGAAACCGGCGGCCCGGGCGAGCAGTTCGGCCCGTAGCGTCCGGGCCTCCTCCTGGCCCAGATAGGCCAGCTCGTCCTTCTTGTCGGTCCCCACGACGTCGAGTTTGAGCTTGGCGACACCGGCGACGCGGGCCAGCAGCGGCTGGGTGACGTCGACGGCCTGGATCCGTTCGAGCCGGATGTGCGCGGTACGCCGGAACACCAGGCCCGTACGGATGCGCAGCTCGGTGTCGGTCACCGAGAAGTGGGTGAACCACCAGCTCAGGAAGCCGTAGAGGGCGGCCCCCAGGACGGCGGCGGCGAGGGCGGCCAGCAGGACGGTCGTCGTGAGCCGCATCAGCTGCCGCTGCGCCCCGTCGGGGTCGTGCACGGCCCATCCGGCGATCACGGCGACCGGCGCCCACGCGCGCCGCAGCGGGGTCACGGGGTGCAGCCGCCGCTCCCGCGGCGCGGAATCCCCCGTCGGCGCGTTCCCGGACAGGGCCTCGGCCCCGGCCCCGGACACGGCTTCGTTCCCGGTCCGTATGTCCTGTACGTCCCTGGGGGCGTCCGGTGACGTCGTCACAGCCCCGCCGATCGGGCCTCGCCCAGCTCGGTGAGCCGGTCACGCAGTCGTTCCGCCTCCGCCGGTACGAGTCCGGGGATACGGGCGTCCGTCGCCGCGGCGGCCGTGTGCAGCTGCACGCTCGCCAGCCCGAAGTGCCGCTCCACGGGACCGGAGGTCACCTCGACCAGCTGCATGCGCCCGTACGGCACGACGGTCTCCTCGTGCCACAGGACACCGCGGCTGATCAGCAGGTCGTCCGCGCGCTCGGCATAGCGCCAGGAACGCCAGTTGCGCCCCAGCATCGGCCAGCCCCACAGCAGCGCGGCCAGTGGCAGCAGCGCGAAGGCCGCCCAGGCGGGTCCGGCGAACAGACCGAGCAGCAGGCCCGTGGCGAGGGCCAGCAGCCCGAGCCACACCACCAGCAGCAGCCGTCGCATCCTCAGCAGTCCCGGCGGCAGCGCGATCCACACCGGTTCGTCCGCCGGCCGACCCGCTGCCCGCCCGGGCGGCCGTTCCGCTGTCCGCCCCGTGTTCTCCGAGGTCCCCGTCTCCATGCAGCAAGCGTACGTACGACACACTGTCCGCATGACTCCTACGACGGAGACCATGGTCGGTATCGGCGGCGCCGCGGAGAGCACCGACATGGTGCTCAACATCGGGCCCCAGCATCCGTCCACCCACGGCGTACTCCGGCTGAAGCTCGTCCTGGACGGAGAGCGGATCCAGCACGCGGAGCCGGTGATCGGCTATATGCACCGCGGCGCGGAGAAGCTCTTCGAGGCGCGCGACTACCGGCAGATCATCATGCTGGCCAACCGCCACGACTGGCTCTCCGCGTTCTCGAACGAGCTGGGCGTGGTTCTCGGTGTGGAGCGGATGCTCGGCATGGAGGTGCCCCCGCGCGCGGTGTGGACCCGCACGCTCCTCGCGGAGCTGAACCGGGTCCTGAACCACCTGATGTTCCTCGGTTCGTACCCCCTGGAACTGGGCGGGATCACCCCGATCTTCTACGCGTTCACCGAGCGCGAGGAGCTGCAGCACGTCATGGAGGAGGTCTCCGGCGGGCGCATGCACTACATGTTCAACCGGGTGGGCGGCCTCAAGGAGGATCTGCCGGCCGGCTGGGCCACGCGCGCGCGGGAGGCCGTTTCCGGGGTGCGCTCCCGCATGGACCGCTTCGACGGTCTGGTGCTCGGCAATGAGATCTTCCGGGGGCGTACGCGCGGTGTCGGAGTGCTCTCGCCCGAGGCGGTGCACGCCTACGGGGTGAGCGGGCCGATCGCCCGCGCCTCCGGTGTCGACTTCGACCTGCGCCGGGACGAGCCCTACCTCGCGTACGGCGAACTCCAGGACACCCTGAAGGTCGTCACGCGCCAGGAGGGCGACTGCCTGGCCCGTTTCGAGTGCCTCCTGGAGCAGACCCACAACGCGCTGGACCTCGCGGACGCCTGTCTGGACCGGCTCGCGGAGCTGCCGCCCGGACCGATCAACCAGCGGCTCCCCAAGGTCCTGAAGGCCCCCGAGGGCCACACGTACGCCTGGACCGAGAACCCCCTCGGCATCAACGGCTACTACCTCGTCAGCAAGGGCGAGAAGACCCCGTACCGGCTGAAGCTGCGTTCGGCCTCGTACAACAACATCCAGGCGCTCACCGAACTGCTGCCGGGCACGCTGGTCGCGGACATGGTGGCGATCCTGGGGTCGCTGTTCTTCGTGGTGGGGGACATCGACAAGTAGGGCTCGTCCACGGGCGGGGCGCTGCGGGCGGGGCTCTACGGAGAGGGCTGTTTCGTTCTCGGGAGGGGGCCTTGCGGCGGGACCCGGAGCGGGTTCGGGATGCCGACCGGCTGGGTCAGCCAGCCGAAGTCGCCCAGGCCGCCCCGGGCGGTCAGTTCGGCCGCCTCGCCGGCGCCCGCGAGGGCCCGTACGTACGCCGCGGGGTCCGTGGAGGCCAGGGCCAGGGACGGCCGCTCGCCGCTCACGCCCAGCGTCCGCAGCGCGTCCCGCTGGCTCAGCAGCCGGCCGCCCGGCAGGGCGCACGCGTCCAGCGCCACATGCGCGGTGATGTCGCAGGAGCCGTCCGGCACGGGGGCCGTCTCCCGGCCCTCCCTGAAGCCCGTCAGCGTCCCGAACGGCGGCCGTGCGCCCGCGCTGTGCCCGTAGTCGACGGCGACGGCCAGACCGCCGCCCAGAGCGGCCACGGCGGACGCCCAGGCGGTGTCCCTGGGGAGACCGATCTCGGCCCGCAGCCCTTCAGCGGGGAGCGGATCGGCGGGCGTTCCCGTGAGGGGCCACCACGTCTCCAGCCAGCGCGCGTCCGCGCCCCCCACCGGCTCCCCGAGGGACTCCGTCCCGGCCGCGTCCACCAGGACGAGGCGGGGCACTCCGTGCGCGTCCACCTCGGCCACGTCCACCGGCACGTTGTCGAGCCACTCGTTGGCGAACAGCAGGCCCGTGACGCCCGGCGGGGGCTCCGGGAGCCAGTCGATCCGGCGGTCGAGTCCGGCGGGGCGGGCGGCGCGCTCCACCGCGTACCCGCGCGCGCGGGAGGCCGCTTCGGCGGGGAGCGCCCTCAGGACGGCGTCCACCAGTTCGCCGCGGCCCGCGCCCAGGTCGACGAAGGCGAGTTCGGAGGGGTGGGCGAGGGCCTCGTCGACGAGGAGCAGCAGCCGGGCCACGGCCCCCGCGAACAGCGGTGACGCATGCACCGAGGTGCGGAAATGGCCCGCGGGACCCTCCGGCCTGCGATAGAAACCGCGGGGCCCGTACAGCGCTTCCTCGGTCGCCGGGCGCCACCCGCGCATCCCGCCCGCCGCCTCACGCTCCACTGCGCCCACCCCTGTTTCCCTCGCTGTCACCTCGCCAGGCTAAGCGGCAAGTTCAAGGCGGCCTCCACCTTGGGGAGTACAAGCACCGGTTACGGATCGACCCTCCGGTTGACCCCTGCACACAGCACGCTTCCCTACGCTGGGTTACGTGCAGCGCCTCTATGATTTTCTCCGCAGGCACCCGACATGGGTCGACGGCTTCTGGGCCGTCGTCCTGCTCGGGATCTCGGTCGCGAGCGGAACGGCCGGGCAGGAGAACGCCGACTCCGGGACCGACCATCTGGCCGTGACCCTTCCGATCACCCTGCTGCTCTGCCTGGTGATCGCGCTGCGCAGGCGGCTGCCCGAGTCGATGCTGATCCTCGCCGTCTCCATGGGCGGGGCACAGCTGGTGCTGGACATGCCGTTGGCGCCGGCCGACTTCGCGCTGCTGGTGATCACCTACACGGTCGCCTCGAACGGCACCCGCTGGGCTTCCCGGCTCGCCCTCACAGCCGGACTGCTCGCGGCCCCGCTGGCGCAGCTGCGCTGGCCCGAGGAGCACCAGAGCGCCGCCGGGCAGGTGGCGATAGTGATCTTCCAGACGGTTCCCTTCGCCCTCGCCTGGGTCCTCGGCGACTCCCTGCGGACCCGCCGCGCCTACTTCGCGCAGCTGGAGGAGCGGGCCGCGCGGCTGGAGAAGGAGCGCGAGGCGCAGGCCAAGGTCGCGGTCGCCGCCGAGCGCGCCCGGATCGCCCGCGAGCTGCACGACGTCGTCGCGCACAACGTCTCGGTGATGGTGGTCCAGGCCGACGGCGCGGCGTACGTACTGGACTCCGCGCCCGACCAGGCCAAGAAGGCCCTGGAGATCATCTCCGGGACGGGACGGCAGGCCCTCGCCGAGATGCGCCGCCTCCTCGGGGTGCTGCGCACCGGCGAGCACCAGGAGTCCGGCGAGTACGTGCCGCAGCCCGATGTGGAGCAGCTCGACGACCTCATCGAGCAGTGCCGGGGCTCCGGCCTCCCCGTCGACTTCAAGATCGAGGGCACTCCGCGTCCGCTGCCCAGCGGCGTCGAGCTGACCGCGTACCGCATCGTGCAGGAGGCACTCACCAACACCCGTAAGCACGGGGGGCCGAACGCGGGAGCGAGTGTGCGCCTGGTCTACTTCGACGACGGCCTCGGCCTGCTCGTCGAGGACGACGGCAAGGGCGCCCCGCACGAGCTGTACGAGGAGGGCGGGGTGGACGGCCAGGGGCACGGCCTGATCGGTATGCGCGAGCGCATCGGCATGGTCGGCGGCACCCTGGACGCCGGGCCGCGTCCCGGCGGGGGTTTTCGCATCAGCGCCCTGCTTCCGCTCAAGCCCGCTCACTGACACGTGCACGCATCCGAGGACACGTACACGCATTCGAACCGACCGGAGGACCTCCCCATGCCGATCCGCGTGATGCTCGTCGACGACCAGGCGCTGCTGCGCACCGGGTTCCGGATGGTGCTCGACGCCCAGCCGGACATGGAGGTCGTGGCGGAGGCGGGCGACGGTGTGGAGGCCTTGCAGGCGCTGCGCGGCAGGGACGTCGACGTGGTCCTGATGGACGTCCGCATGCCGAAGCTGGACGGGGTGGAGACGACCCGGCGCATCTGCTCGGACCCGAACCCGCCGAAGGTGCTGATCCTGACGACCTTCGACCTCGACGAGTACGCCTTCTCGGGGCTCAAGGCGGGGGCCTCCGGCTTCATGCTCAAGGACGTGCCGCCCGGTGAGCTGCTCGCCGCGATCCGCTCCGTGCACAGCGGGGACGCGGTGGTCGCGCCCTCGACGACTCGGCGGCTGCTGGACCGTTTCGCGCCGCTGCTGCCGAGTGCGGGCAAGGATCCCCAGCACAAGGAGCTGGAGCGGCTGACCGGGCGGGAGCGGGAGGTCATGATCCTGGTCGCCCAGGGGCTGTCCAACGGTGAGATCGCTGCGCGGCTCGTGCTGTCCGAGGCGACGGTCAAGACGCACGTGGGCCGCATCCTCACGAAGCTGGGTCTGCGGGACCGGGTCCAGGTGGTCGTCCTGGCGTACGAGACGGGTCTCGTACGGGCGGGCGGACAGGGCTGAGCGCTCCGCGCTCCGTCTCGGGCCCCGTCCTCGGCTGCGGGCCGGTGGGGGCCGTTCGCGCAGTTCCCCGCGCCCCTGAGGGGCCCGCGGTGGCGGGTGGCCGTTGTCGGCCGACGGCCGGTGGGGGCTCGTCGCGCAGTTCCCCGCGGCCCTGAGGGGGCGGTGGTGGCGGGTGCGTTGTCGGGTGACGGTCGTGTGTGGCTGGTCGCGCAGTTCCCCGCGCCCCTCAAAAGCGGGGCTGCGCCCCGGCTTTTGCCCCTTTAGGGGCGCGGGGAACTGCGCGACCAGCCCCCACCGGACCCGCAGCCGAAGACAATCGGCAGCCCCCGCGGAGCGGTCAGCGGAGGATGCCCTCCAGGAAGTCGCTGCCCAGGCGCGCCACCATCGTGACGTCCAGCTGGTGCAGCACGTACCGCCCGCGCCGCCGCGTCGTCAGCAGCCCCGCCTTCTTCAGCACGCCCAGATGCCGGGATATCTCCGGCGCAGTCATCCCGTGCGTCTGCGCCAGCTCGCTCGTGGTGAACGCGCTGCGCGCCAGGCTCCGGCACAGCCGCATCCGCATCGGATGGGACAGGGCCGTCATCCGCAGCGTCAGCTGCTCGACGGAGGTCGGGACCGTCAGCTCCGGGGAGCCGACCGGATAGTGGATCACCGGCTGCCACCCGTACCGGTGCAGCACCATGAGATGCGGCCAGCCGAGACTCGTCGGCACCAGCAGGAGACTGCCGGCCCGGATCGACGTGTGGCCGTGGCCCAGCTTGTCGACGACGATCCGGCCCGCGCCCTCGTCGAGCGTCACCGCGGCCGACACGGACGCCAGGGCCTCGCCCAGGCCCCGTCGGCCGAGCAGGTCCGTCTTGCGGCGGGCGTCCGCCGCGAGCTGGTGGCGCAGCCGGGACCAGGTGTCGGCGAAGAAGGCCTCGTCGCAGTCCTCCAGGAACTGCCGCAGCCAGGCCCGGATCCGCGGCGGGTCGGCCAGCAGCCGCTCGGTGAAGTCCGCCGGCCGCGGCCCGCGCGCGGTGGCCAGCTCCAGGGCCCGCCGACGGGACACGGGGTCGGCCAGGGCACCGGCGCCCTGCATGTCGTACGGGAGCGCGCAGGTGAACTCCAGAGCCGCGTCCACGAACTGCTCGTCCGTCAGCTTGTCGAGCAGGTCCAGCTCCTCGGCGAGGGTCGCGCCGGGGAGCGTGCTGCCGCCCGTCGCGCCCGCGTACGGCAGGAACAGGTCCGAGAACGTCGTCCGCCACAGGAAGTCCGCCTCGCACATCCGGTCGGCCAGATGCGGGTCGAGGCGGGCGGTCACGCCGGTCGCCCAGCCCTGGAGGCCGGGGTGGTGGCCCGGCTCGGCCAGCGCGTGCAGTGCCATGCACAACTCGGCCAGGGGCGAGGGCACGACGGCCACCCGCTCCCTGCGTAGCCCGGAGATGTCGATGGTCACGCTCATGACCTCATGGTGCACCCCGCCACCGACAACGCGACTCCCGATTGACGAGCGCCGTCAATCGACGGGACGGCGACGGCGGACCCGGCGCACGCTGGGTCCACCGGGGCACCGCGGGGCCCACGGAGAACGCCCGGAACCGGAACCGATGTCGAAGCCGAAAGCGAAGGCGAAGGCGAACCGATGCCGATCCGGTGCCGGCAGACGTCCGTACCCGTCCCGAGAAGGCGATCCGCCATGAGCATCACGCAGCAGTACCTACTGGACACCTATCGCGCCCGGCAGCACGGCGACCCGACCCCGCCCGCCCCCGGCGCCCACGACTGGCAGGTCATGCGGGAACTGCCCGACCACCGGCGGTTCCGCGCGGTCCTGGCGGGCCGCCCCGCCCGGGCCCGGGTACGGGCCGCGTGGACCGGGCTGTTCGCCCGGCCGGGCGGGAAGGCCGACTCCGCAGGGCGGGCCGCCCCGACCAGGCCGGCCGGCCCGGCGATCAGCGGGGAATGCGCGCCACGAACTCCCTGACCGCGGCCCGTACGTCGTCCGCCGTCCACTCCAGGCCCGGCGCGCCCACCGTGACCTCGGTGTACGCGATGCCGGGCCCGCGCGGATCCCAGACCTGCGGGAACAGCGACACGCCCGTCTCCTCCGCCTGCAGCGTCCCCGCGTCGGTCAGCTCGTCGGCCTCGTACGGCAGCCACACCTGGAACTGGTGCGTGTGCGGCTCCTCGGGGTGGACCCGCGCCCAGGGGAGCCCCGCCGCTGCGAACCCCTCCCGCAGCGCCCCGGCGACCACGCGCGCGTGGGCCACGTACTCCGGGAGCCGGGGCAGTTCCCGCTCCAGGCCGATCAGCGCGGACAGGGCGGTGGGGAACTGCTGGAGGATCTGGCCGCCGTACCGGTGGCGCCAGGCCTTCGCCTCGTCGACGAGCGTCCTCGGGCCCGCGAGCGCGGCGCCGCCGAAGCCGCCCAGCGACTTGTAGAAGGACACGTAGACGCTGTCCGCGAGGTCCGCGATCTCGGCCGGGGAGCGGCCGAGACGGCTGGTGCACTCCCACAGGCGGGCCCCGTCGAAGTGCACCACGGCGTCGCGTTCGCGGGCCGCGTCCGTGACGGCGACCAGCTCCTCCCAGGAGGGCAGCAGGAAACCGGCCTCCCGGAGAGGCAGTTCGAGGAACAGCGCCCCGAAGGGCTCGTCCAGGTCGCGCACCTCGTCGGCGGAGGGCATCCGCGGCTCGCGCGTGGGATGCACGGTCCGCAGGCCGCCGAGGGTGCTGAGGGAATGCCTCTCGTGGACCTCCGGGTGGGACAGGGGGTGCATCGCCACCGTCGCGTTGCCCGTACGGCCCGCCCAGCAGCGCAGCGCCACCTGCTGGGCCATGGTCCCCGACGGGAAGAAGGCGGCGGCCTCCTTGCCGAGCAGGGCGGCGACCCGCTCCTCCAGGGTCTCGACGATCCCGTTGCCGTACATGTCCACCGGCAGGTCCAGGTCGTACACGCTGGGCGCGGCCTCCGTCAGCCCGGTCAGCAGCTCACCTACCGTGGCGCGGAAACCGGGCCGCCACAGCGCCCGCCGGGCCCCCCGCCAGGCGACCCTGCGCCGTTCCCGCCGCTGTTCCGGCGTCCGCTCCGCCGCTTCCGACCCCTGTGCCGCATCGCTCATGCTCCGGATGATGCAGGACGCGATGACGAGGAGCACGTGAATTCTGCAGCGGCCTCCCTGCCGCGGCCTGTGGATTTCCCACAGGCTGTGGACAAGAACCTGTGGACGGAAAAACGGCCTCGGACCGATCGCGTTAACATGACGAGAAAGCGTCCGGTACCCCGAGCGGACTGGAACGGAAGGCCGCCGTCGAGTGAGTACATTCCCCCAGGCAGACCCCAAGGACCGCCCCGCGCGCCTCACCGTCGGCGTCGTCGGCGCCGGGCGGGTGGGCCCCGCCCTGGCCGCGTCGCTCCAGCTCGCCGGACACCGCCCGGTGGCCGTCTCCGGGGTCTCCGACGCCTCCAGGCGCCGCGCCGCGCAACTGCTGCCCGACGTGCCGCTGGTGACACCCGAGCAGGTCCTGGAGCGGGCCGACCTGGTCCTGCTGACGGTCCCCGACGACGCCCTGCCGGGCCTGGTCGAAGGGCTCGTCGACACCGGTTCCATCAGGCCGGGCCAGCTCCTCGTGCACACCTCGGGACGGTACGGGACGAGGGTCCTCGACCCCGCCCTGCGCGCCGGGGCACTGCCGCTCGCCCTGCACCCCGCGATGACGTTCAGCGGCACCCCCGTGGACGTGCAGCGGCTCGCCGGATGCTCCTTCGGGGTCACCGCCCCCGAGGAACTGCGGCTGGCCGCCGAGGCCCTGGTCATCGAGATGGGCGGCGAGCCCGAGTGGATCGCCGAGGAGTCCCGGCCGCTCTACCACGCGGCCCTCGCGCTCGGCGCCAACCACCTGGTGACCCTGGTCGCCGAGTCCATGGACCTGCTGCGCACGGCCGGCGTCGACGCCCCGGACCGGATGCTGGGCCCGCTGCTGGGCGCCGCACTGGACAACGCCCTCAGATCGGGCGACGCGGCCCTCACCGGACCGGTCGCGCGCGGCGACGCGGGCACGGTCGCCGCGCACATCACCGAGCTGCGCACGCACGCCCCGCAGACCGTCGCAGGCTACCTCGCGATGGCCCGAGCGACGGCCGACCGGGCCCTCGCCCACGGCCTGCTCAAGCCGGAGCTCGCCGAGGACCTCCTGGGCGTGCTCGCCGACGGCCCCGACGGACCGGACGTCCCCGAAGGAGACGTCCGATGACGCGCGCAGGTGCGGACTCGGACGCCGGGAACTCGCGCGCCCGGAACTCGCCCGCCGGGAACGGAGCAGCCCGATGACCACCGTCCTGCTGAACACCGCCGACGAGCTCCACGCGCGCGTACGCACCGGCCGCCGTGCCGTCGTCATGACGATGGGCGCCCTGCACGAGGGCCACGCCACCCTGATCCGCACCGCCAGGGAACTCGCGGGCGGTGATGGCGAGGTCGTCGTCACCGTCTTCGTGAACCCCCTCCAGTTCGGCGCGGGCGAGGACCTCGACCGCTACCCGCGCACCCTGGACGCCGACATCAAGATCGCCGAGCAGGCGGGCGCGGACGCCGTGTTCGCCCCTTCCGTGGACGAGGTCTACCCGGGCGGCGAACCCCAGGTCCGGATCAGCGCGGGACCGATGGGGGAGCGGCTGGAGGGCTCGACACGGCCCGGGCACTTCGACGGCATGCTCACCGTCGTCGCCAAGATGCTGCACCTCACCGCGCCCGACGCGGCGCTGTTCGGACAGAAGGACGCCCAGCAGCTCGCCCTGATCCGCCGCATGGTGCGCGACCTGAACTTCGGCATGGAGATCGTCGGCGTCCCCACGGTGCGCGAGGCGGACGGTCTCGCCCTGTCCAGCCGCAACCGCTATCTGTCGGCCGGTGAGCGCCGTACCGCGCTCGCCCTCTCCCAGGCGCTGTTCGCGGGCAGCGACCGGCACGCGGCCCAGGAGGCCCTGTGCGCGCGGGCCCGCGAGGTGCCCGCCACGCACGCGCGTGCCGAGGCCCTCAGCGCCATCGGCGAGTCCCGCGCCGCCGCCGACACCCACGCCGTCGCCAAGGCGGCCCCGGGAGGCCCCGCCGCCGTCCGCGCCGCCGCCCGGCTGGTCCTCGACGACGCGGCCCGGCTCAGCCCGCCGCTCGCCCTGGACTACCTGGCGCTGGTCGATCCGTCCGACTTCACCGAGATCCCGGACGGCCACACCGGTGAGGCGGTCCTCGCCGTCGCCGCCCGGGTCGGGACGACCCGGCTGATCGACAACATTCCTCTGACCTTCGGAGCCGCCTCGTGACCAGCACAGGCATACGACTGCACGCGCCCGCGCCCGGCTGGTCCGTCACCGCCGACGTCGTGGTCGTCGGCTCCGGAGTCGCCGGACTCACCGCCGCGCTGCGCTGCGATGCCGCCGGGCTGCGGACGGTCGTCGTCACCAAGGCCCGCCTCGACGACGGCTCCACCCGCTGGGCCCAGGGCGGCATAGCCGCGGCCCTGGGCGAGGGCGACACCCCCGAGCAGCACCTCGACGACACCCTGGTCGCGGGCGCCGGCCTGTGCGACGAGGACGCCGTGCGCATCCTCGTCACCGAGGGCCCCGACGCCGTACGCCGTCTGATCGAGACCGGCGCCCACTTCGACGAGTCCGAAGAGGGCGACCTGGAACTGACCCGCGAGGGCGGCCACCACCGCCGCCGCATCGCCCACGCGGGCGGCGACGCGACCGGCGCGGAGATCTCCCGGGCCCTCGTCGAGGCGGTCCGCGCGCGCGGTCTGCGCACGGTGGAGAACGCGCTCGTCCTGGACCTCCTCACGGACGCCGACGGACGTACGGCGGGCGTGACCCTGCACGTCATGGGAGAGGGCCAGCACGACGGCGTGGGAGCCGTCCACGCGCCCGCGGTGGTCCTCGCCACCGGCGGCATGGGCCAGGTCTTCTCCGCGACCACCAACCCGTCGGTGTCCACCGGCGACGGCGTGGCGCTGGCCCTGCGGGCGGGCGCCGAGGTCTCCGACCTCGAATTCGTGCAGTTCCACCCCACCGTGCTGTTCCTGGGCGCGGACGCGGAGGGCCAGCAGCCGCTCGTCTCCGAGGCGGTCCGCGGCGAGGGCGCCCACCTCGTGGACGGACAGGGCGAGCGCTTCATGCTGGGGCAGCACGAACTGGCCGAACTGGCGCCCCGGGACATCGTCGCCAAGGGCATCACCCGGCGCATGCAGGAGCAGGACGCCGAGCACATGTACCTGGACGCCCGGCACTTCGGGGCGCACATGTGGGAGCACCGCTTCCCGACGATCCTGGCCGCCTGCCGCGCCCACGGCATCGACCCGGTCACCGAGCCGATCCCGGTCGCCCCGGCCGCCCACTACGCCTCCGGGGGCGTGCGTACCGACTCCCGGGGCCGTACGACCGTGCCCGGCCTGTACGCGTGCGGCGAGGTCGCCTGCACCGGCGTCCACGGCGCCAACCGGCTCGCCTCCAACTCCCTCCTGGAGGGACTCGTCTACGCCGAGCGCATCGCGGCGGACATCGCGGCCGGCCACGACGAGAACCCTCCCGGGGAGGGCCTGCTCGACGGGAACCGCCCCCACGCGCGCGTGCCCTCGCCCGGCTCGCCCGCCGCCCGGCCGCAGAGGCCCGACCACCCGCTGCTCGCCGCCGAGGCCCGGTTCGCGATCCAGCGGATCATGACCGACGGCGCCGGCGTCCTGCGCTCGGCCGGCTCCCTGGAGAGTGCCGCCGACCGCCTCCAGCAACTGCACACCGACGCCCGCGACGCCCTCGACGAGAACGGCAAGACCGCCGAGCCGGGCGTCGACACCTGGGAGGCGACCAACCTCCTGTGCGTGGCCCGCGTCCTGGTCGCCGCCGCCCGCCTCCGCGAGGAGACCCGCGGCTGCCACTGGCGCGAGGACCGGGGCGAACGGGACGACGACAACTGGCGGCGCCACATCGTCGTACGTCTCAATCCCGACCGGACGCTCGCGGTACGCACCACCGACACCGCAGACTTCCCCCCGACACTTCCCCGGGCCCGCGACCGCGCGCGCACCGGGGGAACCCCCACGCCCAGCCCCCAGGAGCAGTGACAGAAGTGAGCACCCCGGACCTTCCCCTCCTCGACGGCGGTGGCTGCGGCGACGGCTGCGGCTGCGGCGAGTACAGCGCCGACGACGCGGAGTACGCCGAGTGCGGGCTCGACCCCGCCCTCGCACAGCTCCTCGCCGACGCCGGGCTCGACCCCGTCGAGGTCGAGGACATCGCGCACCTGGCCATCGAGGAGGACCTCGACCACGGCGTGGACGTGACCACGGTCGCGACCATCCCCGAGGAGGCCGTCTCCACCGCCGACTTCACCGCCCGCGAGGCCGGTGTCGTGGCGGGCCTGCGGATCGCCGAGGCGGTCGTCTCCGTCGTCTGCACCGACGAGTTCGAGGTCGAGCGGCACGTCGACGACGGCGACCGCGTCGAGGCCGGGCAGCGGCTCCTCAGCGTCACGACCCGCACCCGGGACCTGCTGACGGCCGAGCGCAGCGCGCTGAACCTCCTGTGCCGCCTCTCCGGCATCGCGACGGCCACGCGCGCGTGGGCGGACGTCCTGGAGGGCACCGGCGCGCGCGTGCGGGACACCCGCAAGACGACGCCCGGGCTGCGCTCCCTGGAGAAGTTCGCGGTCCGCAGCGGCGGCGGTGTCAACCACCGCATGTCCCTCTCGGACGCGGCCCTCGTCAAGGACAACCACGTGGTCGCCGCGGGCGGTGTCGCGCAGGCCTTCAAGGCCGTCCGGGAGACCTTCCCCGAGCTGCCGATCGAGGTCGAGGTCGACACCGTGGACCAGCTGCGCGAGGTCCTGGACGCGGGCGCCGACCTCGTCCTTCTGGACAACTTCACGCCCACCCAGTGCGAGGAGGCCGTGGCCCTGGTGGGCGGGCGCGCGCTCCTGGAGGCCTCCGGCCGCCTCACCCTGGACACGGCCGCGGCGTACGCGCGTACGGGCGTCGACTTCCTCGCGGTGGGCGCCCTCACGCACTCCTCGCCCATCCTGGACATCGGCCTCGACCTGCGCGACGCCCCCGAGTCGCCGCTGAGCGAGGCTGAGTAGGCATGCTGCTCACCATCGACGTCGGCAACACGCACACCGTCCTCGGGCTCTTCGACGGCGAGGACATCGTCGAGCACTGGCGCATCTCCACGGACGCGCGCCGCACCGCGGACGAACTGGCCGTGCTCCTCCAGGGACTGATGGGCATGCACCCGCTCCTCGGCGACGAGCTGGGCGACGGCATCGACGGCATCGCGATCTGCTCGACCGTGCCCTCGGTCCTGCACGAGCTGCGCGAGGTGACCCGCCGCTACTACGGCGACGTACCCGCCGTCCTCGTCGAACCGGGCATCAAGACGGGCGTCCCGATCCTGATGGACAACCCCAAGGAGGTCGGCGCCGACCGCATCATCAACGCGGTCGCGGCGGTCGAGCTGTACGGCGGGCCGGCGATCGTCGTGGACTTCGGTACGGCGACGACCTTCGACGCGGTGTCCGCGCGCGGGGAGTACGCCGGTGGTGTCATCGCGCCCGGCATCGAGATCTCCGTGGAGGCGCTCGGGGTCCGGGGCGCGCAGCTCCGCAAGATCGAGATCGCGCGGCCGCGCACGGTGATCGGCAAGAACACCGTCGAGGCGATGCAGTCCGGCATCGTCTACGGGTTCGCCGGGCAGGTCGACGGGGTCGTCCACCGTATGGCCCGCGAGCTCGCGGAGGACCCGGACGACGTCACGGTCATCGCGACGGGCGGGCTCGCGCCGATGGTGCTCGGTGAGGCGTCGGTGATCGACGAGCACGAGCCGTGGCTGACGCTGATCGGTCTGCGACTGGTGTACGAACGAAACGTCTCCCGCACGTAGTCGCTCCGCTGAGGGCTCGTGGACATCTGCGGGCCCGCTGTGGCTGGTCGCGCAGTTCCTCGCGCCCCTGGGTGGGTGGGGGTGACCGTGTGCGTCGTCTGTGCGGGTCGGTTGTGGCTGGTCGCGCAGTTCCCCGCGCCCCTAGGTGAGTGGGGGGCGGGGGACGTGCGTCGCCCGCAGGCCGCCCTACGACCCCGCAGCCACCCACCGGCCCCAGGTGGCACTTACCTAGGGGCGCGGGGAACGGCGCGGCCAAGCACGGCGGACCTGCAGGCATCCACCCGCCCCAGGTGGCGCCCCCCCAGGGGCGCGGGGAACGGCGCGGCCAAGCGCGACGAACCTGCAGGCACCCACCGGCCCCAGGTGGCACCTACCTAGGGGCGCGGGGAACGGCGCGGCCAAGCACGACGAACCTGCAGGTACCCACCCGCCTCAGGTGGCACTCCCACCCAGGGGCGCGGGGAACTGCGCGACCAGTCACAGTCGGGCCGCAGGCGTCCCGCCGAGCCACGCCACACGTGGGGTGATCTACCGGTTTTGTCTGATTAGCGCGTATCGTCGTGATCATGCCCACGCCTCACGGACCCCGCGGCGCCATGGCGTTCGGTACGGAGGAGCTGCGTGTGCTCCGACGTGCGCTCGCTCTCGCCCTGCACCCCGGCCCCGCCTCGGCCCAGGACCTCCAGGACTGCCTCCGCCTGGCGGAGAGCGTCGACGAGGCGACCCGCGAGGGCGCCCGCCTGCGCACCTTCCTGCTGGCCGACCTCGCCCGCTACCGCGCCGCGCTGCCAGGTACCGCGGCGGGTTATCTGACGCTCATGGAGGAGGCCCTCGGCGCCGGCCACCGTCCGGTCCCCGACGACCTGGCCGCCCTGCGCGCCCTGCGCGGCAACCCCGTGGCGGCCGCCCTCCTCGACCGCTGCGAGGCGCTCGTGGAGCAAGACGTGCGCACCCGCCTGGCCCGCCGCTCGGTGCCGGCCTCGCGCACCGGCTCCCGTACGCGGCTGACGGCGATCCCCGGCGGGAAGCCCACCGAGCGGCCCGACGGGAAGCCCGTCGAGCGGCCCGCCCAGGAACCGTCGCGCCGGGACCGCCCCATCCCGACCCCGGGCGAGGTCTTCCCCCCGAGGCGCAAGCCGGCGACTCCGCCCCCGAGCCCCGACACCCCTCCTCGGCAGCTCGCCGCCGTCTAGGCCCTGTCGTCACATTCCCGCCTGCCGGGCGACGCCTGGCACGCTCCCCCAGCCTCCGGCCGGGGGGCCCCAGAGCACGCGCCAGACGCCGCCCGGCCCGCCCTCCGGGCGGACGCCGGGAATGTGACGACAGGGCCTGGGGCACGTCCGCGGCACGTCCTGGGCGGGTCCGTGACCCCGATCCCCGTCCTGCCCGGGACCCTGGCTACTCTGGACGGCATGGAATACGTCTCCGCGCTCGTGCCCCCGGTAGTGATGGCCGTGTTCTTCATCGGTCTGATCGTGACGATCGTGAAGACCCAGGGCGGTGCCAACAAGGCCAAGGAGGACGCGGTCGTCGACGCGGTCCTCGCCCGCGCCGAGCACACCCGCCAGACCCCCCGCGACACCACCGGGGCCTGAGCGCGGCTCCCGGCACACCCCGCTCACGGCACGGCGTACGACTCACAGGCTTTTCGAGTCGTACGCCCTTTTTGTTGCTGTTTGTCGGTCGACGCCACGTCCACCACGTGATCGGTGACATCTCCCCCTATTGTTCTGGCTGTGCCTCGCCCATTGGGAGAACTCGAAGACTCGGTCATGACGCGGGTGTGGAAGTGGAACCGCCCGGTGACCGTACGAGAAGTCCTGGAAGACCTTCAGCAGGAGCGGTCCATCGCCTACACCACGGTGATGACCGTTTTGGACAATCTCCATCAGAAGGGCTGGGTGCGCCGTGAGGCGGAAGGCCGGGCCTATCGATATGAGGCGGTCTCCACCCGGGCCGCCTACTCGGCCGCACTCATGAACGACGCCTGGACGCAGAGCGACAACCCGGCCGCCGCTCTCGTCGCCTTCTTCGGCATGATGTCCCCGCAACAGCGCGAAGCGCTGCGCGATGCCGTACGTATCGTCCAAGGGCCGGAAACGCCCGCCGCGGAGAACACCGTGGCGGAGAACCCGGCCACCGAGAACCCCGCCGCCGCAGAGGGCGCGACCGGGGGATAGCGTCCGGTTCATGCCAGCAGAGCAGCCCGAAGTCAGCACTAATGCCCTCACTGTCCGCCGGGCCAGGACCAGCGATGTCCCGGCGGTTCGCGGTCTCCTCGACTCGTACGTCCGCGGGCGCATCCTGCTCGACAAAGCGACGGTCACGCTTTACGAGGACATCCAGGAGTTCTGGGTCGCGGAACGCGGTACCGGTCCGAGTTCGGAGGTCGTGGGCTGCGGCGCTCTCCACGTCATGTGGGAAGACCTCGCGGAAGTGCGCACTCTCGCCGTGAACCCCGTGATGAAGGGTGCCGGCGTGGGCCATCAGTTGCTGGGGAAGTTGCTGGAGACGGCCCGCTGGCTCGGTGTTCGCCGCGTATTCTGCCTGACCTTCGAAGTCGACTTCTTCGCGAAGCACGGCTTCGTCGAGATCGGTGAGACGCCTGTTGACACCGATGTCTACGCCGAGCTCTTGCGTTCCTATGACGAGGGCGTGGCCGAGTTCCTGGGGCTCGAACGAGTGAAACCGAACACCTTGGGCAACAGCCGGATGCTTCTGCATCTGTGATCGCCTCCGCGTAATACTCCGGACATACCTCCGCTGCCGGCCCGTCGGCCCATGCCCCGTGCCTCTATGTCCGAAACGCGCATGTTTCCGGTCTTCGCGGGTCTCGTCGGTCTCTCCCAGGGGTTTGTGTTTTTCCATCAAAAGCGGTTTGCTTTCCGACGTACTGCAGTAGTGCATATAACAGGGGACACGAAACTGCGGCGGCTGCCGTGGATCCTCGGCCCTGAAGATATCGATGAAAGGAAATCCGGTGGCACAGAAGGTTCAGGTCCTTCTTGTCGATGACCTCGACGGCGGCGAGGCGGACGAGACCGTGACGTTCGCGTTGGACGGCAAGACGTACGAGATCGATCTCACGACTGCCAATGCGGACAAGCTCCGTGGACTTCTTGAGCCGTACGTCAAGGGCGGCCGTCGTACCGGAGGCCGTGCTTCGGGGGGCCGCGGAAAGGCGCGCGCCGCTTCGGGCGGCAGCCAGGACACCGCGCAGATCCGTGCCTGGGCGAAGGAGAACGGTTACGAGGTCAATGACCGTGGCCGCGTTCCGGCGTCCATTCGCGAGGCCTACGAGAAGGCCAACGGCTGAGCACAGCCATGGCGCAGCCGGATGCGATGGCACTCCGAGGCCATCGTCTCCACGAGTCGTACGAGATCGGGGGCGCCCCCACCGCCCCCGCCAAGTGCCGACAGCGTCGGCAGCGACGACTCCACCTCGCAGCCGGGCTCAGGGGGCCGCAGCCACACGGCGGCCCCCTGCGAGCCGGTGACCCGGCCCCGATCCGCCCCGCGGGCGAGACCCGGCGGCAGTGGCGCTTCCACGCGCCCGCCCGAGCCGGTCGCCCCGAGGTCCAGCGTGAGCGAGCCCCACTCCAGCCAGTCGAGGAGTCCCGGCAGCTCCTCCGCGCTCCCCGCGGCGACGAACACCCGCATCCGGTCCGCCCGTACGGCCACCGGAGAACCCGGCCCCAGATGCCGCAGCGCCGCATACCCCGCCTCCGCGGGCACCTCCAGGACGTCGAAGCGCAGCCCCGTCGGCAGGTAGACCGGGGTGCCGGGCACCGTCGCCCACCCCAGTTCGTTCTCGTACCAGTGCCGGACCGTGTCGTCCGGACGGACCGCGTCGGACGGGCGACGGGGAAAGGGGACCGTGGAGACCATGCAAGGCCAACCGTCACGGGAGCGCCCGGGTTACGCTGGGTGGTCCGGCATGTGCGAAGGGTGCCCGGGAAGCGGGCGCCCGGAGGCGGTCGGCGACGCAAGGGTGTTCGCCCGTAGCGGAGGGAACCGGTGCACTCGGCATGGAGTGTCGGTGCGTACGGGTAAGACATCCCTAGTGGGAGGGGCGACACGCATGGATCGGGCATCTCGCGTTCGCCATCGGCGTACTGATGGTGGGGGTATCTGTCTGGCCTGCGGGAACATCGTCTCGCACCATCGGGTTGGAGCAGATGTCGGCGTTCGGGGTCAGGAGGCCAAGGACGGTGTCGGCAGTTGGAATGAGCGGTCCCCGCTTGCGGGACTAAGCTGCGGAAGGACAGGGAGGGGAGCGTCCCCTTACTGCCTGACCGCTCTGAGGAGCGATTAACGATGTTCGAGAGGTTCACCGACCGCGCGCGGCGGGTTGTCGTCCTGGCTCAGGAAGAAGCCCGGATGCTCAACCACAACTACATCGGCACCGAGCACATCCTCCTGGGCCTGATCCACGAGGGTGAGGGTGTCGCCGCTAAGGCCCTGGAGAGCCTCGGGATTTCACTTGAGGCGGTCCGTCAGCAGGTGGAGGAGATCATCGGGCAGGGCCAGCAGGCTCCGTCCGGTCACATCCCCTTCACCCCTCGTGCCAAGAAGGTCCTGGAGCTCTCGCTCCGCGAGGCCCTTCAGCTGGGTCACAACTACATCGGCACGGAGCACATCCTGCTCGGCCTGATCCGCGAGGGCGAGGGCGTCGCCGCCCAGGTCCTGGTCAAGCTGGGCGCCGATCTCAACCGGGTGCGGCAGCAGGTCATCCAGCTGCTCTCCGGTTACCAGGGCAAGGAGACCGCCGGCGCCAGTGGCGGTCCTGCCGAGGGCACGCCCTCGACGTCCCTGGTCCTCGACCAGTTCGGCCGGAACCTCACCCAGGCCGCTCGTGAGTCCAAGCTCGACCCGGTCATCGGGCGCGAGAAGGAGATCGAGCGGGTCATGCAGGTGCTGTCCCGCCGTACGAAGAACAACCCGGTGCTCATCGGCGAGCCCGGCGTCGGCAAGACCGCCGTCGTCGAAGGCCTCGCCCAGGCCATCGTCAAGGGCGAGGTGCCCGAGACCCTCAAGGACAAGCACCTCTACACCCTGGACCTCGGCGCGCTGGTCGCCGGCTCCCGCTACCGCGGTGACTTCGAGGAGCGCCTGAAGAAGGTCCTCAAGGAGATCCGCACCCGCGGCGACATCATCCTGTTCATCGACGAGCTGCACACGCTGGTCGGTGCGGGTGCCGCCGAGGGCGCCATCGACGCCGCGAGCATCCTGAAGCCGATGCTGGCCCGTGGTGAGCTGCAGACCATCGGTGCCACGACGCTCGACGAGTACCGCAAGCACCTGGAGAAGGACGCCGCGCTGGAGCGCCGCTTCCAGCCCATCCAGGTCGCGGAGCCGTCGCTGCCGCACACCATCGAGATCCTCAAGGGCCTGCGGGACCGCTACGAGGCGCACCACCGCGTGTCCATCACGGACGAGGCCCTGGTGCAGGCGGCGACGCTCGCCGACCGGTACATCTCGGACCGCTTCCTGCCGGACAAGGCGATCGACCTGATCGACGAGGCCGGTTCCCGGATGCGCATCCGCCGGATGACCGCGCCGCCGGACCTGCGCGAGTTCGACGAGAAGATCGCCGGCGTCCGCCGCGACAAGGAGTCCGCGATCGACTCGCAGGACTTCGAGAAGGCCGCCTCGCTGCGCGACAAGGAGAAGCAGCTCCTGGCCGCCAAGGCCAAGCGCGAGAAGGAGTGGAAGGCCGGCGACATGGACGTCGTCGCGGAGGTCGACGGCGAGCTGATCGCCGAGGTCCTCGCGACCGCCACCGGCATCCCGGTCTTCAAGCTGACCGAGGAGGAGTCCTCGCGTCTGCTGCGCATGGAGGACGAGCTCCACAAGCGGGTCATCGGCCAGGTCGACGCCGTCAAGGCGCTGTCGAAGGCGATCCGTCGTACGCGCGCCGGTCTGAAGGACCCCAAGCGCCCCGGTGGTTCGTTCATCTTCGCCGGCCCGTCCGGTGTCGGTAAGACCGAGCTGTCCAAGGCGCTCGCGGAGTTCCTCTTCGGTGACGAGGACGCGCTGATCTCCCTCGACATGTCGGAGTTCAGCGAGAAGCACACGGTCTCGCGCCTCTTCGGCTCGCCCCCCGGCTACGTGGGGTACGAGGAGGGCGGCCAGCTGACCGAGAAGGTCCGCCGCAAGCCGTTCTCCGTGGTCCTCTTCGACGAGGTCGAGAAGGCCCACCCGGACATCTTCAACTCGCTGCTGCAGATCCTGGAGGACGGTCGGCTGACCGACTCCCAGGGCCGGGTCGTGGACTTCAAGAACACGGTCATCATCATGACGACCAACCTCGGCACCCGGGACATCTCCAAGGGCTTCAACCTGGGCTTCGCGGCCTCGGGCGACAAGAAGACCAACTACGAGCGCATGAAGAACAAGGTCTCGGACGAGCTCAAGCAGCACTTCCGGCCCGAGTTCCTCAACCGCGTCGACGACGTGGTCGTCTTCCCGCAGCTCACCCAGGACGACATCCTCACGATCGTCGACCTGATGATCGGCAAGGTCGACGAGCGCCTCAAGGACCGGGACATGGGCATCGAGCTCTCCCAGTCCGCCAAGGAGCTGCTGTCCAAGAAGGGTTACGACCCGGTGCTGGGCGCGCGTCCGCTGCGTCGCACGATCCAGCGCGAGGTCGAGGACACCCTGTCGGAGAAGATCCTCTTCGGCGAGCTGCGCCCCGGTCACATCGTGGTCGTGGACACCGAGGGCGAGGGTGAGAACCAGACCTTCACCTTCCGCGGCGAGGAGAAGTCCGCACTGCCGGACGTTCCGCCGATCGAGCAGGCGGCCGGTGGGGCAGGCCCCAACCTGAGCAAGGAGGCGTGACCTCCGGGTCCGTCTGAGAACGCCCGATGGGGCCGGTGCTTTCGAGCACCGGCCCCATCGGCGTGTCCGGGACGCCGCGCGCCCCGGACACGCTGTGTCCCGTCCGTCAGGACAGCTGACCGTCGTAGTCCGGCAGCTTGTACGTCTTCTCGGCGTGCCCGCCCGACAGGTCGGTGGCGCTGTTGCCGATGTTCGCGATGATCGTGTAGCCCTTGGTCTCGACGGCCTTGCGCTGCGCGGTCTTGTAGGCGGCCACGTCCTTGAAGAGGTCGATGAAGCTGCGTACGTACAGGCCGGAGACCTGGTAGCCGACGTGCTTGAGGTTGTAGTCCGTCACCGACCTGATGATGTCCGGGCGGGCCGTGACGAAGAACAGGGCGACGCCGTGGTCCTGCGCGTACTTCGCCACGTCGAGGACGGGCGCGTTGGCCGGCGAGGGGTAGCTGAAGCCGAAGTCGGTCTCCAGCGTGGTGTTGTCGATGTCGAAGACGATGGCCTGCTTCTCGCCCGGAGCCGCACCGGCGATACGTTCCTTCAGATACGGCAGCGCCTCGGCCATGACGGCCCGGCAGTCGTTCTGCCAGGTGGCGTGGTCGACGTCGGCGGCGCCGGTCGCCGTGGTGGTGGCCGCCGTCGGGGTGGCGGCGGCCGCCGGGCTCATCAGGGCCGCGGTGGCGGCCGTGGCGGCGACGGCCACACCGATCAGGCGCTGCAGGCTGCTTCCGGTCATGGGTGGGGGGTTCCTCTCGCATGGGAGCGCTGCGGGACATGGCTCGTGGTGCATGCTCACGGGCGTGGGGGGCCGGTGGGAGGCGATGAGATTACTGGGCGGTAACTGTAGGGCGCCCAGGTGGGGTTGGGATAGGCCCGGGGCCTACAGGACGGTGTACGTCTTGGTGACGGTGTGGATGCCCGGGAAGAGCCGAAGGGTGTGTTCGGGTACTTCCGTCGCTTCCGGAGCGAGGACGAATGCGACAGAGGTCAGCCCAGGAAACAGAGCCGGAACTGCCGAAAGGTCTTCGAATCCGGTGAATTTCCTGAGATGGAGCCGCTTGATGCCGGGCAGGACAGGGCTTTCACCCCATGGAAGAGTGCCCCACTTGATGCTCAATTCCTCAAGTCGGGGCAGCTGCGCGACCTCTTCGTAGTCCTCGGGAGTGAGAGGTTCGGCGAGGGTCCCGAAAGCCAACGTCTTCAACGAGCGCATACACCGCAGGCCGCGCAGTCCGGTGAATTGGAGGGCGTTCTTGGTGAATCGCAGCGAGGTCAGCGGAAGCCGCGGGAGCGCGACATCGAGGGATTCGCCCTGGAGCGGTACGCCCGTGTCGAGTTCGCGCAGAGTGGCCGAGGCCGAAAGCGGTGCCAGCGCTTCCGGCTTTTCCAGGCCCGGCATGTGGTCCAGCGACAGTTGTTCCAGCGGCAGACCGGCGAGCGGGGTCAGGTCGTAGACCCGGGCGCTGCGGCTGATGTCCAGGCGCCGCAGCCGGCGCAGCGGGGCGAGGGCGGTGAGGTCGGGGAGCCGGCTGTTGCCCCGGATCACGAGCAGCCGGGTGGTGTCCGCTCCGAGGCAGGCCGTCAGCTCCGCCGCCTCGATGTCGCCGATGACCTGGACGCGCGGACGCCCGCCGAAGGAGCGAAGAGCCCGCAGATGCCCCGCCGAGTGCGCCGCGAAGTACAGGTCGTCCGTCGGCAGGTGGGCTATGACCTCGGCCGCGTACCGCTCGGAGTCGAAGCGGTACCAGGTCCAGGTGAGTTGAGCGCGGACCGACAGGGACGGGTGGGTGCGGAAGCGGGCCAGCACCGGGACGGCCGCGTCGGTGCCGATCAGGGACGCGGTGACGACGACCGCCCTGGCCTCCGCCTCGGACAGCCCCTCGGGGCCGGGCAGGAGTTCCAGTACGAGCGGCCCCACCGCGGCCAGCTCGTGGGCCTCCTCCGCCGTACGCGGCGGGATGAGTGTGGCCGCCTGCTCCTCCACCGCGGCCCGGACCGCCGGGTCGAGTTCCGTGGCGTGCTCCAGGCCGGCCAGGGCGAGCAGCCGGACGCGGGTGCCCCCGGTGGGCCCGGCCTGTTCCGCGGCGGCCAGCAACTGGGTCAGGAGGTCGGCGCGTTCCCGGGGCCGGGCGTGGGCGACGGCCATGCGGATCACGTCCGCCCACTGGTAGTCGGCGGCGTTGCGCACGAGGAGCCCGAAGTCGCCGTCCTCCACCGCGGCCTTCGCGCCGAGGTAGTCCTGGAAGGTGCGGTGGACGAACTCGACGGTACCCAGCGAGGGTTCGCGGAGCAGCCCGCTGCGCAGCAGGAGGTGGCGGTAGATCGTGGGCGCGTCCCCCTGGCTCGCGACGGCGGGCAGGGCCGGCAGCGCGTCCGCGATGAGGCGCTCGGCCCGTTCGCGGTCCATCTCCAGCCGGCCGTTGCGGATCAGCCAGTACGCCAGGCGCTGGAGGAGCTGGATCTGGGGCAGCTCGGTGAGCCGGACGGTGTCGTGCGGGAGCATGTCCCGCTCCTGGTCGCGGCGCGCGAGAAGCATCGACAGGGCGGCGTCGTACAACTCCTGGCGTCCGTGCGGCAGATAGCCGCGCCGGTCCCGGTGCAGGGCGCAGATCAGGGCGCACATCAGCGGGTTGGTGGCGAGCCGGCCGAGATCGGGCTTGGTGCGGACGGCGTCGAGGAGCGAGGTCTCGTACGTGGCGAGGCGTTCGGTGTCGTGTCCGGAGTCCGGGGCGTCGACGCGGGCCGCGGTGTGCCAGCGCTCGACGAACGCCGTGACGTCGTCGCGGCTCATCGGGGCGAGCGCGAGTTCCGTGAAGCCGTCCCCGGCGAGCCAGTTCTCGCGTACGGCCGAGGGGCGTGAGGTGACCAGCCACTGGTTGCCCGGGTAGGCGTCGAGCAGGTCCCGCAGCCAGCGGCGGGTGCGCTCGCGGTCGGGTTCCGGGATCTCGTCGATGCCGTCGACGAGCAGCAGTCCGCGGCCCGCCGCCAGCACCCGGTCGGGCCAGCCGTCCGGCGCCGCGCCCTGGAAGGGCACGCGGGCGGCGGCGAGGAAGTCGGCGGGCGCGGGCAGCCCGTCGGGGCGGCGGACGAGCGTGCGCAGCGGCAGGACGAAGGGGACCCGGTCGCCGCGCTCACCCCGTGCGGCCGTCACCGCGAGCCACTGCACCAGCGTCGTCTTGCCCGACCCGGCCACGCCCCGCAGCAGCACCAGGTCCTGCTCGGCCAGCGCCTCCTCGGCGGACAGCGGAAGGCCGGGCGCGCCCGGCACCCCGCCGTCCTCGTCGCCCGGGGCGGGGCGCAGGGCCTGGAGGGTGAGGTAGGCCGCGTCCAGGGGCCACCGGTCGGGCGAGTTCACCAGGTCGATCCCGTAGATGGTGAGCTGGCTGTGCTTCGTCGCCGTGTACGCGAGGAAGCGCCGCTCGAACGCCGCGTCGCCCCCGCCGGGCAGCGGCGTACGGGCGATCAACTCGTCCACCTTCGCGATCAGTTCGGCCTGCCTGCGCGTCTGCTCGACGAGTGTCCTCGCCACGAACGTCGAGCGCTGTGTGAAGAAGTGCAGGATGTGCAGACAGGCCGTGTCGAGCAGCCGCTCGTAGAACAGCGTCGCGTCGAAGTCGAGGTCCCGGTCGGGGCTTCCCGCGGTGTGGCGCAGGTGCAGGGCGAGACCCGTGTGCCCCAGCGCCACGGCCTGTACGTCCGTCATGGTGAGGTCGCCGAGGGCGTGCAGGGTGTCGGCGAGAGCGTGGACGACGGGCTGTTCCTCGTCGGCGGGAACCGGCCGTTCGGGGGCGTCCTTGAGCGCTTGCGCGACCAGTTCGGCGGCGAGCCGGGTCACGTCCCGCTCGCTCAGCGTGCGCCGCTCACCCCTGAAGGAGACGCGGGAGGAGATGCGTACGGGCTTGTCGACCAGACCCGCACCCGGCCCCTCCGTCACGAAGAGTTTCCTGATGAGCGGTGTGGCCACGCTGGACGCCAGCCGCACGCCTACGGTTGCCGGTTCCATGGCGCTCCCCCGAGGACATGGTGGTGGTGGGCGGCTGTCAGCGTAACCGCCGGGCGCCGCCCTGTCCGTGGGGTCCTGGACCGTCGATCCCGGCGGGACAAAAGCGGTGGCCGTGCGGGGCGGCGGGGCGGGAGGATGCGCGATGTCCCGAACCGTCCGAGGAGGGAACCGCCGTGGATGTCGACCGACCCGAAGTCCGTACGCAGGCAGGGGTGTTGAGGGGCGGGGCCGGGAGGGCGGGCACCGCGGTGTTCCGGGGGATCCCGTTCGCCGAACCGCCCGTCGGCGCGCTGCGGTTCGGGGCGCCCCGGCCCGCGCGGGGCTGGGACGGCGTACGGGAGGCGACCGCGTTCGGGACTCCGCCCCCGCAGTCCGCGGTGTTCGGCATGGACGCGTTGGCGCCCCCGGACGTCGACGACGGCGACTGGCTGACCCTGAACGTGTGGACGCCCGATCCCGCGCCCGGCGCCGGACTGCCGGTGATGGTGTGGCTGTTCGGGGGCGCGTACGTCATCGGGATGTCGGGCCAGCCCGAGTACGACGGCGGGCGGCTGGCGGCGGAGGGTGTCGTGCTGGTGACGCTCAACTACCGCCTCGGCATCGAGGGGTTCGCGCACATCGAGGGCGCGCCCGCCAACCGCGGACTGCTCGACCAGGTCGCCGCGCTCGCCTGGGTGCGGGACAACATCCGTGCCTTCGGCGGCGACCCGGACCGCGTCACGGTCTTCGGCGAGTCGGCGGGCGCGGGATCGCTCGCCGCGCTGCTGGCGATGCCGCGCGCGGCCGGGCTCTTCCGGCGGGCCGTCACCCAGAGCGTCCCCGGCCCGTTCCTGTCGGCCCCGCTCGCCGCGGACATCGCCGGGGAGTTCGCGGCGGAGCTGGGACTGCGGCCGACCGCGGCCGAGCTGGCCACGGTCGGGCCGGGGCTGCTGCCCGCGGCGGCCGACGCGGTCGGGGCGCGGATGGAGGAGTACGCGCACCGGTGGGGGGTGCTGGCGCACACGGCGATCCCGCTGGCGCCCGTGGTGGACGGAGACGTGCTGCCCCGCGCGCCCTGGGAGGCGCTCGCGGCCGGGGCCGCGCGGGACGTCGAGCTGGTGGCCGGCCATACGCGGGACGAGTTCCGGCTCTTCATGGCACTCGACGGAACGCTCGGCGAGGAGCTGACGGAGGACCGGGTGACGGCGGCGCTGCGGACGTTCTCACCCGGAACGGGCGGAACGGGTGGCTCAGGCGGCCTGGGCGGCGCGGATGGCTCGGGCGGCTCGCGTGGCGAGGAGGCGTACCGGAAGGCCGTCCCGGGGCTCGATGCCGCGGGGCTGTACGAGCTGGTGCGCTCCGACTGGCTCTTCCGGATGCCGTCCCTGCATCTGGCCGAGGCCCAGATCGCGGGCGGCGGCCGTGCCCACGTCTACGAGCTGGTCTGGGAGGCGCCGGGCATGGGCGGGCTGCTCGGGGCCTGCCACGGGCTCGATGTGCCGCTGGTCTTCGGCAACCTGCGCGGAGGGCTGCCCGCGCTGCTGTTCGGGGAGGCGCCGCCCGCCGAGGTGGAGGAGCTGTCGGCGCTGTTCCGGGCCGCGTGGACGGGCTTCGCGGCGGGGGAGGGGCCCGGATGGCCGCCGTACGACGTCGATCGGCGGCCGGTACGGCTCTTCGACACGCGGCCGACCGTGACGGCGTACCCGGAGGAGGTCTCCCGGGAGCTGTGGCGGGAGCACGTCTTCGGGGCGTTGCCGCTCCTCGGACCGGGGGTCTGACGGGGGCGGGGCTGTAGTCGCCGTCACATCCGGAGGCCGCCGCGCGGGGCCGCCCGGTGACATGACGCACAGGCGTTTCGCGCCCTACTAGGGGCGGTAGTGGCGAACGCGAGGCGGACAAAAAGGACCTTTGGCCCTGGGGGTGGGTCCGAGGTCCTTCGGGCTGGGCGGCGCGGTGGGCGAGGCGGGGTCCGGGCCGCGAGAGGCCGGTCTGAAGTGGGCGTAAACCAGACTTCTGACAGAAAACCGGGAGGTTTTCGTATTCGATGGTGGTTCTGTCAAGGAGTCGGAAGTTTCGGGGTCAAGTACGACTTGAGGTCGTAGAAGAGGGTTTTGGGGGATGGCGGGAGTACGGGTTACCAAGGGATGACCCCCGCCCGGCGCACCGACAGCGCGCCGGGCGTGTCGTTGCCCGTCCCCCGGAGGTAGTCCCCATGTCGCAGCGCACCACGTCCCGCATACCCGGCACGTCCCGGCTCCGTACCCGGGCGGCCGTCCTGGCCCTCGGCCTGGGAGTCTCGACCGCCGTCGGAGCCGGGGTCGCGGTCGCCGCGGACGCCAAGCCGAGCGCGGTCTCCCTGTCGAGCGCGGCCGCCGCCTCCGTGCAGGAGCAGGCCACCGCCCAGGCGAAGGCCGCCCAGGCCAAGAGCAAGGCCGCCGCCAAGAAGGCGCAGGCCAAGAAGGCCGCGGCCAAGCCGGCCGCCGCGAAGACGGCCTCCTCCTGGGTCGACCCCGTCAAGAAGTACAAGCTCTCCGCGAGCTTCGCGCAGGCCGGCAACCTGTGGTCGTCCACCCACTCCGGCCAGGACTTCGCCGTCGCCTCCGGCACCCAGGTCGTCGCCGCCCACGGCGGTACCGTCGTGAAGACCGGCGGCAACGGCGCCGGCGACGGGCCCGCGTACGGCAACGCCGTCGTGATCAAGCACGGCAACGGTACGTACTCGCAGTACGCGCACCTGTCCCGTGTCGACGTGAAGCCCGGCCAGGTCGTCAAGACCGGCCAGCGGATCGCGCTGTCCGGCAACACCGGCAACTCCAGCGGGCCGCACCTGCACTTCGAGATCCGTACGACGGCCAACTACGGCTCGGCGGTCGACCCGGTCGCCTTCCTGCGCTCCAAGGGGCTCAGCCTCTGACGGTCCTCGGGGTCCGTCAGGACTCGTGTCCGACGGGCCTCAGGACTCGTGCGGGCCCGCGTGTGCCCGGGTGACCAGTTCGATGGCGACCTCCAGGACGGCTTTCCGCTTGTCCTCGGGGTCGCCTTCCATGTCCTTGAGGGCGAACATCCCGGCGTGCATGGTGAACAGCGCGCTGACGCAGCGGACCTGGTCGGTCAGCGGGGCCTCGGGCTCCCTGATGATGTCCAGCAACTTGACCATGCGGTCCTTGAACGACTCGCCGATGCTCAGCTCACGGACCGTCGCCTGGTTCTCCTGCATGAAGCGGAAGAGGGGGGCCGCGTCGGTGAGGGCCTGGCTGTACCGGCGCAGGAGCTCCTGCTTGGTGTCGAGCGAGCGCGGCCGGCCCTTGCCCCACTCGATCAGCTCGTCCATCGGCCTCGTCAGATCCTCGAAGAGGCTGATGAGGATGTCTTCCTTGGTCTTGAAGTGGTAGTAGAGCGCGGCCTTGGTGACGTCCAGCCGCTCGGCGATCTCGCGCAGGGACGTCTTCTCGTAGCCCTGCTCGGCGAACAGTTCGACAGCCACGTCCTGGATGCGCTGGCGGGTGTCTCCGCGCCGCCGCTGCCTGCTGCCGCCCATCGTGGCCGCCCCTCGTCCTGGTCGCACGCCGCAGCGTGGGTAAAGAAAAACTTACTTGACGCCCGGCTAGTTACGGGTCTACTTTCCCCAGTGTAGTCAACTTGCCGGTCGGCAAGTAAGTGGCAATGAAGTGCGGTACCCAGGGGAGTGGGCAGAGTGGCGGACACCAGGACGGCCGGAGCGGCCGGAGCAGCGGATGAGGCGGAGCCGGCGGACGCGGTGCCGGGGTCGGCCTCGGCTCCGGCCTCCGCTTCGGCTTCGAACGGGTCGGAGGGGGCGCGGAGGCCGCGCAGGCCGATCAAACCGATGAAGTCGGCGAAGTCGGCGAAGTCGGCGCAGTCGGTCACTTCGGCTAAGCCGGCCCGGCCGGGGGACGCGGCGGCGTCCCAGGCGTCGGCGGCGGCAGTGGCGGCCGACCCCGTGGGTGCCGTGGGCGCCGCGGAGGAGGGCAAGCAGCCCAGGAGCGTACGTGTCGTCCTGATGGCGCTGATGATCGCGATGATGCTCGCGATGCTCGACAACATGATCATCGGCACCGCGATGCCGACCATCGTAGGCGAACTGGGCGGTCTGGAACACCTGTCCTGGGTCGTCACCGCCTACACGCTCGCGACCGCCGCCTCCACCCCCATCTGGGGCAAGCTCGGCGACATGTACGGGCGCAAGGGCGTCTTCATGACGTCGATCGTGCTCTTCCTGATCGGATCGGCGCTCAGCGGAATGGCCCAGGACATGGGCCAGCTCATCGGGTTCCGCGCGATCCAGGGACTCGGCGCGGGCGGACTGATGGTCGGCGTCATGGCGATCATCGGCGACCTGATCCCGCCGTGTGAGCGGGGCAAGTACCAGGGCATGATGGCCGGTGTGATGGCCCTCGCCATGATCGGCGGCCCGCTGATCGGCGGGACCATCACCGACAACTGGGGCTGGCGCTGGTCCTTCTACATCAACCTGCCGCTCGGTGTCATAGCCCTGATCGCCATCAGTGCCGTACTGCACCTGCCCAGGAAGCGGGTGGACGCGCGGATCGACTATCTGGGCGCCGCGCTGCTCACCGTGGGCATCACCTCGATCGTGCTCGTCACCACCTGGGGCGGGACCGAGTACGCCTGGGGCTCCGCCCGGATCATGGAACTGATCGGCATCGGGGTCGCCGCGCTCATCGGCTTCCTGTTCGTGCAGACCAAGGCCGCCGCGCCGATCATGCCGCTGCACATCTTCCGCAGCCGCAACTTCACGCTGATGTCCGTCGTCGGGTTCGTCGCCGGGTTCGTGATGTTCGGTGCCGTGCTGTTCCTGCCGCTGTACCAGCAGTCGGTGCAGGGCGCGTCCGCGACCAACTCCGGGCTGCTGCTCCTGCCGATGCTCGGCGCGATGCTCGTGACGTCGATGGTCGCCGGGCGCGTCACCACCAGCACCGGGCGGTACAAGGCCTTCCCGATCGTCGGCAGTGCGCTGATGGTCGTCGGGCTCTACCTGCTGTCGCTCATGGACACCGACACGTCGCGGCTGACGTCCGGTGTGTACATGGCCGTGGTCGGTGCGGGCATGGGCTGTCTGATGCAGATCACCATGCTCGTCTCGCAGAACAGCGTCGAGATGAAGGACATGGGCGTCGCGTCGTCCAGCACCACGCTGTTCCGTACGCTCGGCTCGTCCTTCGGTGTCGCCATCATGGGCGCGCTGTTCAACCACCGCGTGCAGGACGTCATGGCCGAGCGGGCCGGGGCGCTGGGGGCCAAGGTGACCGAGCAGTCCGCGCAGCTCGACGCGGCGAGCCTGGCGAAGCTGCCGGTGGCTGCGCGGGAGGCGTACCAGCACGCTGTCGCGTCCGGGACGCATTCCGCGTTCCTGCTGGGGGCGGTTGTCGCGGTCGTGGCGCTGGTGGGGGCCGTGTTCGTGAAGGAGGTTCCGCTTCGGGGGGCCGGTGCGGGCGCCTCCGGCGAGGAGAAGTCGCCGGAGACGGTCTGAGCCAGATCCTCCCCTACGGCCCCTGGCCCCGGACGACATCCGGGACCGGGGGCCTTTCCCTCGCCCCCGCCGCCCCTACCCGTTCCCGTCCCTGCCTCAGGGGCTCCGCCCCCGAACCCCCACTCCTCAAACGCCGGAGGGGCTGAGAGGCGGGCATGCACCTCGGGGGCCGGCCCCCGGACCTCGGCTCCTCAGACGCCGGAGGGGCTGGGTGGGGGTGCCGGAGGAGCTGGATGTGCGGGTGCTTCGGGGGCCAGCCCCCGGACCCCCGCTCCTCAAACGCCGGAGGGGCTAGGTGGGGGGCGCCGGATGGGATGGATGTGCGGGGCCGAGAGGCCGGAT
Source organism: Streptomyces liliiviolaceus (assembly GCF_018070025.1). Taxonomy (NCBI): domain Bacteria; kingdom Bacillati; phylum Actinomycetota; class Actinomycetes; order Kitasatosporales; family Streptomycetaceae; genus Streptomyces; species Streptomyces liliiviolaceus. Next base: position 1,948,000 of record NZ_JAGPYQ010000001.1, read on the forward strand.
GGCTTTGCGCCGCAGGGCTGGGTGGGCGGCGGCTGAATGGCAAGGCACGCGACCGACCTGAAAATCGGGGCGCAGCCCCATTTTCAGGGGCGCGGGGAACTGCGCGATCAGCCCCCACCGGCCGGCAGCCGAAGCCGGGCGCCCCTGAGCCCGTCGGGCGTGCGAGGTGGTTTAGGGGCGCGGGGAACTGCGCGATCAGCCCCCACCGGCCGGCAGTCGAAGCCGGGCGCCCCTGTGCCCGTCGGGCGTGCGAGGTGGTTTTAGGGGCGCGGGGAACTGCGCGGCCAGCCCCCACCGGCCGGCAGTCGAAGCTGCACGCCCCTGAGCCCGTGCGAGGCAGGGCGGTTTCAGGGGCGCGGGGAACTGCGCGATCAGCCCCCACCGGCCCGCAGCCGAAGCCCGACCCCGTCCCACTCCATCCCCAGCCCGTCCGGCGATTGAGGACAAGGGGGGCCGGGGCAGCCCCCGGGGGCAGGTCATTCCGGCAGCATCGGGTAACTGCCCGTGTTCGTCGGGGCATGTTCCGGCAGCCACAGGACCGCCACCGCCCCCTCCGAGGGCACCCCCTCAGCCGCCCCCACCGCCCGCACGTTGCGAAACGTGAGCCGCGCCCCCAACACCCGCGCCTGCCCCGCCGCGATCGTGAGCCCCAGCCCGTGCCCGTGCCCGGCCCGGTCACTGCTGCCGGTGCGGAAGCGGCTGGGCCCGTCGGCCAGGAGCGCGTCGGGGAAGCCGGGCCCGTGGTCGCGGACCCGGATGACCCGGCCCTCGACGGTCACCTCGATGGGCGGCTTGCCGTGCTTGGCGGCGTTGACCAGCAGGTTGATCAGAACCCGTTCCAGACGGCGCGGGTCCGTCGTGACCGCCGACTCGTGGACCACCCGGACCACGATCCCCGGGTCCCGCGCGATCACCCGCCGGGTCACGAACTCGCCCAGCAGGATGTCCTGCAACTCGGCCCGCTCGGACGCGCTGTCCAGCCGGGCCACCTCCAGCACGTCCTCGACCAGCTGCCGCATGGCCTGCGCCCGGTCCCGTACGAGCTCCGTGGGGCGCCCCGGCGGCAGCAGCTCCGCCGCGGTGAGCAGCCCGGTCACCGGGGTGCGCAGCTCGTGCGCGATGTCCGCGGTCACCCGCCGCTCCGCCTCGATGCGCTGCTGCAACGCGTCCGCCATCGCGTCCACGGCCCGCGCGAGATCGTCGGTCTCGTCGCGCACGACCCCGCCGATGGAGTCCCGTACGCGCACGTCCGGTTCGCCCTGCGCGACCCGCCGCGCCGCCGTGGCCGCCTTGCGCAGCCGCCGGGAGAGCTGCCCGCCGATGAGCACGCCGAGCGCGCAGCCGCCGAAGACGACCGCGATCGACCCGATGAGCAGCGCCTCGTCGAGGTCCTTCAGAACGGTCGTGCTGCGGTCGGTGAAGTTCGTGTGCAGCGACAGGATGCGGCCGTCCTTGAGCGGTACGGCCGCCCAGATGTCGGGCACGCCGTCGGAGTGCTCGGTCACATAGGTCGCCCGCCGTCCGGCCGTGGCCTTCGCCAGCAGGTCCTTCGGCAGGGCGGGGTCGTCGATCCTGACGCCGGGGAAGTTCGGCCGCCCGGACGCCTCGTAGTTGCGCTGCGCGATCTGGACGCGTTCGTCGGCGAGGTCGCGCGCGTTGTCGAGCATCGAGACCCGGGCGGCGTTGTGCACGACCAGGCTCAGCGCGACGGCGACCAGCGCCCCGACGGCCGCGATGGCGGCGCTCAGCTTCCATCTGATCCCCGTACGCGGCATCAGGCGTCCGAGTCTCTCGCGCCGCCCGGCCGCACCGGCCCGCCCCTGTCCCACGACGGTCACGCCCGGCGCGCTCTGCCCGTTCCTGGGCCCGTTCCCGTTGCCGTGTCCGTTCACGTCGTCGCCGAACTCGCCCTGCCCGCCGGCCGTGTTGCCGTTCGTCCCCCGCATCGTCCGCTCCGCTCAGGCCTTCAACTTGTAGCCGAAGCCGCGGACCGTCTCGATCCGGTCCTGGCCGATCTTCGTACGCAGCCGCTGCACATGGACGTCGACGACCCGGGTGTCACCGCCCCAGCCGTAGTCCCACACCCGCTCCAGCAGCTTGTCGCGCGACAGGACCGTACCGGGTGAGGACGAGAACTCCAGGAGCAGCCGCATCTCCGTGGGCGTCAGGGACACCGGGGCGCCGCCCCTGCGCACCTCCATGCCCTCCGTGTCGATCTCCAGCTCGCCGGAACCGGAGCCCGCGCCGAAGGTCAGCACACCGCCGCCGTGCTCGTCCGACGCACCGTCGCCCCCGTCGGCGGCGCGCGGCCCGCTCGCGTGTCCGAAGCGCCGCAGCACGGCCCGGATACGCGCGACCAGCACGGCCCCGTCGAAGGGCTTGGTCACGTAGTCGTCGGCGCCCGCCTCCAGCCCGAGGACGACGTCGATGGAGTCGGCGCGGGCCGACAGCATGATCACGGGGACGGTCGACTCGTCGCGGATCCGGCGGCACAGCGACACCCCGTCGAGGCCCGGCACCATCACGTCGAGGAGCGCGATGTCGGGCCGGTCGGCCCGGAACGCCTCAAGACCCGACAGCCCGTCGGGCATGGCGGTGACCACGAAGCCGTCGCGTTCCAGCGCGAGTTGCGTGGCCTCGCGGATGACGTCGTCGTCCTCGACGAACAGGACATGGGTGTGCTCTGCCATCCGGGTGCTCTCGTCTTCTCGGTCTGTCGGGCCATTGCGACTTGCTGGTGCGGTGGTGCGGTGGTGCGGTGGTGCGGTGGTGCGGTGGTGCGGTGGTGCTGTGGTGCAGCGGTGTGGTGGTGCGGTTGCACGGTTGTGTGGTTGTGCGATCGCTCGGTGCGGGGCTACTGATCGGCGGGGGCCGCGGACTCGCCGCCCACCACCTTGCTGTAGTCGTTGTGCGTCCTGGCCCGCTCGGTGAAGCGGGTCGCCGTCCAGCGGTACGTGATCACTTCCTCGCCGGACGGATACGTCACCGAGTCGTCCTTCTCGTACACCTGCTGGGTGATCACCAGGTCGCCCCGGTCGATCTCCGCGTACACCGGAGGCTCCTCGGCGCGGAAGACGTTCTTGTACGCGCCGCGTTCCTCGCGGTACACGTACGAACCGACGCCGACCGCGTCCCCGCAGGTCATCACGTTGATCACGACGTCCGCGGCGGAACCGCCGGTGAGGTTGCCGTACGACACGTCGACCGGGTACTCGTCGCCGACGCACGGCTTCAGATCGCGCTTGACCGCCGTACTGACCCCGGGGTCGGCCCTGACCATACGGACCGCGTCCACCCGGTCGGGTGTGGCCGGGGCAGGGGCCGGGACCGAGGAGGAGGGGGCCGCGTCCCGGGCGCTTCCGGCGGCCGAGTCGGAGAGGGCCGGGCCCTCGTCCCGGGCGCCGGTGCCGCCCGTACCGCAGGCGGACACGGAAAGGCCGAGGGCGGCGAGCACGGCCGCTGCCGTGATCACCGCCTTCCGGACCCCACGGGCCCGCGGAGCCTCAGGATCTAGGCCGCGCAACGCTCCCGCTCCTCACGCCCCGGCACGCGTACGCCGAGCTTGCCGTTCCGGTCGTCGTTCCCGTCGCTGTCCACGCCGTCCACGTCGTTCTCGTCACGGGCCCGGCGCTCCAGCTCCTCGCGGAGCCGGGCGAGCGCCCGGTGCAGTGTGCTCTTGACCGTGCCGGCCGACATGCCGAGGGCGGCGGCCGTCTCCTCCGTGGACATCTGCTCCCAGTGTCGCAGCACGACGACGCTGCGCTGCTTGGGAGCCAGCACCTTCATGATGTCCATCAGGAGCGCGCGGTCCGCGTGCTGCTCGGTGGAGTCGTCCACGCTCGCGTCCGGCAGCTGCTCGGTGGGGACCTCCTCCAGCTTGCGGGCCCGCCACCACTCCGTACGTGTGTTGATCATGACGCGGCGCAGATAGGCGTCGGCGAGGCGCTTGTCGGCGATGCCGTCCCAGCGGCCGTACGTCCGCACCAGCGCGGTCTGCAGGAGGTCCTGGGCGTCGACGGGGTCGGGGACCAGACGGCGTGCGCTGCGCAGCAGCGCGTCCTGCCGAGTGCGTACGTACTCCTCGAACCCAAGCACCTCGCCGTGCGCCATTCCAACCGCCTCCGTCCCCGTTCCGGCCTGGGTGCTGCCGGCTGTCCGTTGCCTGCCGTACCGCCGGTCCGCGGTACGGCACTGAAGTTACGGAGCTGTTGTCACGGGGTTGTCCGAGCGAGCATGCGACGAGCGCTCGGCTGTCCATAGGTTGTGTAACGGAAGTAGGGCCTGGGTAAAACGAGGTGCCGACTGGGGCGGGTACGGGGCGTTTTGCCCGCCGCGGCTCTGTCACCTGGCTCGGTGACACCTGTGGGTCAGCTCTGCGGGAGCCGGTACAGACCGCCGGCGAGCGGTTCGACCAGTCCGTCGGAGACCAGGCCGTCCAGGGCGCGGGCCCGTTGCACCGGCTCCTCCCAGACACGGTCCAGGGCCGACTGGGGGACGGGCGTGACCGCCTCGCGCAGTACGGCGAGCAGCCGGCCGCGCACCTGCCGGTCCGTGCCCGCGTAGGTCTGGCCGCGCCGCGGCGGTCCGTCGTGCGCGGGCTTCCCGGCCAGCCGCCAGGTGCACAGGGCGGCGATCGGGCAGCGTACGCACGTCTCGTTCTTCGCCGTGCAGACGAGCGCGCCGAGCTCCATGGACGCGGCGGCCCAGAGCGCGGCCGTGCGCTCGTCGTCGGGCAGCAGCGTGCGGGCGAGCCTGCGCTCGGCGGCGGTCGTGGCGTTCGGCGGGTACTGGACGCCGGTGACGGCCCGCGCGAACACCCGCCGCACGTTCGTGTCGAGGACGGCGTGCCGCTGCCCGTACGCGAACGAGGCCACCGCCGCCGCCGTGTACTCGCCGATGCCGGGCAGCGCGAGCAGCTGCGCGTGCTCCGTGGGTACGTCGCCGTCGTGCCGCTCCGTTATGGCGACCGCGGCGCCGTGCAGGCGCAGGGCGCGGCGGGGGTAGCCGAGGCGGCCCCAGGCGCGGACGGCCTCGCCCGGCGCGTCCTCGGCGAGATCGGCGGGGCGCGGCCAGCGGGCCATCCACTGCTCGTACACCGGGAGCACGCGGCTCACCGGGGTCTGCTGCAGCATGAACTCGCTGACCATCACGCCCCACGGGCCCGCGTCGGGGCGTCGCCACGGGAGGTCGCGTGCGTTCTCCTCGAACCAGTCGATGACGGGGGCGTGGAGGTCGGCGCCGGCGGTTTCGTCGCCGACGGGCCCGCGGCTGTCGGCCTGGGCGGGGGGCGTGGGTTTCGTGGGCGCAGTCATGGCACGGCGATTCTTCCATGCGGGGGATCCTCCGGAGGGTTGGCGCCGGAGTGCGTCGTGTGTCGGCTGCGCGGCGGTGGGGGCTCGTCGCGCGGTTCCCCGCGCCCCTGAAGGCTGCCCCGGGGGGCAGCCCCAGGCGGCCTCGAAGCCGCCCCCGGGCTGATGATCGGAAAAAGTTGGGGGGTTGAGCGGCGGGTGAGGCCGGTGAACTCCCCGATCTCTCGTACAGTTTGCGCCGTGGGATCTCTGCGCAATCCGGTCGGGCCGCTTCCCTCCTCCATCTACTGGCGACGGAGGGCCATTCTGGCGTCCATGTTCGCCGTGATGGCCCTGTTGGTCACCTGGGTGGTGACCTCCGACGGCGGGGGCGGCGGAAAGAACGACGCCGACGGGTCCAACGGCAAGAACCCCACCGCGTCGATCACGCCCGGCCCCTCGGACTCGGAGTCCGCGATCAGCCAGGCGCCGGGCGGGCGCGACGAGTCGAGCGACGGCGGCTCCGAAGGTTCGGGCGGCTCCGGGGGCTCCGGCGGGTCGGGCGATTCCGGTGCGGGCGGGACCGGTTCGGGCTCCGGTTCCGGTTCCGGGGGTGGCGGCGCGGACGACGGTGAGGGCGGCGGTGGCTCGGGCGACACGGTTCCGGCCGGGTCCAGCGTCCCCGACTGCACGCCCGGGTCGGTGAAGTTCACGCTGCGCAGTGTCCACAACTCGTACGCGCCCGACGAGAAGCCCACCTTCGAACTGATCGCCAAGAACTCCTCCGGCAGCGACTGCAAGCTCGATCTCGGGCCGAAGAGCGCGGTACTGACGATCACTCAGGCGAAGGGTGACGACGAGATCTGGTCCTCGGCGGACTGCCCGACGGGTGCGGCGAGCGTGCTGTTCCGCATTCCGGCGAACGATCAGGTCATCCGGACGGTCGAATGGAACCGCAAGGCGAGTGCTCCGCAGTGTGCGACGCCGCCGGCGCTTTCGGCTACGCCGGGGACGTACTTGGTCGAAGCGAAGCCGGCAGGCCTTCCGAAGTCCCAGACATCCTTCGTCCTCAAGAAGGACTAGCTAAGGGCTGGCTGAACTCGACTCCCGGGTGCGGGCCGGTGGGGGCGAGCCGCGCAATTCCCCGCGCCCCTGAAAGCGGGGGGCTGGGCTCGGCCACTGGGTGCGGGCCGGTGGGGGCTGGTCGCGCAGTTCCCCGCGCCCCTTGGGCAGTGGGGGTGAGGGTGCTGGGAGGGTGCGGGTTCGTTGGAGCGAGCCGCGCAGTTCCCCGCGCCCCCAAGAAACGTCCGTGCGCCGACCCCCTGCCTGAGGGGCGCGGGAGCGATGACATCGAAACGCCGGCCCCCACCGTTTTAGGGGCGCGGGGAACTGCGCGAACGGCCCCCACCGGGCCGCCCCCGACGCACTACCGTCTGCTCCGTCCGCGCCGGGCGCGGGTTGGCCGGTGGCGCCTTCGGGGGCGCGGGGAACGGCGCGGCACGCCCCCACCGGCCCGCACCCAGCAGCCGAGCCCAGCCCGGCCCCCGCTTTCAGGGGCGCGGGAAACTGCGCACCCAGCCCCCACCGGCCCGCGCCCGAAAGCCGGACCCAGCCCAGAGGGCCACGCCGAACCGCCGGACGGCTACACGTAGCGTTCGAGGATCGACGACTCCGCCAACCGCGAAAGCCCCTCCCGTACGCTCCGCGCCCGCGCCTCCCCGACCCCGTCCACGGTCTGCAGGTCGTCCACGCTCGCGGCGAGCAGCTTCTGCAGCCCGCCGAAGTGCTCGACCAGCCGGTCGATGATCGCGCCGGGCAGCCGCGGCACCTTCGCCAGCAGCCGGAACCCGCGGGGCGACACCGCGGAGTCGAGCGCCTCGGGCGACCCGGTGTACCCCAACGCCCGCGCCACGGTGGGCATTTCGAGCAGCTCCGCATGGCTGAGCGCGTTCAGCTCGAACAGCGCCTCATCGACCGTGCGGGACCGCTTGGCCGTCGGCTCGGGCACATAGTCCCGTACGACGAGCTCCCGCTCGGGCTCGACCCCGGCGATCAGCTCGTCCAGCTGGAGGGAGAGCAGCCGCCCGTCCGTGCCCAGCTCCACCACGTACTCGGCGATCTCCGTGGCGATCCGGCGCACCATCTCCAGGCGCTGGGCCACCGCCGACACGTCCCGGACGGTGACCAGGTCCTCGATCTCCAGCGCGGACAGCGTGCCCGCGACCTCGTCGAGCCGCAGCTTGTACCGCTCCAGCGTGGCCAGCGCCTGGTTCGCGCGGGAGAGGATCGCGGCCGAGTCCTCCAGGACCCGCCGCTGCCCGTCCACGTACAGCGCGATCAGGCGCATGGACTGGGAGACGGAGACGACGGGGAAGCCGACCTGCTTGCTCACCCGGTCCGCCGTGCGGTGCCGCGTGCCCGTCTCCTCGGTGGGGATGGTCGGGTCGGGGACCAGCTGCACGCCGGCCCGCAGGATTTTGGTGATGTCTTTGTCCAGCACGATGCCGCCGTCGAGCTTGCACAGCTCGCGCAGCCGCGTCGCCGTGAACTCGACGTCCAGCACGAATCCGCCGCTGCACATCGCCTCGACGGTCTTGTCCCAGCCGAGCACGATGAGCCCGCCGGTGTTGCCGCGGAGGATGCGCTCCAGGCCGTCACGCAGTCCTGTGCCGGGTGCCACAGCGCTGAGAGCCGTGCGCATCAGGCCATCGGTGCCGGAACTCCCGCCGGACTTGCCGGGAACCGCTGCCCGGTCGTTGGCTGCCACTGCACTCCTCCGGTCGCAGGCTTTTTGAGGGCGCCCTCGGTTCGTACGGACGGGCGAGACCTGGGCAAAGTCTACCGGCGCTCTTCCTCGTCCCGTGGGGCGTCTCGCCGACGCGACCTAGGGAGGACCCGGAGCGCGTCCCCCATGTCGGCGACTTCCAGGACCTTCATACCGGGCGGGATCTTGCCCGGGTCGCTCGGAACGAGGGCGTGGGTGAAGCCCAGACGGTGCGCTTCGGCGAGTCTGCGCTGGACCCCCGTGACCCGTCTGACCTCGCCCGCGAGCCCCACTTCGCCGATCGCGACGAGGTTCTGCGGGAGCGGGGTGTCGCTCGCCGCGCTGGCCAGCGCGAGCGCGATCGCGAGGTCCGCGGCGGGTTCGGACAGTTTCACGCCACCGACCGTCGCGGTGTAGATGTCCCGCTTCCCGAGGGCGCTGATCCGGCCGCGCTGCTCCAGGACGGCGAGCATCATCTGGACACGGGAGGTCTCCAGACCGGACGTCGTACGCCGCGGAGTGGGGATCTGGGTGTCCACCGTGAGCGCCTGAACCTCGGCCACCAGCGGGCGGCGGCCTTCGAGGGTGACGGTCAGACACGTGCCGGGGACGGGCTCGGCCCGGCGGGTGAGGAAGAGACCGGAGGGGTCGGCGAGCCCGGTGATCCCCTCGTCGTGCAGCTCGAAGCAGCCGACCTCGTCCGTGGTGCCGTACCTGTTCTTGACGCCTCGTACGAGACGCAGGCGTGCGTGCCGGTCGCCCTCGAAGCTCAGGACGACGTCCACCAGGTGCTCCAGGAGACGTGGTCCCGCGATGGCGCCGTCCTTGGTGACATGGCCGACCAGGAGGGTGGCCATGCCGCGCTCCTTGGAGGCGCGGATCAGGGCCCCGGCCACCTCGCGGACCTGGGACATGCCTCCGGGCGCGCCGTCGATCTCCGGAGAGGCCACCGTCTGTACGGAGTCGACGATGAGCAGGGACGGCTTCACCGCGTCCAGATGGCCGAGGACCGCCGACAGATCGGTCTCCGCCGCCAGATAGAGGTGGTCGTCGATCGCCTTGATGCGGTCGGCGCGCAGCCGGACCTGGCTCGCCGACTCCTCACCCGTGATGTAGAGCGTGCGGTGCTCGTCGCTCGCCGCCTTGGCCGCCACGTCCAGCAGCAGCGTGGACTTGCCGACGCCCGGCTCGCCCGCCACGAGCACCACCGCGCCCGGTACGAGTCCGCCGCCGAGCACGCGGTCCAGCTCGGGCACACCGGTCGAGCGGGCGGTCGCCTGCCGGCCGTCGACCTGGCCGATGGGCAGCGCGCTCGTGGTGACGCGGCCGGGAGCCGTCGTACGCACCGCGGGCGCGCCGTACTCCTCGACCGTCCCCCAGGCCTGGCACTCGGAGCAGCGGCCGAGCCACTTGGCCGTCTGCCAGCCGCACTCGGTGCAGCGGTAGGACGGCCGGTCCTTCGCGGTCTTCGTACGGGCAGCCATGACACGAACCGTAACCGCCGCCACTGACAGAGCCGTGACGGCCTGTTCGACAGCCGTTGTCGATAACGGGGCACCCTGCGCAAACCGACCGCTTTTCCGGGCGGATACGACAGGGACACGACATGGAATACCGGTCCCCTGCCCTCATTTGAGGGATCGTTTCACCCGTATGGATTAAATGTGCTCAAGCAGGGAGAAGGGCCCACCACAAGGCACCTACGGTCGCACGGGTGATGAGCAGCAGTCCCGAGACCTCGACCCGCACCACCGGCGCACACCGGGCGCACCGCGAGGCGCGCGACCGGGCCGCGGCGCGCACGGTGGCACACCGCCCGCCGACCCGTTACGAGCCGTACCTGGACGGCCTGTTCACCTACTGTCTGTCCGTCCTGTGCGACCACGACACGGCGACCGCCGCCCTGGGGGACGTCCTCGCCCTCGCCGAGCGCCGCGGCCATCGCGGTCGCGAGACGCCCGACGACCGCAGGGCCTGGCTGTACGCGCTCGCCCGCTGGTCCTGTCTGCGCAAGCTCGCCGAGGCCCGGCAGCGGCGTCATGGCGCGGGCGCCCACGCGTCGGGCCGGTCCGAGGGCGCCGCCGGCGGTCCTCACGCGCAGGCCCGCTCGGAGACCGCCCGTGCCGCCGCCCGCGGCACCTCCTCCGCGGGCCCGGGGCGGACCGGTGAACGCGCCGGTGAACGTATGGGCGAGCGCGCCGGCGAGCGAGGCGGTGCTCATGCCGGTGACCGGGGTGCCGACCGGACCGCCGATCCTCTCGCCGCCGCCGAGAAGGACCGGCGCCGTCGCGAACTCGCCCTGCTGGCCTGGCCGGAGGCCGCCGGTACGACACCCGAGCAGCGCGAGGCGCTCGAACTCGCCGTGCGCCACCAGCTCGCCGCGCACGAGGTCGCCGCCGTCCTCGGCACCGACCCGGTGGCCGCCCGGGAACTCCTCGCGGCGGGCGCCTGCGAGGTCGAGCGCACACGCGCGGCCCTGGCCGTCGTCGAGACCGGTACCTGCCCCGGCGTGACCCGGCTCACCGGCGACAAGCACCTCGTCCTCAGCGCGGCCCTGCGCCGCGAACTGGTCCGGCACGTCGACGACTGCCCGCGCTGCCGCCGTACCGCCGAGCGCGCCGGCCCCGGCTCCTGGCCCGGCACCAGCGTCACGCCCGCCGCGCTGCCCGTGCTCGAAGCCCCGCGCGCGGCCCTCCACAAGGCGATGACGTGCTTCCCGCGCGCGCGGGGCGCCGGTCCGCGCTTCGACCGGCGCGGTTTCCCGATGGACCCCAAGGACCACGCGGCCCGCCGTGACCGGCTGCGCGCGCGTGCCGTCACGACCACGGTCGTCGCCACCGTGGTGGCGGCTCCCGTGCTCGCCCTGTGGGCGGCCTACCGGGGTGCGCCCCTCATCGGCGAGGGCGCCGACGGCCGGCCGGTCACCGCGAACGAGGCGCAGGGCTCCGAGGAACTCGGCGGTGAGGCATCCGGCTACGAGAACGCGGGCAACGCCCGTACGCGGCCCGGCTCCCGCTTCACCCCGCGCAGCGGCTCGTCCGACGTCTCCGTGGAGGTCGTCAGCGTGGCCCCGGGACAGCAGAGCGGGCTCTCCGTGGCGGCCCGCTCCAGCGGGGACACGACACTGATCACCCTCACGGCGACCGGCGATTCGGCGGTCCGCTGGTCGGCGCGGACCGGGGCGTCCTGGCTCTACCTCAGCCAGTCGTCCGGGACGCTGGAACCGGGGGAGTCGCTGACGATCAAGGTGTACGTCGATCATCTGCGGGAGCCGAACGGGGCGTGGAGCGCGCGGGTGGCGGTCGGGCCGGCGGGGGCGGTGGTCACGATCGGCGGGTACGGGACGGCGGGGCCGGGGCCCCGGCCGGATTCGCCTTCGCCTAGTGAGCCCGGGCCATCGGATCCCGGGCCTGGGCCCGGACCTGGCCCCGGGCCCTCGGATCCCGGGCCCGAGCCGACGCCGTCCGGGCCTTCGCCGTCCGATCCGGGGCCGTCCGATCCCGGGCCGGAGCCTTCGCCGTCCGGGCCGGGGCCGTCGGATCCGGAGCCGGAGCCTCCGCCGGGCTCCCCCGGGGAGGGTGAGCCGACGTCCGGCGGGCCCGGTGACGGCAGTGGTGAACCGAGTCCGTCGGGGAGTTGAGCGCTCCCGCGGGTCCGGAGGTCGGCCGCGGGAGCGTCGTGGCCGGTCGCGCAGTTCCCCGCGCCCCTCAGGGGGCCGGCCTCGACTTCCGGGCGCGCCCCGGTGGGGGCCCGGTCGCGCAGTTCCCCGCGCCCCTTAGGGGGCCGGGGGGCGGCCCCTATCCGCGGTGGGGTGGGTCCGCCGGGTGGGGGGCCAGGACGGGGAGCTGGGAGGCCAGGCGTTCCTCGCAGAGGTCCACCAGGCGGTCGTAACCCGACTTGCCCATCAGTTCGATCAGTTCCGGGCGGTACGAGACGTAGACCGGGTCGCCCGCGCCGTGGGCGGACGTCGCCGACGTGCACCACCAGTGCAGGTCGTGCCCGCCAGGACCCCACCCGCGGCGGTCGTACTCGCCGATCGAGACCTGCAGCACCCGCGTGTCGTCGGGCCGGTCGATCCACTCGTACGTCCGCCGGACCGGGAGCTGCCAGCAGACGTCCGGCTTGGTCTCCAGGGGCTCGCGGCCCTCCTTGACGGCCAGGATGTGCAGCGAACAGCCCATGCCACCGGCGAAACCGGGGCGGTTCTGGAAGATGCAGGACCCCTGGTACGGGCGCGTCTGCCGGTCCCCGTCCTCGTCCTGCGAGACCCAGCCGGTCGTGGTCCCCACGTCGTGGTGCTGCCAGATGTCCGGCGTGAGCCTCGCCACGTGCCCGGCCACGCGCTTCTCGTCGTCCTCGTCCGAGAAGTGGGCACCCAGCGTGCAGCATCCGTCGTCCGCCCGGCCCGCCTGGATCCCCTGGCAGCCGCTTCCGAAGATGCAGTTCCAGCGAGAGGTCAGCCATGTCAGATCGCAGCGGAAGACCTGCTCGTCGTCGGCCGGATCCGGGAACTCCACCCACGCACGCGCGAAGTCGAGCCCCTTCTCGTCGCCCTTCGGTGCCTTCGGAAGCTTTCCGGGCTTGGACGGCTTCACCCGAAGCTCGTCCTTCGCGGGCCCTGCGGCGGAATCCTTGGCCGATTTGTCGCTCTTCGCCTTTTTCGTCTTTGGCACCCGTCCAGAGTAAGTCGCTCACGACCACTCTGGGGACGGCCGAGGGGCCCGGGCGCAGTAGCGTGCCGTACATGAGACTCGGTGTCCTGGACGTGGGTTCGAACACGGTGCACCTGCTGGTGGTGGATGCACACCCCGGCGCGCGCCCGCTGCCCGCGCATTCGCACAAGGCGGAGCTACGGCTCGCCCAACTTCTGGACGACAGCGGCGCGATCGACTCCGTGGGCGTCGACAAGCTCATCGCCGTCGTCCAGGAGGCGCTGGAGGCCGCCGAGGACAAGGGTGTCGAGGATCTGCTGCCGTTCGCGACCTCCGCGGTGCGCGAGGCCAGCAACGCCGACGAGGTGCTGGCCCGGGTGCGCGAGGAGACCGGTGTGGAGCTCCAGGTCCTCACCGGCGCGGAGGAGGCCCGGCTCACCTTCCTCGCCGCCCGCCGCTGGTTCGGCTGGTCGGCCGGGAAACTGCTCGTCCTGGACATCGGGGGCGGTTCGCTGGAGATCGCGTACGGGATCGACGAGGAGCCCGACGCGGCCGCCTCGCTGCCGCTGGGCGCGGGCCGGCTGACCGCGGGCTGGCTGCCGACCGACCCGGCGGACCCGGCGGACATAAGGGCCCTGCGACGCCATGTGCGGGCGCAGATCGCGCGTACGGTTGGGGAGTTCAGCCGGTTCGGCGCTCCCGACCATGTGGTCGCCACCTCGAAGACCTTTAAGCAGCTCGCCCGGCTCGCGGGTGCCGCCCGCTCGGTCGACGGCCTGTACGTCCAGCGCGAGCTCAAGCGCCGGTCCCTGGAGGACTGGGTCCCGCGTCTGGCCTCCATGACGACCGCCGAACGCGCGGAACTCCCCGGAGTCTCGGAGGGCCGCGCCGCCCAGCTCCTCGCCGGCGCGGTGGTGGCCGAGGGCGCGATGGACCTCTTCGGAGTGGAGACGCTGGAAATCTGCCCCTGGGCACTCCGAGAGGGAGTAATCCTCCGAACCCTGGACCAGATGACCCCCCAGTAACCCAGCAACCCTCCAAGGCCCCCGCAAGGGCGCCCTTAAGGGGCGCGGGGAACGGCGCGACCAGCCACCGCCGACGGCCAGCGAACAAACAACCCCGCCCCCACCCCCTAAGGGGCGCGAGGAACGGCGCGAGCAACCACAGCCGACGGCCAGCCGACACACAACCCCGCCCCCACCCCCTAAGGGGCGCGGGGAACTGCGCGACAAGCCCCCACCGAACCCGCACCCACCCACCAAGCCCAAGCCCACGCACCGAACCTGCCCACCCCCCCGGTGAGGGAAGGGTCGGCCCCCAGCCAAACAACCCCACCCCGCCACACCCGACGAACCCACCCCGTAACCTGTCCCCGTGGCAGAACCAGTCGTGCGCATCCCGGATGCGAAGGTCGCCCTGTCCACGGCCTCCGTCTATCCGGAGTCGACAGCGACGGCCTTCGAGATCGCCGCACGCCTCGGCTACGACGGCGTAGAGGTCATGGTGTGGACCGACCCGGTCAGCCAGGACATCGAAGCCCTGCGCCGCCTCAGCGACTACCACCGGATCCCGATCCTCGCCGTACACGCCCCCTGCCTGCTCATCACCCAGCGCGTCTGGTCCACCGACCCGTGGATCAAACTCCAGCGCGCCCGCGCGGCGGCCGAGAAGCTCGGCGCGAGCACGGTCGTCGTACACCCCCCGTTCCGCTGGCAGCGCCAGTACTCCCGTGACTTCGTCACCGGAATCTGGCAGATGGCCAACGAGACGGACGTACGATTCGCCGTCGAAAACATGTACCCCTGGCGCTACCGCGATCGCGAGATGCTCGCGTACGCACCCGACTGGGACGTGACGAAGGACGACTACCGGCACTTCACGATCGATCTGAGCCACACCGCGACGGCCCGCACGGACGCGCTCCAGATGATCGACCGCATGAGCGACCGCCTCGGCCATGTCCACCTCGCCGACGGAAGCGGCTCCATCAAGGACGAACACCTGGTCCCGGGCCGCGGCACCCAGCCCTGCGCCGAACTGCTCGAACGGCTCGCCCTGTCCGGCTACGACGGCCATGTCGTCATCGAGGTCAACACCCGCCGCGCCATGTCGAGCGCCGAGCGCGAGGCCGATCTGGCGGAAGCCCTCGCCTTCACCCGCCTCCACCTGGCCTCGGCGGTCCGGGTCCCGCGTACATGACCGCCGCCACCCCGCGCCGGCGGGGACGCCCCTCCCGTACGGACACGCAGGACGCCCCCGCGGCCCGCGACCGCATCCTGGCGGCGGCCCGCGAGGAGTTCGCGGAACGGGGCTTCGAGAAGACCTCCATGCGCGCCATCGCGAAGTCGGCGGACGTGGACTCGGCACTCGTACACCACTACTTCGGTACGAAGGAGCAGGTTTTCGAGGCGTCCATCGAGGTCGCCATCGGCCCCCTGCTGACCGCGCCCGGCTCGATCGGCGAGGGCCCCCTCGACGGCGTGGGCGAACGGCTGGCCCGCTTTTTCTTCGGTGTCTGGGAGAACCCGGCCACCCGCAAGGCACTCCTCGCGATCGTCCGCTCAGCCGTCAACAACGAGACCGCCGCCGGCGTCTTCCGCCGCCTGATCTCCACCCAGCTGCTGCGCCGCGTCGCCCTCCAGCTGGACCTCCCGGACGCCGAACTGCGCGCCGAACTGGCCGCCGCGCAACTCGTGGGCATCGCGATGCTCCGTTACGTGATCAAGGTCGAGCCCCTCGCCTCGGCGGATCCGGAACAGATCATCAACCGCGTCTCCCCGGCGATCCAGTCCCACCTGACGGTCCCCTGAGCAGGGGCGCAGCCCCGCGACAGGGGCGCGGGGAACTGCGCGACCAGCCACACGCGCCCGGCACCGGACAGCCGACGCCCGGCACCCCCGCACACATGCCGCCCGACCTTCAGAACCCGAGACAGCAATCCCGCATACCGGACACCACGTCCAAACCCTGGATGCCGGGCGTACGCTCGACAGCAGTCAACACTCTCCGAAGGAGCGAGCGGCCATGCCCGAGCTGAGGTCCCGCACAGTCACCCACGGACGCAACATGGCGGGCGCCCGCGCCCTTATGCGCGCCTCCGGTGTACCGGGCGCGGACATCGGCCGTAAGCCGATCATCGCGGTCGCCAACTCCTTCACGGAGTTCGTGCCCGGCCACACGCACCTCCAGCCGGTCGGCCGCATCGTGAGCGAGGCCATCACCGCCGCCGGAGGCATCCCGCGCGAGTTCAACACGATCGCCGTCGACGACGGCATCGCGATGGGCCACGGAGGCATGCTCTACAGCCTCCCCTCCCGCGACCTGATCGCGGACAGCGTGGAGTACATGGTCGAGGCCCACTGCGCCGACGCCTTGATCTGCATCTCGAACTGCGACAAGATCACGCCCGGCATGCTCATGGCCGCCCTGCGCCTGAACATCCCGACGGTCTTCGTCTCCGGCGGACCCATGGAGTCCGGCCGCGCCACGCTGGTCGACGGCTCGGTGCGCACACTCGACCTGGTCGACGCGATCTCCGACGCCGTGAACGACAAGATCTCGGACGAGGACATCCTCCGTATCGAGGAGAACGCCTGTCCGACCTGCGGTTCGTGTTCCGGCATGTTCACGGCCAACTCCATGAACTGCCTGACCGAGGCCATCGGCCTCTCCCTCCCCGGCAACGGCTCGGTCCTCGCCACGCACACGGCCCGCAAGGGCCTGTACGAGGACGCGGCGCGCACGGTCATGGACGTCACCCGGCGCTACTACGAGCAGGACGACGAGTCGGTCCTGCCCCGCAACGTCGCCACCATGGCGGCCTTCGAGAACGCCATGGCCCTCGACATCGCCATGGGCGGCTCGACCAACACGATCCTGCACCTGCTGGCCGCCGCCGAGGAGGCGGGCGTCCCCTTCGGCCTGGACGAGATCAACGCGGTCTCGCGCCGCGTGCCGTGCCTCGCCAAGGTCGCCCCGAACGTGGCGAAGGACCGGACGTACTACATGGAGGACGTGCACCGGGCCGGCGGCATCCCCGCCCTGCTCGGCGAACTCCACCGTGCAGGACTCCTGAACGAGGACGTGCACTCGGTGCACAGCCCGTCCCTCGCGGACTGGCTCAAGACCTGGGACGTCCGCGGCGGCTCGCCCTCCCCGGAGGCCCTGGACCTGTGGTACGCGGCGCCCGGCGGCGTCCGCTCATCCACGGCCTTCTCCCAGTCCGAGCGCTGGGCGGCCCTCGACGAGGACGCGGAGGGCGGCTGCATCCGCTCGGCGGAGCACGCGTACTCCAAGGACGGCGGTCTCGCGGTCCTCAAGGGCAACCTCGCCGTCGACGGCTGTGTCGTGAAGACGGCCGGTGTGGACGAGTCGATCTGGACCTTCGAGGGCCCGGCGGTCGTCTGCGAGTCGCAGGAGGAGGCCGTCGACAAGATCCTCAAGAAGGAGATCACGCACGGCGACGTCGTCGTCATCCGCTACGAGGGCCCCAAGGGCGGCCCCGGCATGCAGGAGATGCTCTACCCGACGTCGTTCCTGAAGGGCCGCGGCCTGGGCAAGACCTGCGCCCTGATCACCGACGGCCGCTTCTCCGGCGGCACCTCGGGCCTGTCCATCGGCCACGCCTCGCCCGAGGCGGCGTCCGGCGGCACGATCGCCCTCGTCCGCGACGGCGACCGCATCCGCATCGACATCCCGAACCGCAGCATCGAGCTCCTGGTCTCCGATGAGGACCTGGCCGAGCGCCGCGAGGCACTCAAAGGCGTGTACGCCCCGGTCGCCCGCGAGCGCAAGGTCTCGGCGGCCCTGCGCGCGTACGCCGCGATGGCGACCAGCGCGGACAGGGGCGCCGTCCGGGACGTCTCGATGCTCGGCTAGTCCGAGGCCCGATCCAGCAGTTCTCTCAGCGCACCCGAACCCGCCCGGTCCTCATGACCGGGCGGGTTCGTCGTTCACGGGGTCGGCCCGGCGCCCTCGCGGCTCACCAGTCGGCGGGCCTGCGCGCGTCCACGCCGAAGACGCTGCCGTCGGGCGCGCTCGCGTAGACCCGGTCGCCCACGACCATGGGCGGGAGCACCTCGGCCACCACCCGTTCGCCGTCCTCACCGAGCCGGGTGGGGGTCTGGCCCACGAGCTTCCCGGTGCGGACGTCGGCCGCGAGCAGCCGGCCGTCGGGGGCGCTGACGTACACGTACCGGTCGTCCGCGGTCGGCGCCGAGGCCCTGCTGACCGAGGTCTCACGGCGCCAGCGCTGCTTGCCTGCCTCGATGTCGACGGCCACCAGCGCACCTCCCGCGGCCAGTAAATAGACCGCGTCGCCGTGCAGGGCG
The DNA here is from genome assembly GCF_018070025.1 of Streptomyces liliiviolaceus. NCBI lineage: Bacteria > Bacillati > Actinomycetota > Actinomycetes > Kitasatosporales > Streptomycetaceae > Streptomyces > Streptomyces liliiviolaceus. Next base: position 1,966,034 of record NZ_JAGPYQ010000001.1, read on the forward strand.
GCCGTGGTGGACGGAAGCGGGAGGTCGAGCGGAATCCGCCGCTCCTTCCCACCGCCCGACGCACGGCCGGACGCACGGCTGGATGCACTGTCCGACGCACTGCCCGATGCGCCGCCGGATGCACTGTCCGGCGTGTAGCCGACGATGCTCCGGGTCTCCTGGTACGCGTTCTGGGCGGTGAGCCAGAGCGTGCCCTTCCGGGTGCCGACCGGAGTGAGCAGCCCGTCGAGGTCGTGGCGCCAGCGCACGTCCCCGGTCCGTGGATCCACCGCGATCACCTGTGTGCCCGTACCGTCGGACGTCAGCGTCGTCGCGTACGCGAGTTCGCCGCCGAAGTACGCGAAGGCCGGCTGGGCCCCGCCGGCCGGACGGCCCTGCCAGAGCCGCTTCCCGGTCTTCCCGTCGATGCCGGTGACCGTGCCGTCGCCCGAGGTCAGCAGAACGGTGTCGCCCACGTACTGCGCGCCGCCCCCGTACACCGAGGTGTTCAGCTTCCAGCGGGTCCTGCCGGTGTCGGGGTCGAGTGCGACCAGTTGCCCGCCGGCCGCGGTGAGCGTGTGCACGAGGCCGCCGGACAGGACGGGCGCGGAGACCGAAACGTCCTCCCCGCTCTTCGCCGGGCGCGTCCACCGCACTTTTCCGTCCCGCGGGCCGAGGGCGCCGGCGAGCACACCGGGACCGGCGCAGAGCAGGGCTCCACCGCCGTACGTGCACTTGGCCATGCCCTCGCCCGTGCCCACCTTCGCGACCCACGGCCGGAACGCCTCGCCGGCGGACTCGCGCGCGCCGCCCGAAGCGGAGCCCGGCCGCCGTCCGGAACCGTCGTCGCCCGGCAGACCGGCCAGCAGCGCACCGCCGACCGCGAGCACGGCCACGCCACCGAGCACGACGGTGAGAAGCCCCCGGCGCCGGGAACGTACGGAGACCGCTCCTGCACCCGCATCCGCGCCTGCATCCGCATTCGCACCCGCATCTGCGCCTGATGCAGAGTCGCGGGACCCGGCATCGCCGCCACCGCCGGAGCCCGCGGGCGTACGCAGCTTGCCGCGCACGTGAGTCGTACGGTCGCGCGAGTCGGGCACGGCTTCCGCCGATCCCGCCGGTGCTCCCGCGGATACCTCCGCCGCCTCCGCCGCGCGCTGCGCCGGTATGAACGCCTGCGTGTCGTAGAGGGACGAGACATGCCGCAGCTCGGCCATCAGCTCGTCGGGCGTGGGCCGTTCGTCGGGTTCCTTGGCGAGGCAACGCGCGATCAGCGGAGCCAGGTCGCCGGGGACGTCCGTCAGATCCGGTTCGTCATGCACGACCTGGTAGGCCACGACATAGGGACTGTCGGAGTCGAAGGGCCCGCGCCCGGTCGCCGCGTGCACCAGCACGGACCCGAGCGCGAAGATGTCGGCGGCCGGTCCCACCTCGCGCGGGCGGCGGAACTGCTCGGGGGCCATGAAGGGCGGAGTGCCGATCAGTTTGCCCGTCTCCGTGCGCAGTTCGCTGTCCGACGGCCGCGAGATACCGAAGTCGATGACCTTGGGGCCGTCCTCGGCGAGGAGGACGTTGCTCGGCTTGAGGTCGCGGTGCACCACACCGGCACGGTGGATGTCGCGCAACGCCTCGGCGAGCCCGGCCATCACCTGCCGCAACTGCGCGGACGACAGCGAACCGTTCCGCTTCACATGCTCCGCGAGCGTCGGTCCCGGGATGAACAGGGTGGCCATCCAGGGCCGGTCCGCCTCGGGGTCGGCGTCCACGACCGGTGCGGTGAACGCACCGCTGACCCGCCGTGCGGCCGCCACCTCCTGCTTGAAACGCCCCCTGAACTCGGTGTCCCTGGCGAACTCGGCGTTGATGACCTTCACCGCGAGCCGCAGTCCCGACGCCGAACGGGCCAGATGGACCACGCCCATGCCACCCGAGCCGAGACGTGACTCAAGGCGGTACTGCCCTGCGTACTCGGGAAGTTCCGCTTCGGCATCCGATCCGGCGATGCGTCTTGGCGGCATCGTCCACCCCCGTGAATTGCGTACGCACGCGCGACGCACGGAGCCTAGTCGATGGTTCGTACGAGTCCCACGCGGCTTGCTAGCCTCCGCGTGCACAAAACAAAGACAGCGTTTCGAGACACCACATTCGAGACAACGCGTGCACCACATCCAACGGGGAGACACACATGGCTGTTGAAGAGGCCAGAGAGACTGAAGTCGCCGACTCGTCGGCCGGCGCCGAGGCAGCGGCGGCGGTCGCGGCCCAGACGCTCTACTCGATCGCACCCGGCTACAGCCTGAACGTCCGCAGCGGTCCCGGCACCCAGTACCGCCTGATCCGCACGCTGGCGCCGGGCTCCAGGGTCCCGATCTTCTGCCAGCGCCCGGGGGAGACGATCAGCGGCCCCTACGGGACGACGAAGATCTGGGACAACATCGAGGTCGGGGAGTACGTGTCCGACGCGTACGTGCACACGGGGAGCGACGGGTACGTGGCTTCGCGCTGCGCCTGACGCCTCCGCCGCGCATCGCATCGCCTCGGCCGGCCGGTCGGCGGGCCGAGGCGATAATCGAGCGGTGAGCGACAAACCAGACACCACCTCCGCAGGCCGCACAGGCCCCCGCCCCGAACCGATCCGCTTCTTCGGGGTGACCTGGGTGGACCACGACGGCGGCTACGCGGTCCGCCGCGCGGCCGTGAGCGTCGGCTCGCTCGTCGCGATCGCGGTCAGCTGCCTGGTCCTGCGGTTCGCGTACGAGGGGCTGGAGATCGCGGCCGTGGGCGGCTTCGTCACCGGGCTGGTCGTGGTGATGTTCGCCGTCTGCACCGCGCTGGCGTTCCGCCACACCTGGGCGGGCTATACGAAACGCCCGGCCCCGGACAGCGAGTCCGCACTGCGGGGCCTGCTGACGATCGGCTTCGTAGGCACCCTCACCGCATACTTCCTCCGCTCCCTGACGGAGGCCCCGGGCGAACACCTCCACCGCACGGAGCACGAGGCACCCTCCCACCGCAGCCACCCCTAGCCCGTGACCGCCTGCGGCCCTTCGAGGCGGGGCTGCACCCCTGCGGTTTGTCCGCGGCCCCGGTGGGGGTGCCCCGCGCAGTTCCCCGCGCCCCTCAAAAGCGGGGCTACGCCCCAGCTTTTGCCCCAAAGGCGCACCGGAAACGTCACGGCCACCCCCTAACAACACGGCCACCCCCACCGGGCCCCGAAGGGGCGCGGGGAACTGCGCGAACGGCCCCCACCGGGCCCGCACCCGACTACCGAGAACTACGAGGTCGTCCTGATCGTCGCCCCGGCTGCTTGACGAGGTTCCTGCCCAGGCGCATTATTCATCACATGATGAATAATGCGTCCGACACCCCTGCCCCCACGCCCCCACCCCCCGACCACCCGGCTGTCCACGCCGTCGGTCTCACCGTCGTCCGGGGCCCCCGCCAGGTCCTGCGCGGACTCGACTTCGACGTCCCCCGCGGCCGCATCACCGGTCTGCTCGGCCCGTCGGGGTGCGGAAAGTCCACCCTGATGAGGGCGATCGTCGGCACCCAGGCCAAGGTCACCGGCACCCTGGACGTCCTCGGCCTCCCCGCGGGCCACGCCGCCCTGCGCTCCCGTATCGGTTACGTCACCCAAGCCCCCTCCGTCTACGACGACCTGTCGGTCCGCCAGAACCTGGACTACTTCGCCGCGATCCTCGACCCCGGCCGCTCCGCAGCAGACCGCCGCCGCGAGAACGTCGAGCACGCCATCGCCGACGTGGACCTCGCCTCCCACGCCGACGCCCTCGCGGGCAACCTCTCCGGCGGCCAGCGCAGCCGCGTCTCCCTGGCCGTGGCCCTCCTCGGCACCCCGGAACTCCTCGTCCTCGACGAACCCACGGTCGGCCTCGACCCCGTACTCCGCCGCGACCTGTGGCAGCTCTTCCACACCATCGCCGCCGACCGGGGCGCCACCCTCCTCGTCTCCTCCCACGTCATGGACGAGGCGGAACGCTGCCACCGCCTGCTCCTGATGCGCGAGGGCGAGATCCTCGCCGACGACACCCCGGACGCCCTGCGCACCCAGACCGGCACCGACACCGTCGAGGAGGCCTTCCTCCACCTGGTGGACGAGGCGATCGCGGCCGCCGCAGGCAACCAGCCCCGCCGGCCCGGCCACTCACGCAAGGAGTCCGTCCGATGACCACGACCACCGCCCCGCGCACGAGCCCGACCGCGCTCCCCGAACCGCGCGCGATCAACCTCGCCCGCACCACCGCCACCGCGACCCGGGTCCTGCGCCAGCTCCGCCACGACCCGCGCACGATCGCGCTGATGATCCTCATCCCGTGCCTGATGCTTGTGCTGCTCCGCTATGTCTTCGACGGCAGCCCGCGCACCTTCGACTCCATCGGCGCCTCACTGCTCGGCATCTTCCCCCTCATCACGATGTTCCTCGTGACCTCCATCGCCACCCTCCGCGAACGCACCTCCGGCACCCTCGAACGCCTCCTCGCCATGCCCCTCGGCAAAGGCGACCTCATCGCCGGCTACGCCCTCGCCTTCGGAGCGGTCGCCGTCGTCCAGTCCGTCCTCGCCACCACTCTCGCCGTATGGGCCCTCGGCCTCGACGTCACCGGCTCGGCCTGGCTGCTCCTCCTGGTCGCCCTCCTTGACGCCCTGCTCGGCACCGCCCTCGGTCTCTTCGTCTCGGCGTTCGCGTCCTCCGAGTTCCAGGCCGTCCAGTTCATGCCGGCCGTGATCTTCCCCCAGCTCCTCCTCTGCGGCCTGTTCACCCCGCGCTCCGACATGCACCCCGTACTGGAAGCCATCTCCGACGTCCTCCCCATGTCGTACGCCGTCGACGGCATGAACGAGGTCCTCAAGCACACCGACGTCACCGCCGCCTTCGTCCGCGACGCCCTGATCGTCGCGGCCTGCGCTCTCCTCGTACTGACACTCGGCGCGGCGACCCTCCGCCGCCGCACGGCCTGACCCCGTCCCGCCCAGCGGACGGCGCGGCCAGCCCCCGGGCCCCGGTGCGAGGATGGGCCCCGGACGACGCACCCCCGGAGGGCAACCGAACATGACTCAGAAAGTCGCAGTGCTCGGCACCGGCAAGATCGGCGAGGCCCTGCTCAGCGGAATGATCCGAGCCGGCTGGGCCCCCGCCGACCTCCTGGTCACGGCCCGCCGCCCCGAGCGCGCCCAGGAACTCCAGGAACGCCACGGCGTCACCCCGGTCACCAACCAGGAGGCCGCCAAGACGGCGGACACGCTGATCCTCACGGTCAAGCCCCAGGACATGGGCACCCTCCTCGACGAACTCGCCCCGCACGTCCCCGCCGACCGCCTCGTCATCAGCGGCGCCGCGGGCATCCCCACCTCCTTCTTCGAGGAGCGCCTGGCCCAGCGCACCCCCGTCGTCCGTGTCATGACGAACACCCCCGCCCTCGTCGACGAGGCCATGTCCGTCATCTCCGCCGGCAGCCACGCCACGGCCGCCCACCTCGCGCACGCCGAGGAGATCTTCGGCGCCGTCGGCAAGACGCTGCGCGTCCCCGAGTCCCAACAGGACGCCTGCACCGCTCTCTCCGGCTCCGGCCCGGCGTACTTCTTCTACCTGGTCGAGGCCATGACCGACGCCGGCATCCTGCTCGGCCTGCCCCGCGACAAGGCGCACGACCTCATCGTCCAGTCCGCGATCGGCGCCGCCGTGATGCTCCGCGACAGCGGCGAGCACCCCGTGAAACTCCGCGAGAACGTCACGTCCCCCGCGGGCACCACGATCAACGCCATCCGCGAACTGGAGAACCACGGCGTACGGGCCGCCCTCATCGCCGCCCTCGAAGCAGCCCGCGATCGCAGCCGCGCACTGGCCTCAGGCAACAGCTAGCCACGCCCGCGCAGGAGCCCCGGGGCCGGCCCACCACCGGCCCCCGCTCCTCACCACGCCACTGGTCACCCGGCAGGCAGCAGCCCGATCGCCCGGTACGCCGCGTCCACCCTCGGCCGCGCCATCTCCCTGGCCTTCTCGGCACCCTCTCGCAACACCCCTTCCACGTACGCAGGATCGGCGCACAACTCCTTGTGCTTCTGCTGTACGGGCCTGAGGAGCTCGACCACGGCCTCGGCGGTGTCCTTCTTCAAAGATCCGTACGTCTCATATACACCGGCCAGGTCCTTCGGGTTCCCACCTTCACAGGCCGCGAGGATCTCCAGCAGATTCGAGACCCCGGGCCGGGCCTCCCGGTCGTGGACGACCTCGCTCCCGCTGTCCGTCACGGCCCGCATGATCTTCTTCCGCACGGCCTCGGGCTCGTCGAGCAGATAGACGACTCCCGGCCCCACATCGTCGGACTTCCCCATCTTCGACGTGGGGTCCTGCAGGTTCATGACCCGGGCCGCCACCTCCGGATGCGTGGTCCGCGGCACCACGAACGTCCGCCCGTACCGCTGGTTGAACCGCACCGCGACATCCCGCGTCAGCTCCACGTGCTGGGTCTGGTCGTCCCCCACCGGCACCTCGTCGGTCCCGTACGCCAGGATGTCCGCCGCCATTAGCACCGGATACGTGAGCAGCGACAGCCGCACACTCCCGCCCCGCGCCCGCTCGGCCGCCGCCTTCTCCTTGTACTGGATCATCCGACGCATCTCGCCGTCCGTGGCCACGCACTCCAGCAGATACGACAGCCGCGCGTGCTCATCCACATGACTCTGTACGAAGACGGTGCACAACTGGGGATCGAGCCCCGCGGCCAGGAGCAGGGTGGCCGCCTGCCGACTCAGCCTGCGCACCCGCCCGGGATCGTGGTCCACGGTCAGCGCGTGCAGGTCGACGACACAGAACAAGGCGTCGGCCTCGTGCTGGTCGACCGTGTTCCAGCGCCGCATCGCCCCCAGGTAGTTGCCCAACGTCAGATGCCCGGTCGGCTTGATCCCGCTGAAGACCCGCTTCATCCCGCTACCTCCTGATCGAGGCCGCCACCACCGCCGGCCGGCGCTCCAGGGAGGAGATGCAAAAACGGCCGCCGAGGAGGCGGCCGTTGAGTACACGCGTAGGTACGGCCGCCGTCAGGCGGCCCACCACAGCTGGGTGCACGCGTGCGTAGTCATGACACCGAGGGTACGCCCCAGGGGTGGCGCCCGTACCCGAGTTGACACGCCCCCGCCCGCTCCGTAGTGTTCTCCGAGTTGTCCGACGTGAGCGCCGACTTCGGTTGGTCCCCGGACAGCCATTCCGCAACAAGCACACAGCGATCGACGATCCGTCGTCGGCTCGTTTTCATGCGTGTTTGCGAAATGAGGAATCCGCGTTCGAGAGAGTGCAACCCCGATTAGCTCGGGGGCCGGGATTCCGCTAAAGTCTCACTCGTCGGAACGGCCCAACAGCCGGGAAGACAACCCCCACTTCGACTGGGAATCGGGCCTGAAAGGGTCTGGTAGAGTCGGACTCGCCGGAAAGGGAAACGCGAAAGCGAAAACCTGGAAAGCACCGAGGAAATCGGAACCGGAAACGGTCTGATAGAGTCGGAAACGCAAGACAGCGAGACAAGAACACAGCAAAACCGAAGGGAAGCGCCCGGAGGAAAGCCCGAGAGGGTGAGTACAAAGGAAGCGTCCGTTCCTTGAGAACTCAACAGCGTGCCAAAAATCAACGCCAGATATGTTGATACCCCGTCCATCACCGCATGGTGGTGGGTGGAGGTTCCTTTGAAAAAGTCCTGCCGGGCGCAAGCACGGTAGGCGCATCAGCGAGGATGCAGTGAACTATCCGGATTATTCCTCCGGTGGTTCCGCTCTCATGATGTGGTCCCGATTACGGGAAAACATTCACGGAGAGTTTGATCCTGGCTCAGGACGAACGCTGGCGGCGTGCTTAACACATGCAAGTCGAACGATGAACCACTTCGGTGGGGATTAGTGGCGAACGGGTGAGTAACACGTGGGCAATCTGCCCTTCACTCTGGGACAAGCCCTGGAAACGGGGTCTAATACCGGATGACACTCCTACAGGCATCTGTGGGGGTTGAAAGCTCCGGCGGTGAAGGATGAGCCCGCGGCCTATCAGCTTGTTGGTGAGGTAGTGGCTCACCAAGGCGACGACGGGTAGCCGGCCTGAGAGGGCGACCGGCCACACTGGGACTGAGACACGGCCCAGACTCCTACGGGAGGCAGCAGTGGGGAATATTGCACAATGGGCGAAAGCCTGATGCAGCGACGCCGCGTGAGGGATGACGGCCTTCGGGTTGTAAACCTCTTTCAGCAGGGAAGAAGCGAAAGTGACGGTACCTGCAGAAGAAGCGCCGGCTAACTACGTGCCAGCAGCCGCGGTAATACGTAGGGCGCAAGCGTTGTCCGGAATTATTGGGCGTAAAGAGCTCGTAGGCGGTCTGTCGCGTCGGATGTGAAAGCCCGGGGCTTAACCCCGGGTCTGCATTCGATACGGGCAGACTAGAGTGTGGTAGGGGAGATCGGAATTCCTGGTGTAGCGGTGAAATGCGCAGATATCAGGAGGAACACCGGTGGCGAAGGCGGATCTCTGGGCCATTACTGACGCTGAGGAGCGAAAGCGTGGGGAGCGAACAGGATTAGATACCCTGGTAGTCCACGCCGTAAACGGTGGGAACTAGGTGTTGGCGACATTCCACGTCGTCGGTGCCGCAGCTAACGCATTAAGTTCCCCGCCTGGGGAGTACGGCCGCAAGGCTAAAACTCAAAGGAATTGACGGGGGCCCGCACAAGCAGCGGAGCATGTGGCTTAATTCGACGCAACGCGAAGAACCTTACCAAGGCTTGACATCGCCCGGAAAGCATCAGAGATGGTGCCCCCCTTGTGGTCGGGTGACAGGTGGTGCATGGCTGTCGTCAGCTCGTGTCGTGAGATGTTGGGTTAAGTCCCGCAACGAGCGCAACCCTTGTTCTGTGTTGCCAGCATGCCCTTCGGGGTGATGGGGACTCACAGGAGACTGCCGGGGTCAACTCGGAGGAAGGTGGGGACGACGTCAAGTCATCATGCCCCTTATGTCTTGGGCTGCACACGTGCTACAATGGCAGGTACAATGAGCTGCGATACCGCAAGGTGGAGCGAATCTCAAAAAGCCTGTCTCAGTTCGGATTGGGGTCTGCAACTCGACCCCATGAAGTCGGAGTTGCTAGTAATCGCAGATCAGCATTGCTGCGGTGAATACGTTCCCGGGCCTTGTACACACCGCCCGTCACGTCACGAAAGTCGGTAACACCCGAAGCCGGTGGCCCAACCCCTTGTGGGAGGGAGCTGTCGAAGGTGGGACTGGCGATTGGGACGAAGTCGTAACAAGGTAGCCGTACCGGAAGGTGCGGCTGGATCACCTCCTTTCTAAGGAGCATCTAGGCCGCCAAGCTTGCTTGGTGGTCCAGGGCCATTACGTCGGCACACGTTCGACGGTGGTTGCTCAAGGGTGGAACGTTGATTATTCGGCACACTCGGCCTTCTACAGGCTGCAAGTACTGTCCTTCGGGGCGTGGAAAGCAGACCTTAGGGGCGAGGGTGTCGGGCACGCTGTTGGGTGTCTGAGGGTACGGCCGTCAAGGTCGCCTTCAGTGCCGGCCCCGGTGAAGCATCGCGTGAGTGGTGTGTGACGGGTGGTTGGTCGTTGTTTGAGAACTGCACAGTGGACGCGAGCATCTGTGGCCAAGTTTTTAAGGGCGCACGGTGGATGCCTTGGTACCAGGAACCGATGAAGGACGTGGGAGGCCACGATAGTCCCCGGGGAGCCGTCAACCAGGCTTTGATCCGGGGGTTTCCGAATGGGGAAACCCGGCAGTCGTCATGGGCTGTCACCCACATCTGAACACATAGGGTGTGTGGAGGGAACGCGGGGAAGTGAAACATCTCAGTACCCGCAGGAAGAGAAAACAACCGTGATTCCGGGAGTAGTGGCGAGCGAAACCGGATGAGGCCAAACCGTATGTGTGTGAGACCCGGCAGGGGTTGCGCATGCGGGGTTGTGGGATCTCTCTTTCACAGTCTGCCGGCTGTGAGACGAGTCAGAAACCGTTGGTGTAGGCGAAGGACATGCGAAAGGTCCGGCGTAGAGGGTAAGACCCCCGTAGTCGAAACATCAACGGCTCGTTTGAGAGACACCCAAGTAGCACGGGGCCCGAGAAATCCCGTGTGAATCTGGCGGGACCACCCGCTAAGCCTAAATATTCCCTGGTGACCGATAGCGGATAGTACCGTGAGGGAATGGTGAAAAGTACCGCGGGAGCGGAGTGAAATAGTACCTGAAACCGTGTGCCTACAAGCCGTGGGAGCGTCGCTGTATGTGCTTGCACATACAGTCGTGACTGCGTGCCTTTTGAAGAATGAGCCTGCGAGTTTGCGGTGTGTTGCGAGGTTAACCCGTGTGGGGAAGCCGTAGCGAAAGCGAGTCCGAATAGGGCGGTATAGTAGCGCGCTCAAGACCCGAAGCGGAGTGATCTAGCCATGGGCAGGTTGAAGCGGCTGTAAGAGGTCGTGGAGGACCGAACCCACCAGGGTTGAAAACCTGGGGGATGACCTGTGGTTAGGGGTGAAAGGCCAATCAAACTCCGTGATAGCTGGTTCTCCCCGAAATGCATTTAGGTGCAGCGTCGTGTGTTTCTTGCCGGAGGTAGAGCACTGGATAGGCGATGGGCCCTACCGGGTTACTGACCTTAGCCAAACTCCGAATGCCGGTAAGTGAGAGCGCGGCAGTGAGACTGTGGGGGATAAGCTCCATGGTCGAGAGGGAAACAGCCCAGAGCATCGACTAAGGCCCCTAAGCGTACGCTAAGTGGGAAAGGATGTGGAGTCGCACAGACAACCAGGAGGTTGGCTTAGAAGCAGCCACCCTTGAAAGAGTGCGTAATAGCTCACTGGTCTAGTGATTCCGCGCCGACAATGTAGCGGGGCTCAAGCGTACCGCCGAAGTCGTGTCATTCCAGCATGTACCCCCAACGGGGGCTGGGATGGGTAGGGGAGCGTCGTGTGCCGGGTGAAGCCGCGCCGGAAGGCAGTGGTGGACGGTTCACGAGTGAGAATGCAGGCATGAGTAGCGATACACACGTGAGAAACGTGTGCGCCGATTGACTAAGGGTTCCTGGGTCAAGCTGATCTGCCCAGGGTAAGTCGGGACCTAAGGCGAGGCCGACAGGCGTAGTCGATGGATAACCGGTTGATATTCCGGTACCCGCTGTGAAGCGTCAAACATCGAACCAGGCGATGCTAAGTCCGTGAAGCCGTTCCGGACCCTTCGGGGAATGGAAAGTGGTGGAGCCGACGGACCAGACCTGTAGTAGGTGAGTGATGGGGTGACGCAGGAAGGTAGTCCAGCCCGGGCGGTGGTTGTCCCGGGGTAAGGGTGTAGCCCGTTGTGTAGGTAAATCCGCACAACATTAAGGGTGAGACCTGATGCCGAGCCGATTGTGGTGAAGTGGATGATCCTATGCTGTCGAGAAAAGCCTCTAGCGAGTTTCATGGCGGCCCGTACCCTAAACCGACTCAGGTGGTCAGGTAGAGAATACCGAGGCGTTCGGGTGAACTATGGTTAAGGAACTCGGCAAAATGCCCCCGTAACTTCGGGAGAAGGGGGGCCATCACCGGTGATAGCACTTGCTGCTTGAGCTGGGGGTGGCCGCAGAGACCAGCGAGAAGCGACTGTTTACTAAAAACACAGGTCCGTGCGAAGCCGTAAGGCGATGTATACGGACTGACGCCTGCCCGGTGCTGGAACGTTAAGGGGACCGGTTAGTCAGATTTCGGTCTGGCGAAGCTGAGAACTTAAGCGCCAGTAAACGGCGGTGGTAACTATAACCATCCTAAGGTAGCGAAATTCCTTGTCGGGTAAGTTCCGACCTGCACGAATGGCGTAACGACTTCTCGACTGTCTCAACCATAGGCCCGGTGAAATTGCACTACGAGTAAAGATGCTCGTTTCGCGCAGCAGGACGGAAAGACCCCGGGACCTTTACTATAGTTTGATATTGGTGTTCGGTTCGGCTTGTGTAGGATAGCTGGGAGACTGTGAAGCTTGAGCGCCAGCTCGGGTGGAGTCGTCGTTGAAATACCAGTCTGGTCGTGCTGGATGTCTAACCTGGGTCCGTGATCCGGATCAGGGACAGTGTCTGATGGGTAGTTTAACTGGGGCGGTTGCCTCCTAAAGAGTAACGGAGGCGCCCAAAGGTTCCCTCAGCCTGGTTGGCAATCAGGTGTTGAGTGTAAGTGCACAAGGGAGCTTGACTGTGAGACCGACGGGTCGAGCAGGGACGAAAGTCGGGACTAGTGATCCGGCGGTGGCTTGTGGAAGCGCCGTCGCTCAACGGATAAAAGGTACCCCGGGGATAACAGGCTGATCTTCCCCAAGAGTCCATATCGACGGGATGGTTTGGCACCTCGATGTCGGCTCGTCGCATCCTGGGGCTGGAGTCGGTCCCAAGGGTTGGGCTGTTCGCCCATTAAAGCGGTACGCGAGCTGGGTTTAGAACGTCGTGAGACAGTTCGGTCCCTATCCGCTGTGCGCGTAGGAGTCTTGAGAAGGGCTGTCCCTAGTACGAGAGGACCGGGACGGACGAACCTCTGGTGTGCCAGTTGTCCTGCCAAGGGCATGGCTGGTTGGCTACGTTCGGGAGGGATAACCGCTGAAAGCATCTAAGCGGGAAGCCTGCTTCGAGATGAGGACTCCCACCAACTTGATTGGTTAAGGCTCCCAGTAGACGACTGGGTTGATAGGCCGGATGTGGAAGCCCTGTAAGGGGTGGAGCTGACCGGTACTAATAGGCCGAGGGCTTGTCCTCAGTTGCTCGCGTCCACTGTGTTGGTTCTGAAACCACGAACAACCGTTGTAGCCATGGTCACGGCTCCGGTTTGTCAGTTTCATAGTGTTTCGGTGGTCATAGCGTGAGGGAAACGCCCGGTTACATTCCGAACCCGGAAGCTAAGCCTTACAGCGCCGATGGTACTGCAGGGGGGACCCTGTGGGAGAGTAGGACGCCGCCGAACAAATATTACGGAAAAGCCCCCGCACTTCGGTGCGGGGGCTTTTCTGCGTTCCGGGGAGTTCCGGTGCTTTCAGAGACGCTTAGGGTCTGTAGGTATGCGCTATGACCTGGTGATCTTCGACAACGACGGCGTCCTCGTGGACAGCGAGCCCCTCTCCAACACCCTGCTGGCCGCCTATCTGACCGAACTCGGGCACCCCACCTCGTACGAGGACTCCCTGCGCGACTACATGGGGGCCGCCATGCACCGCGTACACGACCTGGTCGAGGAGCGGACCGGGGAGCGGTTGCCCGAGGACTTCGACGACGTCTTCCACGGGCGGGTGTTCGCCGCCTTCGAGCGGGAGCTGGAGCCGGTGCCGGGGGCCGTGGAAGTCGTGGAGAAGCTGGCCGCGGACGGGGTTCCGTACTGTGTGGCGTCGTCCGGGAGCCATGAGCGGATCAGGGTCGGGCACCGGAAGACCGGGCTCGACCGGTGGTTCGGCGACGAGCGCGTCTTCAGTTCCCAGGACGTCGGGCGAGGCAAGCCCGCGCCGGACCTGTTCCTGTACGCGGCCGAGCGGATGGGAGTGGCCCCTGACAAGTGCCTTGTCGTGGAGGACAGTCCGCTCGGGGTGCAGGCGGCCCGCGCGGCCGGCATGGACGTGTACGGCTTCACGGCGATGACGCCGGCCGAGCGGCTGGCGGACGCCGACCGGCTCTTCGGAGAGATGAGCGAGCTCCTGGGACTCCTCCAGAGCTGACCCACGGTCGAAGGTGAGCAGAATTCATCTTCTGGTTTCTCTACCCACGAGTAAGCCTGAGCCCTACGCTGAGCCGCCATGACAGATGTGCTGCGGCGTGGCCGGGCTTCCTTGGCGTTCAGCTTCTTCGCCCAGGGCGTCGCCTTTGCGCTCCTCGTGACGCGTATCCCGGCGATCCAGGACCGGTACGACGTGTCCGACGGGCTGCTGCCCGCTTTCCTCGCCGCCGTACCGATCCTCGCCGGTGTCGGGAGCGTCTGCACCGAGCACCTGGTGAAGCGGGTGCCGCCGAGTCACGTACTGCGGTGGTCGCAGCCGGTCGTGCTGCTCGCGCTGCTGGGGGTCGGGGCCGGCGACGGGTTGTGGCAGCTGGGGCTGGCGCTCGCCGCGTTCGGGCTCGCCGTCGGAGCCCTCGACGCGTCCATGAACATGCTCGGGGTGAGCCTCCAGCACACCTACGGGCGCAGCATCATGCTCGGATTCCACGCCGCGTACAGCCTCGGCGGGATCGTCGGCGCCTCGCTCGCCTGGGCGGGGGCGCACTGGGACCTGGCGTTGGCCGTGTCGTATCTGCCCGTCGTGCTGGTGCTGCTGCCCGCCGCGCTCGTCGGGAGCCGCTGGTACGTCGACGGGAGCGGGCCCAAGGAGGACGCCCAGGCGTCGGACGTGGCCGGTGGGGCCAGCGGGGCTGGTGGCGCGGGTGTGGGGTTCAAGCTGCTGCTGCCGCTGTGTCTGGTCATGGCCATCGCGTACATCGGCGACTCGACCGTCTCCAACTGGAGTGCCAAGTACCTGCAGGACGTGCTCGGCAGCTCGGAGCAGCTGGCGACCGTTCCGTACAACGTCTATATGGTCACCACACTGCTCGGGCGGGCCGTGGGGGACTTCGGGGTGCGGCGGTTCGGGGCCGTGGCGGTCGTGCGGGTCGGGGCGGTCGTCGCGGCGGCCGGCTTCGGGGTCGTGGCGGTGGCGCCGGGCGCCTGGGTCGGCATGCTCGGCTTCACTCTTGTCGGGTTCGGACTGTGTGTGATCGTGCCGCAGACCTTCGCGGCGGCGGGCAGGCTGTTCCCCGGGGCCGCGGACGTGGCCGTCGCGCGACTGAACATCTTCAACTATGTGGGGTTCCTGATCGGTTCGCCGCTGGTGGGCGCTCTGGGCGATGCGTGGAGCTATCGGGGCGCGATGCTCGTACCGATGGCGTTGGTGCTCGTCACACTGTTCTACGCCCAGTCGTTCGCTTCCGGACCTTCCCGATACGGTGACGGGCATGAGCGGCCGCGCACAGCTGATGTGGGACGAGGCAGTAACGGGCTATGACTTCGGTCCGGATCATCCGATGGATCCGGTCCGGCTGGCGCTGACCCGGCGCCTGGTCGACGCCTTCGGGCTCGACCGGGAGGTGGATGTCGTCGCGGCCAAGCCCGCCGGTGACTCCACCCTGCGGCTGGTGCACCGAGAGGACTACGTGGAGGCGGTCAAGGCCGCCTCCGTGGATCCCCGGTCGGCCGACGCGGCGTACGGGCTCGGGACCACGGACGATCCCGCCTTCGCGGGAATGCACGAGGTGTCCGCCCTGATCGCGGGGCAGTCGGTGGGCGCGGCCGAGGCGGTGTGGCGGGGCGACGCGCTGCACGCGGTGAACTTCGCGGGCGGGCTGCACCACGCGATGCCGGGCGGCGCGTCCGGGTTCTGCATCTACAACGATGCCGCCCTGGCCATCGCCCGGCTGCTGGAGCTGGGGGCCGAGCGGGTCGCGTACGTGGATGTGGACGTGCACCACGGTGATGGTGTGCAGGCCGCGTTCTGGGAGGACCCGCGGGTCCTGACCGTGTCGCTGCACGAGCATCCGCGCACGCTGTTCCCGCAGACCGGGTGGCCCGAGGAGACCGGGGCCGCGGGGGCGGAGGGCTCCGCCGTGAACGTGGCGCTGCCGGCGGGGACCGGGGACGCGGGGTGGCTGCGGGCCTTCCACTCCGTCGTACCGGAGCTGATCGCCGACTTCCGGCCGCAGGTGCTCGTCACTCAGCACGGGGCCGATACGCACTTCGAGGACCCGCTCGCGCATCTGGCCGTGTCGCTGGACGCGCAGCGGGCTGTGCAGGTGGCGTGCCATGAGCTGGCGCACGAGTACGCCGAGGGGCGGTGGGTCGCGCTCGGTGGGGGTGGGTATGCGGTGGTGGATGTGGTGCCGCGGTCCTGGACGCATCTCGTTGGCATCGCTGCGGGGCGGGAGGTGGTGCCGGAGTCCGTCATTCCTGAGAGTTGGCGGGCTGAGGTGTTCGCTCGTACGCGGCAGTTGGGGCCCGTGCGGATGACTGATGGGCGGTGGCCCGTGTCGTTCGTGGGGTGGGAGGCGGGGTACGACCCCGCGGATCGGTTGGATCAGGCCGTGTTGGCCGCTCGGCGGGCGGCGTTTCCCTTGCGGGGGTTGTTGGCCTAGGGCCTTTTTCGCCCCCGCCGCCCCTACCCGTTCCCGTCCACGCATGGGGCTGCGCCCCTCGCCCCCGTATCGCGCTGCGCGCTCGTCCTCAAACGCCGGACGGGCTGAGTGGATAGCCCCTCCGGCCGAACCGTTACTCCAACTGTGCGGCGCTCACGCAGTTTTGGGCGTGGAGCCGTGGAGTGTGCGGGAGCATCGGGGTGTGGTGAGTTCCGGGGCGCTGCGGGCGCATCTGCTGGCCGTGGGGCTGGCCGGGGCCGTGGCGACCTCGCGGGAAGTGAGTCTCCGGAGTTATCGGTTGTTCGCCGCTCGGGATCCGCGGGTGACGATCGGACTCGATCCTGAACGGGACTGGAAGCAGTCCGATCTGATCGCTTTGATGGCGGAGAAGTGTGGTGTATCGGCAGATTCACGGCACACCTCCGGGCCCGATGTGATCGATCCTGATCGCACGCTCGCGGCGCTCGACGCCTTCGCGGAGCGGCTCGCGGAAGCCGCGCGGAACCGTTCCCCGGTGCTGCTCGGCACCGGACACCCGCACCGCCTGCTCGGCTTCTACGCCGCTCTCGCGGACGCCCTGTCGGCGGCCGGGTGTACCGTCCTCACCCCCGCGCATGGCAGCTGTGTCGACATAACGACCCGGTTCGGTCTACGCACGCACAACCTTGACTACGTACGAGGAGTCGCGCTGGTGCGGGAACCCGGGGCGCGGGGCGCCGGTCGCGAGACCGGCGCGCACACCCACTCCCCCCTGCCGGTTCGCACCGCCCTGACGGCCGCCGCGGAGGCCGGCGGGCCGCTTCCCGAACTCGTGGTGGGGGACCACGGGTGGGTCTGCGGGGCAGGTCAGCTGGGGTTCGAGGCCATCGGCCTGGGTGACACCGATGATCCCGCGCTGTTCGTCGGCGAGGCAGAGGGGCGGGTGTCCGTCGTCGTTCCACTTGATGACGCTGTGCGGTCTGATTACTACCGACCGCTTACTCGCTATGTACTCAATCGAGCGTGTCTGTCACAGTAGGCCGCCGATGGGGGCTCCTCTTCCCCACTCGCATCACCCGCCCCTACTCTGGGGAGTGAGCACGCAACGACGAAGTGTCACCGGAAGGGGAAGCCGGCGACCGTCGAGTGCGGAAGGTTCAGGTGTGTCATGGCTGCTGGCGAGAGGCCTCTGAACGAGGTTCAGTTCCTTACCGTGGCGGAAGTCGCCTCGGTGATGCGAGTGTCGAAGATGACCGTGTACCGGTTGGTGCACAGCGGTCATCTGCCCGCGATCCGGGTGGGGAGGTCATTCCGCGTCCCGGAGCAAGCGGTTCACGAGTACCTTCGCGAGTCCTACGTGGGGGTGGAGACAGCCTGACGGCGGTCCGGGGGAGGTCCCGGGGTGCTTGATCGCGTCCCCGGGATTTCGCCCGGAACCCCTCGATTACAACCTCTGGCGCTCAGGCGGGTAGGCTGGCCCCTCATAAGTCGTGTGGGCCCATGCAGCCCAGCAACGAGTAAAGAGAAGTGAGCGAGGGTAGTCGTGGGCTCTGTTATCAAGAAGCGGCGTAAGCGGATGGCCAAGAAGAAGCACCGCAAGCTGCTCAAGCGCACTCGCGTTCAGCGACGCAACAAGAAGTAGTCGCGACCTGCGGCGGTCGCCCACCACGCGCAAGCGGGGAGTGGGCGATGCCGCGACAGTGCGCTCTGTGGCCCCCCACCGGTCGGTGGGGGGCCACAGTCGTGTCCGCCGGACAGGCCGGCAGGGGCCTTGATGTCCGGTGGTACGAACGCCGTGCGTATGTCTGAGCGTACGTTCCGTGCGGCAGATGGCTTGGTCTGATCGTATGTCCGCGGGTGCGGTCACTTCGTGCATCGGGCAGTCATCACAGCGCAACACCGACCCGCTAACGTGACCGTCACGGGGAACACGGCAGAGTACGAGCAGGTGTCGTCGACGGCTGGAAGGAAGGCGCTGATCTTGGGGAAGGTCGTGCTCGTGACCGGAGTGGCCCGTCAGCTGGGGGGCCGGTTCGTACGACGGATCCAGCGTGACCCCGAGGTGGACCGGGTGGTCGCCGTGGACGCGGTCGCACCCGAGCACCACCTGGGCGGAGCGGATTTCGTACGCGCCGACATAAGGCAGCCCACCATCGCCAGGCTGCTGGCCGAGCACTCCGTGGACACGGTGGTGCACATGGACGTGACGGGCACCCCGCTGGGCAGCGGCAGCCGGGCCACGGTCAAGGAGACCAACGTCATCGGCACCATGCAGCTGCTCGGTGCCTGCCAGAAGTCGCCGACGGTCAAGCGGCTGGTCGTGAAGTCGAGTACGAACGTCTATGGATCGGCGCCGCGCGACCCGGCCGTCTTCACCGAGACGACCCCGCCCAAGTCGCTGCCCAGCGGCGGCTTCGCGAAGGACACGGTCGAGGTCGAGGGGTACGTACGAGGGTTCGCGCGGCGGCGGCCCGACGTCGCCGTGTGCGTGCTGCGGTTCGCGAACATCCTCGGACCGGGTGCGGACACCCCGCTCGCCGCGTACTTCTCGCTGCCCGTCCTGCCGACCGTCCTCGGCTACGACCCGCGGCTGCAGTTCGTGCACGAGGACGACGTGATCGACGTACTGCGGATCGCCTCGCACGAGCCGGAGCGGGGCACGCTCAACAGCGGCACGTTCAACGTCACCGGCGACGGCGTCCTGCTGCTCTCGCAGTGCGCGCGCAGGCTGGGCCGGCCCACGGTCCCCGTGTTGATGCCCGCGATCAGCTGGGTGGGCTCGGCACTGCGTACGGTGGGCATGACGGACTTCTCGCCCGAGCAGCTGAGGCTGCTCACCCATGGCCGGGTCGTGGCGACGAACCAGCTGCGCGAGACGCTCGGATACCGGCCGAAGTTCACGACGGCCGAGACGTTCGCGGACTTCGCCCGCAGCCGGGGCCCCGGACTGCTGCCGCCCGAGGCCCTCGCGGGGGCCGTCGACCGGCTCGCCGCACTGCCCGCACTGGGCGGTGGCCACCCCCCGACGCAGAGCGCCAACTGAGCGCCAACCGAGGAGCGCATCAACGATGGCGGACGCCAAGGTCATTCCGTTCGACGACGACCGGTCCCGCGGGAGTGCCGTACAACGGCCCGCGCGGCGCCGGGGCGCGGGGAGCAGGCGCAAGGGCGAGCCCGCGGCGGTTCACGAGGTCCAGCCCCTGCCCGCACGAACGATTCCGCAGGATGATGTTCCTGTGACACGTGAGGAACCGGCTGCCGGATCGCCTGCCGGATCGGCGGCCGAGGCGGCCGCTGTGGACAAGCCGCAGGACGACGGCTGGGAGCGGCGGATCGCCGGCGGCCTGTCGTTCCTGCGACGACGCCTGACCGGTGACTACGAGGTCGACGACTTCGGTTACGACCAGGAGCTCACCGAGCAGGTCCTGATGTCGATGGTGCGGCCCCTCTACGAGAAGTACTTCCGCGTCGAGGTGAAGGGCATCGAGAACATCCCGTCCGAGGGCGGGGCGCTGATCGTCGCCAACCACTCCGGGACGCTGCCGCTGGACGGCCTGATGATGCAGGTCGCCGTCCACGACAACCATCCCGAGAACCGGCACCTGCGGCTGCTCGCGGCCGACCTGGTCTTCATGCTGCCGGTGGTCAACGAGCTGGCCCGCAAGGCCGGCCACACCCTCGCGTGCGCGGAGGACGCCGAACGGCTGCTCCAGCGCGGCGAACTGGTCGGGGTGATGCCGGAGGGCTTCAAGGGCATCGGCAAGCCGTTCAGCGAGCGCTACAAGCTGCAGCGCTTCGGCCGCGGCGGGTTCGTGTCGACGGCGCTGCGCCAGGGCACGCCGATCATTCCGTGCTCCATCGTGGGCGCGGAGGAGATCTACCCGATGATCGGCAACGCGAAGACCCTCGCGCGGCTGCTCGGGTTCCCGTACTTCCCGATCACGCCGACGTTCCCGTGGCTCGGTCCGCTGGGCGCGGTGCCGCTGCCGACCAAGTGGACGATCCAGTTCGGTGAGCCGATCCGCACGGACGGCTATCCGCCGGAGGCGGCCGAGGACCCGATGCTGATGTTCAACCTGACGGACCAGGTCAGGGAACAGATCCAGCACACGCTCTACAAGCTGCTGGTGCAGCGCCGGTCGGTGTTCTTCTGACCGCCGGCTCCCGCGACTGACGGCGAGCGCGTACGCGGACGGGGGCGCCCCTGGTGGAAAGGGGCGCCCCCGTCCGCGTACCGGCGGGATCTAGTCCGCGTCCTCGCTGTCGATGCCCAGGCCCGGGAGCAGGCCCGGGAGGAGGGGCGGCAGGGTCACATCCGGCTCGGGGGCGGGAGTGTCCTTGCCTGACGGGGAGGCGCTGGTGTCGTCCTCCGGCGGGTCGAGGAGGCCGCCGGTGTTGCCGCCGAGCAGGCCGTCGTCCTCCGTCTTGGACGTGGACGGCTTGGGCTTGCCGCTGCCCGTCCCGGAACCCGTGCCGTCGGACGAGTCGCCGCCCGAGGCGCTGGGCGGGACCGAGCGGTCCGAACCCGAGGAGCCGGGGGAGTCGGAACTCGGGCCGCGGTGGCGGCCGGTGCCCTCCGGCGCGGGCGGCTGCGGGAGCAGCCCGCGCAGCGGCTCGACCTCTTCGTCTATGGCGTCGAAGACCGAGCTGACCTGGCGGCTCACGTCGCCGAGCTGGACGGGCAGCCGGTCGCGCAGGGCGCCCCAGGCGTCGCGGTGCGACTGCGAGAAGGCGGAGAGCGCCTGGATGGGGCCCAGGGAGTCCGGATCCCGCTCGTAGGCCTCGTGCAGCAGACGGTGGCCCTCGCCGGCGTCGTGCTGCATACCGAACAGCGCGCGCCTGATCTCGCCCAGGGACTCGTGGTCCAGGGGGCCCGAGCGGCCGCGCTCCATCAGGCGGCGCGCCTCGCTCAGCCGGGTGGAGGCCTGGTCGAGATAGAGCTCGCCGCGGTCGCTGCTGCCGTCGGCCATGCCCAGCTTGAGGTCCTCCATTCCGCGCTTGAGCCCGTAGAGCGAGTCACCGGGCAGGGCGTCGGAGCTGGCAGCGGCGACCCCGCTGAAGGCTCCGGCGGCCACACCCACGGTGAGTCCGCCCGCGGCGAGCCCCTTCGACAGCCGGGAACGGGGCCGCAGTTTCCCCAGACCGGTCGCCCTGTGCGCGCCCCTGCCCCGATGGGACCGCTGCTCGGGGACCGGAAGGCCCGTCGCATCGCCTCCCGCGGCCGTGCCCTCCAGCAGCATGGCCTCCATGGCGGCCACCAGCTGGGCCCTCTGGACGACCTTGACCTCGGGGTCCATCTGGGGTTTGGGCAGCTCGCCGAGGCCGGTCGCCAGGGACAGCATCCGGCTCTGCTCGGACCGGTCCGCGACAGCCGGAGCAGGTCCTTCGGACTGCTCGGCCGCCGTATCCCTGTCGGAGTGCTCCTCCAGGGCCTGGGCGAAGGCGTTCGTCCGCCGGTGCGCCGATACGTTCGCGATCACTGGCGGCACCTCCTCTCGTCATGACGGTCGGCTCCCCAGGGGGTCCTGAGGGTCGCGCCCCCTGACCACGACAACTCGATCGAGTGATCGAAGACGGCCAGGGCGCGACCACAGGGAGCCTGTATCCCGCACAACGAGCGGCTCGGCACTTGGGTTACGGACGACGGATGATCGGACCGCGAAGTCAACAGACTTTCACGGAGGGTGAGTTGGACATCGCTGAGCGTATGGATTCATACGGGGTCGTACCGGGGTCGCGCCGGGGCCGGTCCGGCGGGCCGGCCACGTGGCGTCGAACCTGTGGGGTACGGGGTCTCAGCGGGCGTCTTCCGGGAGGAGCCGTGCCAGCGTGCGCACCGCCCGGTACTGGAGGGTCTTGATCGCGCCCTCGTTCTTGCCCATGACACGGGCGGTCTCGGCGACCGAGAGGCCTTGGAGGAACCGCAGGGTCACGCACTCCTGCTGCTGGGGGTTGAGGCGGCGAACGGCGTCCAGCAGTGCCGCGTTCGAGAGGGACTCCAGGACGGAGTCCTCGGGGGAGCGCTCGACCTCGTTGGCGTCGAGCATCTCGCCGGTGGTCACTTCGAGCCGGAAACGGCTCGACTTGAAGTGGTCCGCGACGAGGTTGCGGGCGATGGTGACCAGCCAGGCGCCGAAGTCACGGCCCTGCCAGGTGAACGTCCCGATGCGGCGCAGTGCGCGCAGGAACGTCTCGCTCGTCAGGTCTTCCGCGGTCGCCTTTCCGCCGACGCGGTAGTAGATGTAGCGATACACAGTGTCGCTGTACTGGTCGTAGAGCCGGCCGAAGGCCTCGGCCTCACCGGCCTGTGCGCGCTCCACGAGATCCATCATCCGGGCGCTGTCACTGTCTGCGGCCGGGCGGCGTGCGGGGGTGGCTGGCGCGCTCGAACGTCCTCGTCTGCCGACCGCCGCGCTTCCCTCGGCCAGTGCGTAGCACGGGCCGACGGGCGCGACGGAGACAGCGAGGGCGGGGACGGCGTACGCGGTGGGGACGAAGCCGCGCAAGCGGTCGAGGACCGTTGCGCGCAGCGTAGCCAGGCCCGAGGCGTCAACCCCGACGTGTGGGTACACGGGACTCCCAGAGGCAGAGCTTCCATCACGTGCAGTGCAGGACCGTTCACCCGTCGTAGCGAAGAGTGGGGTCCGTTATGCGTCTGAGGAGAATAACGCTTCGTACAGGCAGTGCTACACCCAGTTGCTCAAATCATCGATTACGTCGCTTCTGTAACCGAATGACGCCTGAGCAAGTGCCGGATAGTGACCGGTTGTTGATCGATCGGGTTCGCGTTCCGTCTGAGTCCAGGGCGTGTTGTGGCCGGGTGCCGTCAACGTGACAGCCGTGCCCCGGAGGGACACGGCTGCGTGGGAACGGCCGGACAGGACCTGGCGGCGGCGGGCTCTAGCGCCGGCGGCGGTGCAGGGCGATGGCGGCGGCGGTACCGCCGGCGACCGCGCCGACCCCCGCGGCGGCGGGGATGCCGACCTTCGCGGCCTTGCGGCCCGTGCGGTAGTCGCGCAGCCGCCAGTCGAGCGTGCGGGCGTGCTTGCGGAGCTTGGCGTCCGGGTTGATCGCGTAGGGGTGCCCGACCAGCGACAGCATCGGGATGTCGTTGTGGGAGTCGCTGTACGCGGCGCAGCGGCCGAGGTCCAGGCCCTCCGCCGTGGCCAGGGCGCGGACCGCCTCCGCCTTCGCGGGGCCGTGCAGGGGTTCGCCGACGAGCTTGCCGGTGTATACGCCGTCCACCGATTCGGCGACCGTGCCGAGGGCGCCGGTCAGGCCGAGGCGGCGGGCGATCACCGTGGCGATCTCGACGGGGGCCGCCGTGACGAGCCACACCTTCTGGCCCGCGTCCAGGTGGGCCTGGGCCAGTGCCCGGGTGCCGGGCCAGATGCGCTCGGCCATGTACTCGTCGTAGATCTCCTCGCCGATCGACATGAGTTCGGCGACGCGGTGGCCCTTGACGATGGACAGGGCGGAGTCGCGGGCGTCCTGCATGTGCTCGGGGTCCTCGACGCCTGCCAGCCGGAACCAGGCCTGCTGCCAGGCGAACCGGTAGAGGTCGCGGGACTCGAAGAACTTGCGCTTGTACAGGCCGCGGCCGAAGTGGAAGATCGCGGCGCCCTGCATGACGGTGTTGTCCAGGTCGAAGAACGCGGCGGCCTGGTCGTCGCCGTGGACCGGGAAGTCCGGTTCGGCGGTTCCTGGGGCGGCTGCGAGTTCCTCCAACTCCTGGGAGGTCTTGCGCGCTGCCTCAGCCGAGGCCTCGCCTGCCAGCACGCTTCGCGCTGTCGCGGAGCGCCTACGGGGGGTGAGCCATCCGAGAGCGGCCATGGCGTGAGCATAGCCAGTTTGTTCGGTGCGGCTGGAGTCGGGAGGTTTGGATGCGGTGAACTCTTCGCGGCGTTGTTGTTGCGGGGCTTGGCCTTGGGGGCCGCGCTTGTTGCTTCGCCGGGGGGTGTTCGTCGGGTGCGGGTCGGTGGGGGCTTGTCGCGCAGTTCCCCGCGCCCCTGGGAGTCCGCGGTCGCCGTGGGCCTGAAGGTGTGCGGCCCGACTGGTGTGGACGTGCGCAGTTCCCCGCGCCCCTAAAAGACTGCGCAGTTCCCCGCGCCCCTTCCGGGGGCGCGGGCAACCCCCGCTCACCCGCAGCCGACGCACAGTCTTTCGCGCGGGAGAATGAGGGGATGAGGTCTATTTTTGGGCGTGGGCGGGCGGAGCGGGTCGTCACCTTGATCGGGAAGCCCGGCTGTCATTTGTGTGAAGACGCACAGGGTGTTGTGGAGAAGGTCTGCGGTGAGCTCGGCGTGCGCTGGGAGAAGAAGGACATCACCGAGGACGCCGAACTGCACCGGGAGTACTGGGAGCAGATCCCGGTGGTGCTGGTGGACGGGGCGCAGCACACGTTCTGGCGGGTGGACGAGGGACGGCTGCGGCGGGCGCTCAAGGCGTAGCCGTGGCCGGTGGGGCGCAGGAGTAATCGGACCGTGGCCTGACTGAGCAGTCCGGTGGGGCCGGAATGTCACTTAGGATCGAGGGCGATTCGGACTCGGGGGCGGGGATCGTAGAGGAGAGTGTGCGGTTTTGCCCCCAAGATGTGAGGAACGAAGGTGCCTGTGCGCCGGTTCCGTACGGGTGCGCCGGGGGTGCGTGACCCCGGTCACGTTGGCCGGGCAAATCGGACACCATCTTTGTGCACGCGTTCACAAAGACATAGCCTGCATTCGACGGGGCGGTCTAGGTACGTGTGACCGCCTGAAGCCCCGCGCTACCCGCAGGAGCACCGTGGCAACTGGCCGAACTCACCGAACGGCGACCCGCAGCCGAGGGATTCCCGAGGCCACCGTCGCCAGGCTTCCCCTGTATCTCCGAGCCCTCACCGCTCTGTCGGAGCGCTCGGTACCCACGGTCTCCTCCGAGGAACTCGCGGCCGCGGCGGGGGTCAACTCCGCCAAGCTGCGCAAGGATTTCTCGTACCTCGGGTCGTACGGGACGCGCGGTGTCGGCTACGACGTCGAATACCTCGTCTACCAGATCTCCCGCGAGCTGGGCCTGACCCAGGACTGGCCGGTAGTGATCGTCGGGATAGGAAATCTCGGCGCCGCCCTGGCCAACTACGGCGGGTTCGCCTCACGCGGGTTCCGCGTCGCGGCGCTGATCGACGCCGATCCCGCGATGGCCGGGAAGCCCGTCGCCGGGATCCCCGTGCAGCACACCGACGAGCTGGAAAAGATCATCGACGACAACGGTGTGTCGATCGGTGTCATCGCGACCCCCGCCGGGGCCGCACAGCAGGTCTGCGAGCGGCTCGTCGCCGCCGGTGTGACCTCCATCCTGAACTTCGCGCCGACCGTGCTGTCCGTGCCGGACGGCGTCGACGTACGCAAGGTCGACCTCTCCATCGAGCTGCAGATCCTCGCCTTCCACGAGCAGCGCAAGGCCGGCGAGGAGGCCGAGGCCCAGGCCGACGCCGTGCTCGCCGCCGAGGCCGCGGCGGCCAAGGAGGCCGGGAAAGGGCCCGACGGGGACGTCCCCGCCGTGATGCCGGCATGAGTCTCCTCGTCGTCGGGCTGAGTCACCGCAGCGCTCCGGTCAGCGTCCTGGAGCGCGCCGCGCTGTCCGCGGACGCCCAGATCAAGCTGCTCCAGGACACGGTCGCCGCCGAACCGGCCACCGAGGCCGCGGTGCTCGCCACCTGCAACCGGATCGAGCTCTACGCCGACGTGGACAAGTTCCACGCCGGTGTCGCCGAGCTCTCCACGCTGCTCGCGCAGCACAGCGGGGTCGGACTGGAAGAGCTCACCCCTTATCTGTACGTGCACTACGAGGACCGGGCCGTCCACCATCTCTTCTCGGTGGCGTGCGGACTCGACTCGATGGTGGTCGGCGAGGGCCAGATCCTCGGCCAGATCAAGGACGCGCTGGCCACCGCGCAGGAGCTGCACTCGGCCGGCCGGCTGCTGAACGACCTGTTCCAGCAGGCGCTGCGGGTCGGCAAGCGCGCTCACTCCGAGACCGGCATCGACCGGGCCGGGCAGTCCCTGGTGACCTTCGGCCTGGAGCAGTTCGCCGAGGGTACGACGGTCGACGCTTGGGCCCGCGACAAGCGGGTCCTCGTGATCGGCGCCGGCTCGATGTCCTCGCTGGCCGCCGCCACCCTGGCCCGCGCCGGCGTGGCCGAAGTGGTCGTCGCCAACCGGACGTTCGACCGGGCCGAGCGGCTCGCCACCCTGCTCGTGGAGCAGTACGCGCGCGGTGCGGTACGGGAGGGCGGCACCGACGTGGTGGCCCGTGCCGTGCCGATCGACGCCGTCGCGGATGAACTGACACGTGCCGACGTCGTCGTGTCGTGCACCGGCGCGACCGGTCTCGTCCTCACCGCCGAGGTCGTCACGACCGCGATGGCGGGGCGTGCGGTGCGGGTGCCCGCTCCGGCCTCGGCCCCGGCCCCGGGTTCCGGTGCGCGCGGCGCCTCCGCCGTACGGGGTGAACTGCCGCCCACCAGCGTCGGCACCGAGGAGAACTGTCCCCTCGACCCCGCCGCCGCGCAGAGCGCACAGAGCGTGCAGGGCACCGCCGGGTTCTCCGTGCTCGGCGAGGCCGCCGTGGCCGGGATGGGCGCGGCCGAACTGGAACAGCACGCCGCCTGGGTCGACAAGGGCGCGTCGGCGGCGGCCGCCGAGGGCCAGCCCGGCTCCGTCGCACTGCTCGACCCGGCCGCCGAGGCCGAGGCCATCACCGCCCTCGCCGCCGCCGCGGCCCTCCTCGGACGGGTGCCCGAGCGGCGCCGGCCCGAGCCCGTCGCCGAGGTGCCCCGGCCCACCCCCGTGCTCTCGCTGCTCGACCTCGCCATGCCCCGTGACATCGACGCGGCCGCGCACCGGCTGCCCGGGGTGCGACTGGTGGACATCGAGTCCCTCGCCGAGGCGTCCGCCGACGCGCCCATGGCCGCCGACGTGGACCAGGTGCGACGGATCGTCTCCGACGAGGTCGCCGCCTTCGGCGCCGCGCTGCGCGCCGCACACATCACCCCGACCGTCGTGGCGCTGCGCACGATGGCCGCCGACGTCGTCGCGGGCGAGATCGCCCGGCTCGACGGACGGCTGCCCGGCCTCGACGACAAGCAGCGCAGCGAGATCACCCAGACCGTGCGACGCGTCGTGGACAAACTGCTCCACGCGCCGACCGTACGGGTCAAGCAACTGGCCGCCGAGCCCGGCGGTGCCGGGTACGCGGACGCGCTGCGGACCCTGTTCGACCTGGACCAGGAGACGGTCGCGGCCGTTTCGCGGGCCGAGGGGCGGGACGCCGACACCGGGACCGGTACCGATACCGGCAGCGGTGCGGGTGAGGGGCGTCCCGGCGACCGTGGGTTCGGCGACAGCGGGCGCGTCGTCGGCAGGAATTTCGACAGCGACAACTTCGAGAGCGCCGAAAACCGAGGGCGAGCATGACTGAGCAGGCACTGAGGCTCGGGACCAGGCGGAGCAGACTCGCCATGGCCCAGTCCGGGCAGGTGGCGGACGCCGTGAGCCAGGTGACCGGACGGCCCGTCGAGCTCGTGGAGATCACGACCTACGGGGACACGTCCCGTGAGCACCTCGCGCAGATCGGCGGCACGGGCGTCTTCGTGACCGCCCTGCGCGACGCGCTGCTGCGCGGGGAGGTCGACTTCGCCGTGCACTCCCTCAAGGACCTGCCGACCGGGCAGCCCGACGAGCTCGCGCTGGCCGCCGTACCCGTCCGCGCGGACGTCCGTGACGTGCTGATCGCACGCGACGGTCTGACGTTCGCCGAGCTTCCGGCCGGGGCGCGGATCGGCACCGGTTCGCCGCGCCGGATGGCCCAGCTGAACGCGTACGCGCGTGACCTCGGGCTGACGATCGAGACCGTTCCGATCCGCGGGAACATCGACACGCGGATCGGGTTCGTGCGGGACGGCGAGCTGGACGGTGTCGTGCTCGCCGCCGCCGGGCTGGAACGCGTCGGACGGACCGCCGAAGTGACCGACTTCCTGCCGGTCGACATCATTTTGCCCGCCCCCGGCCAGGGGGCCCTCGCGATCGAGTGCGCCGCGGACAACGCGGACCTCGTCGCTGCGCTCGCCGAGCTCGACGACCCGTACACCCGGGCCGCCGTGACCGCCGAGCGGTCCCTGCTCGCCGCCCTGGAGGCCGGTTGCAGCGCACCTGTGGGTGCCTTCGCCGACCTTCTGGCCGACGGGCAGATTGTCAAGGAATTGCGCCTGCGCGGCGTCGTCGGCACGACCGACGGCTCGACGCTGGTGCAGTTGTCCACCACCGGTCCCGTGCCCGAGACACATGACCAAGCAATGGCGCTCGGCCGTGAACTCGCTGCCGAGATGCTTGCCAAGGGCGCGGCCGGTCTGATGGGGGAGCGAGTACATTGAGCCCCACCACCCTTCCCATCGGCCTCGAACACGGGCACGTCACCTTCCTCGGTGCCGGACCCGGTGATCCGGGACTGCTGACTCTGCGCGCCGTCGAGGCGCTGGGGAACGCTGATGTCCTGGTCGCCGAACCCGAAGTGCTCGACGTCGTCCGCACGCACGCCAGACGAAACGTCACCGTGCTCGACACCGATACGGGCGCGAGCCCGGACACGCCTCAGCTGAAGGTAGTTGACGGCACGTCAGCCACCTCTGGCGTCCCCGCGTCGAAGGACGCGGCCAATATTGTCATGGAGGCCGCGAGGGGCGGCAGGCGGGTCGTCCGTGCGGTCTCGGGCGACCCCGGGCTCGACGCGTACGCGGCCGGCGAGATGCTCGCCTGCGCCGCCGCGGGTGTGCCTTTCGAGGTCGTGCCCGGTGTCGCCGCCGCCGTGGGTGTGCCCGCGTACGCGGGTGTGCCGTTGCGGGACGCCGAGGGTGCGGACGTGCGGTTCGTCGACGCCCGTACCGCGTCCGCGCGGTGCTGGGCCGAGGTCGGGGCGTCCGACGGGACCGTCGTCGTCTCTGCCGCGCTCGATTCTGTGGCTGCGGCCGCGGGGGAGCTCGTGGCGGCGGGCCGTAAGCCCGACACCCCCATGACCGTCACCGTCGCCGGTACCACCACGCGGCAGCGGACCTGGTGCGCCACGCTCGGCACCATCGCGCAGACGCTGAAGCAGGCCAAGGTGCTGCCCTCGCCCGAGGGCGGGCGGCCGGTGATAGCCGTGGTCGGTGAGCGTTCCTCCGCCGCTCAGCGTGAGCAGCTCTCGTGGTTCGAGTCCAAGCCGCTGTTCGGCTGGAAGGTGCTCGTGCCGCGTACGAAGGAGCAGGCGGCGTCGCTCTCCGACCAGCTGCGGTCGTACGGGGCCGTGCCGCACGAGGTGCCCACGATCGCCGTGGAGCCGCCGCGGACGCCGCAGCAGATGGAGCGGGCGGTCAAGGGGCTCGTCACCGGGCGGTACGAGTGGATCGCCTTCACGTCGGTGAACGCGGTCAAGGCCGTGCGGGAGAAGTTCGAGGAGTACGGGCTCGACGCGCGTGCTTTCGCCGGGATCAAGGTCGCTGCCGTGGGGGAGCAGACCGCGAAGGCTCTGATCGCTTTCGGGGTCAAGCCTGATCTGGTGCCCAGTGGGGAGCAGTCCGCTGCGGGGTTGCTGGAGGATTGGCCGCCTTACGATCCCGTTTTCGATCCGATCGATCGGGTGTTTCTGCCTCGGGCCGATATCGCGACCGAGACGTTGGTCGCCGGGTTGATCGAGCTCGGGTGGGAGGTTGATGACGTCACGGCTTATCGGACCGTGCGTGCTTCGCCGCCGCCTGCGGATACTCGTGAGGCGATCAAGGGCGGTGGGTTCGATGCCGTTCTCTTCACGTCGTCCAGCACTGTGCGGAACCTGGTCGGTATTGCCGGGAAGCCTCACAACGTGACCGTTATCGCGTGTATTGGGCCCGCTACGGCGAAAACCGCTGAAGAGCATGGGCTGCGTGTCGACGTCATGTCGCCCGAGCCGTCCGTGCACCGGCTTGCCGAGGCGTTGGCGGAGTTCGGGCTTCGGCGGCGGGCTTCCGCTCTTGAGGCCGGGGATCCTGTCACCCGGCCCAGCGAGCGACGGCCCGGGTCTCGGCGGCGGCGTACCACCACGTAGTTCGTTTGCGGGTGGGCTGTTGGGTGATCCTTTGCGGGCGGACCGTTGTGTGGTCCGTGGGTCGGGGCCGTGCCGGTACGTCGAGTCCGTCGCCTTCCGGGTGTACTGCCGTACGCCTGGAAGTGTGGGGTTTTTTGCAGGAGCCCTATGCGACGGACTTCGACGTACCGGCACGGCCCGCTTCCGTTGCGTTGCGGGGTGCCGCGCTCCGACTGGGCGTCGGCAAAGGCAGCTGTGGGGCGGGCGTAGCGTGGTCTCATGACGACGTACGGATCCTTTCCCGGCAGCCGGCCGCGGCGGCTGCGGACCAGTCCTGTGATGCGGCGCATGGTTGCCGAGACCCGGCTGCATCCCGCTGACTTCATCCTTCCCGCGTTTGTGCGTGAAGGTATTTCCGAGCCTGTTCCCATTGCCGCGATGCCCGGCGTCGTGCAGCACACCCGGGACACTCTGAAGAAGGCCGCCGCCGAGGCCGTGGCCGCGGGGATCTCCGGGATCATGCTGTTCGGTGTGCCGGAGGAGTCGAAGAAGGATGCCCTCGGCACCGCTGGGACCGATCCCGACGGGATTCTGCAGGTCGCCCTTCGGGACGTGCGCAGTGAGGTCGGGGACGAGTTGCTGGTGATGTCCGATCTCTGTCTCGACGAGACCACTGATCACGGGCATTGTGGGGTGCTGGACGCCGAAGGGCGCGTCGACAATGACGCGACCCTGGAGCGTTATGCCGAGATGGCTCAGGTGCAGGCCGATGCCGGGGCCCATGTCGTGGGGCCCAGCGGGATGATGGACGGGCAGATCGGGGTCGTCCGTGACGCTCTCGATCAGATCGGGCGCGAGGACGTGGCGGTGCTCGCCTATACCGTCAAGTACGCGTCCGCTTTCTTCGGGCCGTTCCGCGAGGCTGTCGGGTCCTCCTTGAAGGGAGACCGGAAGACCTATCAGCAGGACCCCGCCAATGCGCGGGAGTCGTTGCGGGAATTGGCGCTCGATCTTGAAGAGGGCGCCGACATGGTGATGGTGAAGCCCGCCGGGCCCTATTTGGACATCCTCGCGCGTGTTGCGGACACGGTGGATGTGCCCGTCGTCGCTTACCAGATCTCCGGGGAGTATTCGATGATCGAGGCCGCCGCTGAAAAGGGGTGGATCGATCGGGATGCGGCGATCCTGGAGGCGTTGACCGGGATTCGCCGGGCCGGGGCCCGGAACATTCTCACGTACTGGGCGACCGAGGTGGCGCAGAAGCTGCGTTGAGGCGCCAGGACGGCTGCTGGGTCCCGTCGGCCGCCGAGCCCTCGTCGCGTATGCCCTCCCCGTTGTCGCACGCGGTCAGGGTCAGGGCGGCCACCGCGAGCGCGGCGGCGAGCAGACGTGCGCGGACGGTGCGTGCGGACATCCGGTGAACTCCTCGTTGCGGTACGGGTGATGGCACGGGCCGCCCGGCCGGGTGCCTCGGGCGGCGTGCTTGGATGGCCCCAGCTTGTGCGGAGATACGTCCCGGCCGCGACAGCTGCGAGAACTTTGGGACGCCGGAACGGCCGCAGCAGCTCTGACGTGGGGAAACGACCTGCCCCTGGAATGCGGATCCGGGACGTGGAGAGAGGTGCGGACGGTGGCGGGGGACGAGTTCACGGAGCTGCTGGGGCGGCTGAAGGAGCGGTCCGGGCTCAGTTACGGGGTCCTGGGGAAGCGGCTGCACACGAGCGCGTCCACCCTGCACCGGTACGTCAACGGGGATGCCGTGCCGACGGACTACGCGCCCGTGGAGCGGTTCGCGCGGGTCTGCCGGGCGACCCCCGAGGAACTGGTCGAGCTGCATCGGCGGTGGGTTCTCGCGGATGCGCGGCGGAAGCAGAAGTCGACTGGCGGAGCTGCGGGAGAGGAGGAGGGGGAGGGGGAGGGGAGCGAGGTTCCGGGTGGGGAGGGGGCCGCGGTGGCCGTTGCCTCCGAGGGGGAAGCCGGCGATCTTCTGGTCTCTCCGCAGGTCGCTCCTTCGGGCTCGCGGCGGCGTGCCGTCGTGGTTGTCGGAGCCGCCGTGGTCGCCGCCGTCGTGTCCGTGGTGCTCGTCGCGCAGTTCGTGGGGAGCGGTGGCGGGGAGGGGCGTGAGCGGGGTGTCGGAGCCGCCTCGTCCGCCGACGATCGGCCGGAGGTCTCCGAGTCCGGCGGGGTGAAGGGTGAGTCCGCCTCTCCGTCCGCCTCGCGTTCGGGAAGTCCCTCTGCGTCCGTCGGACCCTCCGTCTCGCCGAGTGGCGGAGCGGCGGGGGGCGCCGGAGGGGCCGGGGGCGCGGAGGGTGCCACCGCGCCCATCGTCGCCGTCAACCCGTACAAGTGGGACAGCCCGTGCAGTCAGCACTACCTCTTCGACCGGGAGCCGGAGAAGGTGCCCCCGCCGCCGAGCGAGCCCGACGCGCGTGGGTGGGTCAACGCGCTCGGTGGGGTCGCCGCCGGGCAGCAGATGATCGCGCTGACCGTGCAGGGCACCGGGAAGGCCACCGTCGTCCTGGACGATCTGCATGTGCGGGTGGTGGACAAGAGCGCGCCGCTCGCCTGGAACGACTTCGCGATGGGTGTCGGGTGCGGTGGCGGTGTGGAGACCACGTCGTTCGGTGTGAACCTCGACGCCGGGCGGCCCGACACCTCGCCGAAGGCCGGGCAGCGCGACTTCCCGTACAAGGTGAGCGAGTCCGACCCCGAGGTGTTCTACGTCTTCGCGGACGCCCGGACGTACAACGTGAGCTGGTACCTGGAGCTGGAGTGGTCCAGCGGGGGGAAGAAGGGGACCGTGCGCGTCGACGACGACGGCAGTCCCTTTCGGACCAGTGGGAACGTGGGGCGGCCCGCCTACGACTATCCGCTCGGTGACTCCGCCTGGGGGCGCAACGAGTACGAGCCCGATGTGCCCGGCTGAGGCACTATCAAGTCACCGCGGGAGTTAGGTTGTTGACCGTTGACTGACGCGACTCCCCAGGGAGAGGCCCTATGCCCGGTGATGCTCTCAGCCAGGACCCCGCCGAGCTGAGAAGGAGGATCGACACCACCAAGGCGCACCCGGCCCGTGTCTACGACGTCTTCCTCGGGGGCAAGGACAACTACCCGGTGGACCGGGCCGCGGCCGCCGCCGCGCTCGCCGCCAATCCGCGCGGCTACCTCGACGTCCGGCACAACCGCGACTTCCTGCGCCGGGCCGTGAACACGCTGACCGGCGAAGAGGGCATCCGGCAGTACCTGGACATCGGCACCGGGCTGCCGACCCAGGAGAACGTGCACCAGATCGCCCAGCGGCTCGCCCCGGACTCGCGTGTCGTGTACGTCGACAACGACCCCGTCGTCCTCGCGCATGCGCGCGCCCTGCTCACCAGCGGGCCCGAGGGGCTCACCGACTACATCGACGCCGATCTGCAGAACCCGGCCCAGATCCTCGACGCCGCCGCCAAGACCCTGGACTTCGACCAGCCGATCGCGCTGGCGCTCGTGGCGATCCTGCACTTCGTCGAGGACGAGCGGGCCTACCCGATCGTCCGCGAACTGATCGAGGCCCTGCCTTCGGGAAGCCGGCTCGTGCTCAGCCATCTCACCGAGGACCTCAACGCCGAGAACGTCCGCGCGGTCCAGCGGACGTACACCGAGCGGGGCTTCACCTTCGTGCTGCGTACGAAGGCGGAGGTCGAGCGGTTCCTCACCGACAACGGGCTGGAGGTCGACGAGCCCGGTGTCGTACCCGCCCACCACTGGCGGCCCGACAACGCGGCGCCCGTGCCCGAGCAGCCCGAGCAGCACTACCTCGACGGCCTCGACGACATCGAGAAGGTCCGCTACCGCGACATCAACGATGTGACGGACGCGGACATCAACGTGTACGCGGTCACCGGTCGCAAGCCCTGAGCGGGCGCCGGGTCAGTCCCACCAGAAGGTCCACGAGCGTGCGCCGAGCACCTCGCGCTCGGCGTACGCCCGCAGCGAGGCATGGCCGCTCTGCGTGATGTTGTCCGGGCAGAACGCGTAGTGCTCGGCGGCTATCGCCTCCGCCTCGGACAGGGTCCCGGGCGGGGCCGCGACGGAGACGATCAGCTGGTCGAAGGTGAGGGCCACGACCCGGACGCCGAAGCGGTCCTCCCAGGACCGCAGGACCGCGCACAGCTCCGCCACGTCGTCGGTGAGATTGACCGGACCGCACCAGCCGATGGCGGCCGGGACGTCCGCGCTGCGGCGGGCCGGGACCAGCGCGAGGCGCGGCTCCTTCAGCAGGCTCGCGCCGCCGACGAGCGCGTCCGTCACCTCGGCGGCCCACACGTCCGGATCGACGTCCGGTACGCCCGCCGGGGCGAGGCCGGGCCAGTCGGCGTCCAGCGCCTCGGCCGCGGTCCCCTCCCAGAGCTCCGCGAGGACCTCCTCGGCGTCGTGGTCGCCCGGATAGGACGCGAGGTCCGGGTCCAGCTCCCACTTGTCCGGGTGCGGTTCGCTGCCCGTCCGCCCGCCGACCAGGACCGGGCACAGGCCCGCCGTGCGGCGCGCGGACGCCAGCCGCAGCCAGTCGCCCGGCGCCGCCGGGGCGTCGGCGCGCCACAGCAGCGGTTCGTCCCAGGGGCCCTCGACCGTCGTGTCGAGCAGGGCGCCGGGCGGGAGGTCGAGACCGAGCGAGCGGCCGGCCGGGTCGGCCGCGAGCGTCGGCAGCTGGTTCGGAAGAGTCGCCATGCCCGTGACTTTAGAGCCCGCCACTGACAACGGCCCCGGGGGGCGCAACAGCCCCAGGGGGTGCGACGGTTCCGGCCGCCATGGCCCCGCGTGCCGACCGCCCGTGGCGGTCCGTCAGTCGGTGCCGAACCAGGTCCGCGCGAGCGAGTCCAGCGTCGGCTCGGGCGGTTTCGGCAGCATGCGCAGATACGAGGCCAGGTTGCTGTAGACGTGCAGCAGCGTGTACGCCATGACCGTGTGCGGGTCGAACGGCGGGCGCCCGTAGGCCTCGTAGAACCGCTTCAGGAGCCGGGGCTGTCCGCAGGTGAGGAACAGGCCGACGCTCACGAGGTCGTAGGCGGGGTGGCCGATCAGCACCGGCTCGAAGTCGAAGAGGCCGGTCAGCCGCCAGCCGTCCGGGTCCACCGTCAGATGCTCACGCATGAACTCGGTGTGCAGCAGCACCCGTCGTGACGGGGCGGGCAGCGGGACCGAGTTCAGGAACCACGGGATCTGTTCGAGCCAGACCTCCGGCAGTCCGGTCTCGCGCTGCTGCTCCACCGCGTTCGCGCGCTGCGCGTCGACGAACAGGCCCCAGTCGGCCGGGCCGACGAGACCCGAGAGCGGCCCCGCGGACAGCGCGTGCAGCGCCGCGAGCGTCTCACCGGCCTCCGTGACGATACGGTCCTGGTCCGCCGCCGGGATCCGCGGCCACACGTTCGCGAGGCCCTCGCCGGGGAGCCGGGACATCAGGACGAAGGACCAGCCGTTCTTGTACGCGCCGGCCGAGTGCAACTGCGGTGTCGGGACCGGCAGTCTGCCGTACACATGGCTGAGCATCCGCTCCTCGCGCCGGGCGTCGAGCTTCTCGAAGGCGGGGAACAGCTTCAGTACGTGCGCGGCGCCGATGGAGTACACCGGGAGCGAGCCCTCGATGTAGCGGACCATCTGCTTGGGGACCAGGCCGAGGCGCTCGCACAGGTCCGCCACGGCCGGCCGCAGCAGGGCCTCGTCGCGGACGACCGCGTCCAGCTCATCGCCGGTCTCAACGAGTGGCAGCATGACTGGCGCACACCCTCCGGCCGACCGGAGGGATGGAGAAGGGCAGTGCAGTGCTCATTGCGCTCCCAGCGTGCGGTTCGGCGAGGCTCACGTACCCCGGAGCCGGGGTCGGCGGCCCGCAGCATCGCATACTCGGGGGTGCGCCCGGACAGCTCAACCTTTGGCCCTTGCTTGCACGGACAGGCAGGGCCTGAGCAGGTCAGAAGCAGGTCGCAGGAGACAGGTCCGAGGAACGCCGGGGAGAGACCGCGGCCGGGAGAGGGGCACGAGTGGGTGCCCCCCAACCGGTCGCTCACCCGAATGGGTGAACGGTGTCAGAGGCGTTCGGGGGTCCTGATACCGAGCAGCGCCATGCCCCGGTGGAGCGTGCGGGCCGTCAGGTCGACGAGGAACAGCCTGTTCTCGACGACCTCCGGCGGGTTCGCGTCGCTCAGCACCTGGCACTGGTCGTAGAACGTCGTCAGATGCGACGCCAGCTGGTACAGGTACGCGGCCAGTTTGTGCGGCTCGTACCCCGCGGCCACGTCCAGGAGCAGCTCGCCGAACTGGTCCAGGTGCAGCCCCAGCGCACGCTCCGCCGGAGCCAGCGCCAGCTCCGGGTGGGCCACCGGACGCGCGTCCCCGGCCTTGCGGAGGATCGACTGGATACGGGCGTACGCGTACTGGAGGTACACGCTCGTGTCGCCGTTCAGCGACACCATCTGGTCCAGGTCGAACTTGTAGTCCCGGACGGCGGACGTGGACAGGTCCGCGTACTTCACGGCGCCGACCCCGACGAACCGGCCGTTCTCGACGATCTCCTCCTCGGAGAGGCCCATCTTCGCGGCCTTCTCGCGGACCACCGCCGTGGCACGGTCGATCGCCTCGTCGAGGAGGTCCACCAGCCGGACCGTCTCGCCCTCACGCGTCTTGAACGGCTTGCCGTCCTTGCCGAGGACCGTGCCGAAGGCCAGCTGCTGCGCCTTGGTGTCCTCGTTCAGCCAGCCCGCCCTGCGAGCCGTCTCGAAGACCATCTTGAAGTGCAGCGACTGGCGCGCGTCGACCACGTACAGGAGCGTGTCCGCCTTCAGGTCGAAGACGCGGTTCCTGATCGCGGAGAGGTCGGTCGCCGCGTAGCCGTAGCCGCCGTCCGACTTCTTCACGATCAGCGGGACCGGGTTGCCGTCCGGGCCCTTCACGTCGTCGAAGAACACGCACAGGGCGCCTTCGGAGCGGACCGCGACGCCTGATTCTTCGAGGAGGCGACAGGTCTCGTCCAGCATGTCGTTGTAGCCCGACTCGCCGACGATGTCCGCGTCCCGGATCTCCATGTCCAGCTTCTCGAAGACCGAGAAGAAGTAGACCTTCGACTCGTCGACGAACCGCTGCCAGGTGGCGAGCGTGTGCGGGTCGCCCGCCTGGAGGTCGACCACCCTGCGGCGGGCCCGCGTCTTGAACTCCTCGTCGGAGTCGAAGTGCGTGCGCGCGGCCTTGTAGAGGCGGTTCAGGTTCGACATCGCCTCCTCGCCCGTCTCCGCGGAGTCCGCCGAGCGGTCCAGCTCGTGCGGGTGCTCGTCCAGGTACTGGATGAGCATGCCGAACTGGGTGCCCCAGTCGCCGATGTGGTGCCGCCTGACGACGCTCTCGCCGACGAACTCCAGGATCCGCACGACCGCGTCGCCGATCACCGCGGAGCGGAGGTGGCCTACGTGCATCTCCTTCGCCACGTTCGGCTGGGCGTAGTCGATGACCGTCGTGCCCGGGTGCGCGGCGAGCGGCACGCCGAGGCGGTCCGCCGGGTCCGCGGCGCGGGCCGCGAGGGTTTCCGTGATCGCGCGGTCCGTGAGGGTGATGTTCAGGAAGCCGGGGCCCGAGACCTCGATGTCCTTGATCAGGTCGTCCGTGACGACCTGGGCGACGACCTGGGTCGCGAGGTCCCTGGGGTTGGCCTTCGCCTTCTTCGCCAGGGCGAGGATTCCGTTGGCCTGGAAGTCCGCCCTGTCGCTGCGTCGCAGCAGCGGGTCCGCGGCCGCGGGCTCCGGCAGGGTTGCCGTGAGGGCGGTTGCGAGGCGCTGGTGGACGTGGGCGGTGAGGGACGTGACCGGGGGCATGGGGTGGGTGCCGTTCTCCTCGTGGGCATGGATCAGGCCAGTATCCCACGGGGGGCAAAGGGGTTTTTCGCCCCCGCCGCCCCTACCCGTTCCCGTCCACGCATGGGGCTGCGCCCCTCGCCCCCTTGTCGCGCTTGCGCGCTCGTCCTCAAACGCCGGACGGGCTGAGTGGGTAGCCCCTCCGGCGTTTGAGGAGCGGGGGTTCGGGGGCTGGCCCCCGAGTCAGTGACGGGAAGGGTAGGGGCGGCGGGGGCGAGGAAAAGGCGTTTTCGTGGTTGAGGGCCTAGCTGGGACAATGGCGCGGTCAGCCGTGTCAACCGTAGGAAAGAAGGACGTGCCGATCGTGGCTCAGAGCACCGAGACCACCGACTGGGTCTCCCGTTTCGCGGATGAGGTCATCGAGGAGTCGGAGCGCCGAGCCCCGGGCAAACCCGTCGTCGTCGCGTCCGGACTGTCGCCCTCCGGCCCCATCCACCTGGGCAACCTGCGCGAGGTCATGACCCCGCACCTCGTCGCGGACGAGATCAGGCGGCGCGGGCACGAGGTCAGGCATCTGATCTCCTGGGACGACTACGACCGGTACCGCAAGGTGCCGAACGGCGTCCCGGGGGTCGACGCGTCCTGGGCCGAGCACATCGGCCGGCCGCTGACCGCGGTCCCCGCCCCGGAAGGCTCCGCGTACGCGAACTGGGCCGAGCACTTCAAGGCCGCCATGGTCGAGGCGCTCGCCGAGATGGGCGTCGAGTTCGACGGGATCAGCCAGACCGAGCAGTACACCTCGGGTGTCTATCGCGAGCAGGTCCTGCACGCGATGAAGCACCGGGGTGACATCGACGCGATCCTCGATCAGTACCGGACCAAGAAGACGCCCCCGAAGAAGCAGGGGCAGAAGCCTGTCGACGAGGCCGAGCTCGAAGCCGCCGAGGGGTCGGGTGCCGCGGCCGAGGACGACGGCACCGGGTCCGCCGGGTACTTCCCGTACAAGCCGTACTGCGGCGGTTGCGGCAAGGACCTCACCACCGTCACGGCCTACGACGACGACACCACCGAGCTGACGTACAGCTGCACCGAGTGCGGCTACGAGGAGACCGTCCGGCTCAGCGAGTTCAATCGCGGCAAGCTCGTCTGGAAGGTCGACTGGCCGATGCGCTGGGCCTACGAGGGCGTCGTCTTCGAGCCGAGCGGTGTCGACCACTCGTCCCCCGGGTCGAGCTTCCAGGTCGGCGGGCAGATCGTCGGCAGCATCTTCGGCGGCAAGCAGCCCATCGGGCCCATGTACGCCTTCGTGGGGATCTCCGGGATGGCGAAGATGTCGTCCAGCAAGGGGGGCGTGCCGACGCCGGGTGACGCGCTGAAGATCATGGAGCCTCAGCTGCTGCGCTGGCTCTACGCCCGCCGCCGGCCCAACCAGTCGTTCAAGATCGCCTTCGACCAGGAGATCCAGCGGCTCTACGACGAGTGGGACAAACTGGAGGTGAAGGTCGCCGACGGGTCCGCCCTGCCGGGGGACGTCGCCGCCCACGCGCGCGCCGTCGGCACCGCGGCCGGGGAACTCGCCAAGACGCCCCGGCCGATGGCCTACCGCACGCTCGCCTCCGTCGCCGACATCACCGCCGGCGCCGAGGACCAGACCCTGCGCATCCTCGGCGAGCTCGACCCCGCGCACCCGATCACCTCGCTCGACGAGGTCCGGCCGCGGCTCGACAAGGCGGAGGCCTGGATCAACACCCAGGTCCCCGCCGACCAGCGGACCGTCGTGCGCAAGGACGCGGACGCCGAACTCCTCACGTCCCTCGACGACCAGGGCCGCGCCTCGCTGCGGCTGCTGCTCGACGGTCTCGACACGCACTGGTCGCTGGACGGGCTCACCCACCTCGTCTACGGCGTTCCGAAGGTCCAGGCCGGTTTCTCCGCCGACGCCACGCCCAAGGAGCTCCCGGCGGAGATCAAGGTCGCCCAGCGCACGTTCTTCGCGCTGCTCTACCACCTGCTGGTGGGCCGCGACACCGGCCCGCGCCTGCCCACCCTGCTGCTCGCGGTGGGCCAGGAGCGGGTGAGGAAGCTGCTCGGCGCGTAGTTCTTGTTCCTGTCCGTACGCGGAAGGGGGCGCCCGGTGAACTCCGGGCGCCCCCTTCCGCGTACGGACAGGACCTAGGCGATGTGGTCCTCCTGGAGCTCCGCCGTGTGGCGGTTGGTGAAGCGGTTGACCATCCGGTCGGCCTCGCGCTGCGGGAGCGTGGTGCCGTACGTGTCCTCCACGTTGCCCCGGAACTGGCCCGAGGTCGGATAGCTGCCGTCTATCGACTTCTTGAAGACCAGGTAGTAGTCCTCCTCGGTCGGCTCCGTGCCGCCGCCCGCGCCCAGCTCACGCGTACGGCCGGGACCGGCCGGGATCGGGAACGTACCGGTGTCCTCCGGGGACGGCTCGGGGGCCGGGTCCTGCGGCTCCTGCTCCGCGTACTGCTGCTGAGGGAAGGCCTCCTCCTGCTGCTGCGGGAACGCCTCCTGCTCGAACCGCCGACGGTCCTGGAACCGCCGCTCGTCCCGGAGCCGTTGCTGCTCCTCGAACTCCTCGGCCTGCTGCTGCTCCGCGTACCACTGGGTGTACGCGGCCTCCGGGTCGTACGTCGGGTCGTAGCCGCCCTGGTACTCGACGGACTGGGGGTCCCGAGACTGGAGCCACTGGTTCTGCGGCTCGGCCCGGTCCGGCTGCTCAGCCGGCTCGGTGAACTCGTCGCTCTCGGGAGCGGGGCGCCGCGCCCGGTCGGGAGCCGCGTCCTCCCGTGCGGCCGGTGCCGCCGCGGGGGTGCGGGCGCCCGCGGACGCCTCGGCCGGTTCCAGCGCGGGCTGCGGCGCCGGGGGCAGCAGCGCCGGCTCGATGCCCGCCGCCGCGAGGCCGGAGGGCGCGGTCTCGGCCAGGGGGACGCCGTAGCGGGCGAGCCGCAGGGGCATCAGGGACTCCACCGGGGCCTTGCGGCGCCAGGAGCGGCCGAAGCGGGAGCGCAGCCGCGCCTGGTAGACGAGTCGTTCCTGCTCCAGCTTGATGACCTGCTCGTAGGAGCGCAGCTCCCACAGCTTCATCCTGCGCCACAGCAGGAACGTGGGCAGCGGGGAGAGCAGCCAGCGGGTGAGGCGCACGCCCTCCATGTGCTTGTCGGCGGTGATGTCCGCGATCCGGCCGATCGCGTGCCGGGCCGCCTCCACGGAGACCACGAACAGGATCGGGATGACCGCGTGCATGCCCACGCCGAGCGGGTCCGGCCAGGCGGCGGCGCCGTTGAAGGCGATCGTCGCGGCCGTCAGCAGCCAGGCCGTCTGCCGCAGCAGCGGGAACGGGATCCTGATCCAGGTGAGGAGCAGGTCGAGCGAGAGCAGGACGCATATGCCCGCGTCGATGCCGATCGGGAACACGTAGCTGAAGTTCCCGAAGCCCTTCTCCAGGGCCAGTTCACGCACCGCGGCGTAGGAACCGGCGAAGCCGATCGCCGCGATGACGACCGCTCCGAAGACCACCACACCGATGAGGATCTTGTGCGTCTTGGTGAGCTGCATAGGCGCGGCCACCCGTACTCCCCTCCCCTTACGACCTGTTGCGCGCAACAGAGTGGCACATGTGTACGGGGTGCGGATGCCCGGTACGGGTGGAGCCCGGCCTCCGTGGGGGCCGGGCTCCACCAAATGTCCTGGTAGGGCTGCGAGTGGGAGGGCGGTCGAACTGGACGCCGAAGTTCCCGACTCGGGCCCCGCGTCAGTCCTTCTTGGTGGCGGACTTGCTGGGGCTCGCGTCGTCGTCGGCGCCGCCGAGGTCCGAACCCTTGCCGGAACTCCCGCTCGCGGACTTGCTCGGCGACGCGCTCGCGTCGGACCCGGACCCGGACCCGGACGTGGCCCCGCTGTTGCCGCCGTTCGCGGTCACGACCGCCTGGACGGCCTCCTTCGCGGCCTTCTCCGCCGCCTTCGTCAGATCGGCGGCCTTCGGGGAGTCGTTGCCCGCGAGGCCCGCGCCGTTGTAGTCGACCGTCACGACGACGTTCTCCACGCGCGTCACGAGCGTCTGCTGCCGGAAGGTGCCTTCCTTCTTCTTCAGGTCGTACGTCACCAGCGTCGCCTCGTTGCCCGTGCCGGACACCGGCTGCGACTTGGTGTTCTTCGCGTCCTCGACCGCACGCGCGTCCTCGGCGTGCTTCGTGTAGTACTCCGAGGCCAGCTTCTCGCCCGTGCCCCGGCTCTGGTCCGACTCGAAACGCAGCAGCGACACGTTCAGCCAGCGGAACTGCGAGCCGTCCACGCCCTTGTTGTCCAGGCTGTCCCAGGAGCAGTTGCCACGGGTGCTGATGTCTTCGGACTTGCCTTCCTTGCCGGACTTGGTGCCCTCCGGGACGAGCTCCTTCAGAGTCTTCGACGAGAACACCTTGCACGGCTCGGGAAGCTTCGCGTACGTCGCCTCCTTCACCACCGCGGCCGCCTCCGTGGCGGAGGACGACGCCGAGGAGCCGGAGTCCTTCTTCGCGTCGTCGCCTGAGCCGTCGCCGGAGTCCGAGGAGCAGCCGGAGGCGACGAGCATCACCGGGAGGGCGGCCGCCCCGACGAGGACGCGGGTGAGTCGCTGACGGTGTCGCTGTACGGATCGGTGCATGGTTCCTTCACTCAAGACGCTCGGGTGTACGTGCGGACGGCCGCGTTCTCCGCCTGACCGCACTCGGTCGGGTCCGAGGAGCCACGGTAGCCCGAACGGGACATGTGCGGCTCAGGTTCCGCCGAGGCCGAAACCTCCGCCGAACGTCTCTAATCGCTGAACGACTCGGCGAGCTGACCCGCCAGTTTCCGCGCCCTGTCCTGCATGTCCTTGCTGCTCGGGACGTCCGTCGTGGTCGCCGGCTGCTCGTCGTACTGGATCGTCACGACCACGTTGGACGTGCGGAACACCACAGTCACCGTGCGCTGCTTGGAGTCGTTCAGCGCGTCGTCGAGGAACGCCGTGTTGCCCAGGCCGTCG
This sequence comes from Streptomyces liliiviolaceus, assembly GCF_018070025.1. Classification (NCBI taxonomy): domain Bacteria; kingdom Bacillati; phylum Actinomycetota; class Actinomycetes; order Kitasatosporales; family Streptomycetaceae; genus Streptomyces; species Streptomyces liliiviolaceus. The sequence continues at coordinate 2,009,066 of NZ_JAGPYQ010000001.1, forward strand.
AGCGTGCGGGGCTGGAGGGCGCTCGGCGTGGAGCCCGGGACGCCACTGGCGGAGGGGTCCGCGGAGCCGGTCCCGTCCGCGGAGGAGCTGCTGTCACCTCCGGCGCCGGCGCCCGGGGTCGATCCGGAGCCGGACCCGGGCGACTCGGAGGCATCGGGGGCCTCGGTCGTGGCGGAGGGCGACGCGGCCGGTGCCGGAAGGTCCGCCGCCACCTCCTTCTTCGCGTAGATCTCCTCCGCGCGGTCGTCGTCGCTCACCGTGTTGTCGTACGAGACCACCCGCTCGAAATCCACCAGGAGATGGTCGGTCGCGGTCGCCGACTCCGCCTTCCAGCGGCAGCCGACCTTCCGGTCCGTGTCGTACGTGACCGTCGCCGTGCCCTCGTAGGCCTTCTCGCGCTGCTCCTCGTCCGTGAGCTGCTTGATGCCCGGCAGCAGGGAGTCCAGGGTGCTGTGCGACACCGCGTCGCAAGGCTCCGGGAGGGTGCGGTACTTGCCGGGCTGTGCCGCGGCGGCCGTCGACGTCGTGCCGCCCGGCTTCGGGTCGTCCTGACCGCCGTCCGGCGATCCGCCGGTGCAGCCGGCCAGCAGCGCCGCGAGGAGCGCGGTGACGCCGGGTACGTACGCCTTCCGCTGCACGGTGGGGCTCCTCTCGACGGGTCGATCGACTGTGCTCACGACCAGGGTGTCCTGTGGTTATTCGGTTGCCGCACGGGGGTGGCCCCTGGAGACAATGTGTATCGCACGCACTGCCGTGGACGCCGGTCCGTTGTCCCAAACGTTGGCCTTGGCGCCGGTTTTGCGATGTAAGACTTCTGTTGGTTTTTCGGGGGAATGAGGGCGATATGTCGTACGTGGAGATGCCGGGGGCGAAGGTTCCGATCCGTATGTGGGCGGACCCGGCGTCGGTGGAGGAAGGGGCGATGCAGCAGCTCCGCAACGTCTCCACGCTCCCCTGGATCAAGGGCCTGGCCGTCATGCCGGACGTGCACTACGGAAAGGGCGCGACGGTCGGATCGGTCATCGCGATGCGGGGTGCGGTGTGTCCGGCGGCGGTCGGCGTGGACATCGGCTGCGGCATGTCCGCGGTCAGGACGTCCCTGACGGCCAACGACCTGCCGGGCGACCTGTCCCGGCTGCGGTCGAAGGTGGAGCAGGCGATTCCGGTCGGGCGGGGCATGCACGACAGCCCGGTCGACCCCGGCGGCTTCCACGGTCTCGCCACCGCGGGGTGGGACGACTTCTGGGGACGGTTCGACGGGGTCGCGGAGGCGGTGAAGTTCCGTCAGGGGCGGGCCACCAAGCAGATGGGCACCCTGGGCGGCGGAAACCACTTCTGGGAGTTCTGCCTCGACTCGGACGACTCGGTCTGGATCATGCTGCATTCCGGTTCCCGGAACATCGGCAAGGAACTCGCCGAGCATCACATCGGTATCGCGCAGAAGCTCTCGCACAATCAGGGGCTGATCGACCGGGACCTCGCCGTATTCATCGCGGACACACCGCAGATGGCGGCGTACCGGCACGATCTCTTCTGGGCGCAGGAGTACGCGAAGCACAATCGCGCGATCATGATGGCGATCTCGAAGGACGTCGTCCGGCGGGAGTTCAAGAAGGCGAAGGTGACCTTCGAGCCGGAGATCTCGTGCCACCACAACTACGTGAGCGAGGAGCGGTACGAGGGCGTGGACCTGTTGGTCACCCGCAAGGGCGCGATCCGCGCGGGCTCCGGCGAGTACGGCATCATCCCCGGCTCGATGGGCGCCGGTTCGTACATCGTGAAGGGTCTCGGCAACGAGAAGGCGTTCAACTCCGCCTCGCACGGCGCGGGCCGGCGCATGAGCCGTAACGCGGCCAAGCGCCGCTTCACGACCAAGGACCTGGAGGAGCAGACGCGGGGCGTGGAGTGCCGTAAGGACTCCGGTGTCGTGGACGAGATCCCGGCGGCGTACAAGCCGATCGAGCAGGTCATCGACCAGCAGCGGGACCTGGTCGAGGTGGTGGCGAAGCTGAAGCAGGTCGTGTGTGTGAAGGGGTGACGGAGCGATGACGGGGGGCTGACGAGTCCATGCCGCGTGGATTCATGTGGATTCACGTGGCGCGAAATCCATGCCGTATGAATTCATGCGGCATGGATTTCGTTCTGTTCCACGGTCGGTCGTCGGGTTTCGTCGTCACTTCGCGTGCATGACCGCGTAGATCATGACGAACGCCACTATGTGGATGCCGAAGAGGAAGTACGCGAGGTACCACCAGACATAGCGTTCGTCCTTCTTCTCCTGGGCCAGGCGGCGCTGCTCCCGGTCCCGGGCGGGCTCGGGGGCGGGCTCGGCGTCCGGCACTACAGCTCCCTGTGGACCTTCGTGTTGGAGGCCTGGGCCCGGGGACGTACGACCAGCAGGTCGATGTTGACGTGCGAAGGGCGCGTGACCGTCCACGTGATCGTCTCGGCGACGTCCTCCGCGGTGAGCGGCTCGGCCACCCCGGCGTAGACCTTCGCCGCCTTCTCGGTGTCGCCGCCGAAGCGGGTCAGGGCGAACTCGTCGGTGCGCACCATGCCCGGCGCGATCTCGATGACCCGGACCGGCGTCCCGACGATCTCCAGACGGAGGGTCTCGGCGAGGACGTGCTCGGCGTGCTTGGCGGCCACATAGCCGGCGCCGCCCTCGTAGGTGCCGTGGCCCGCGGTCGAGGAGACGACGACCACCGTGCCGTCGCCGGACGCGGTCAGCGCCGGCAGGAGGGCCTGGGTGACGTTCAGCGTGCCGATGACGTTCGTCTCGTACATCTGACGCCACTCCGCGGGGTCGCCGGACGCGACCGGGTCGGCGCCGAGCGCGCCGCCCGCGTTGTTGATCAGGACGCCGATCTTCTTGAAGGCCGTCGCGAACTCGTCGACCGCCGCGCGGTCGGTGACGTCCAGCGCGTACGCCATCGCCTCGCCGCCCGCCGCGCCGATCTCCTCCGCGAGCGCCTCGATACGGTCCTTGCGGCGGGCCGTGAGAACCACCCGGTAGCCCGCGGCCGCCAGCTGCCGGGCCGTCGCGGCACCGATTCCGCTGCTCGCGCCGGTGACGACGGCGATACGGGACGCGGCGGCGGGCGCGGCGGATGCGGCGGCGGTCATGGGTGCTCCTCGGCGGAGGGGGGCGGGCGGGGCGAACTGCGGCCGCCGCTCGCTCGTACGGTCGATTGCTCTCCCGGCCAGGATAGGCGGGCCCGCCGGGCGGACGGACGTCTCACCTGATGGGCGGCGCCTGGGGGGCGGCCGGGGTGGCATACATGCGTTGACCCGGGTACGGGATCCGGCGGGCCGACGTGGAGGACATGGGACATGCGGAATTTTTCTGCGCGGGATCTTTGTGTGCGGGGGGTGGCGGTCGTCGTGGCGGCGACCGCGGTGGTGGTGGCTGCGGGGGGTGTGGCCGGTGCGCGCGCGGGCGGTGCGGGTGCGGGTGGTGCGCCCGAGGCCGATCTCGCGTTTCACGGGCGGCTTTGGATGGACGACGGGCGGGTCGAGCTGCGGATGACCCCGCAGAACCATGGCCCCGTCGGGGTCGACGACGCGACGGTACGGCTGCGGTGGTCGGCGCCGCTCGCGGACGAGCAGCGGTTGCCGGCCGGCTGCGCGCGGTCGGGGGCGCGGGCCGTGCTGTGCCGGACGGGGGCGTTGCCGGCGGACGGGTGGGGGCGGACGCTCACCCTGGCGGTGCGGCTTCGGGGGGAGCCGGGGGAAGTGACGATGGGGATCGATGCGGTGTGGGGTGGTGGGGCGGTGGATCGCAATCATCGGAATGATCGGCGGGAGGTGTTGGTGCTGGATACGGGGGACAGCTACGCCTTTTAGGGCTTGCTGTCCTGGCTTGCCTGCTTGGCTTGGTGGGGGTGTTCGCGCCGTTCCCCGCGCCCCTGGGTGGGTGGGGCCTGGGGTGTGAGTTTGGGTGCGAGGGCGGTGGGGCGCCCCGTTAGGGGCGCGGGGAACTGCGCGGCTCGCCCCCACCGGGCCCGCACCGGAACATCTGGGCTCAGCCCCCGGTCTTTCAGGGGCGCGAGGAACTGCGCGGCCAACCCCCACCGGCCCGCAGCCGGACTCTTGCCTCAAGCCCTCACCCCCTAGGGGCGCGGGGAACTGCGCGGCCAACCCCCACCGGCCCGCAGCCGGACTCTTGCCTCAAGCCCTCACCCCCTAGGGGCGCGGGGAACTGCGCGAAAGGGCCCCCGCCGGGGCGCGGGGGATCGGTGGTGGGAATAGGGCGGGTGGGGGAGTCGTTCAGGGGTATAGTTGAATCGTCAACAACCTGGAGGATGAGGTAGCCATGCAGTTCGGGATCTTCACCGTCGGCGATGTCACGCCGGACCCCACCACGGGCCGGACCCCGACCGAGCATGAGCGGATCAAGGCCATGGTCGCCATCGCGCAGAAGGCCGAGGAAGTCGGACTCGACGTCTTCGCGACCGGCGAGCACCACAACCCGCCGTTCGTGCCGTCGTCGCCGACCACCATGCTCGGCTGGGTCGCCGCCCGCACCGAGAACCTCATCCTCTCCACCTCCACCACCCTCATCACCACCAACGACCCGGTGAAGATCGCCGAGGACTTCGCGATGCTCCAGCACCTCGCGGAGGGGCGCGTGGACCTGATGATGGGGCGCGGCAACACCGGCCCGGTCTACCCCTGGTTCGGCAAGGACATCCGCCAGGGCATCAACCTCGCCGTTGAGAACTACGCCCTGCTCCACCGGCTGTGGCGCGAGGAGACGGTGACCTGGGAGGGCAAGTTCCGTACGCCGCTGCAGTCGTTCACCTCGACGCCGCGGCCGCTGGACGGCGTACCGCCGTTCGTCTGGCACGGCTCGATCCGCTCGCCCGAGATCGCCGAGCAGGCCGCGTACTACGGGGACGGGTTCTTCCACAACAACATCTTCTGGCCGGCCGACCACACCAAGCAGATGGTCGAGCTGTACCGGTCGAGGTACGCGCACTACGGGCACGGCACGCCCGAGCAGGCGATCGTCGGGCTCGGCGGGCAGATCTTCATGCGGCGCAACTCGCAGGACGCGGTGCGGGAGTTCCGGCCGTACTTCGACAACGCGCCGGTGTACGGACACGGGCCGTCGCTGGAGGACTTCACCGAGCAGACGCCGCTCACGGTCGGCTCGCCCGAGCAGGTCATCGAGAAGACGCTGTCCTTCCGGGACTACGCCGGTGACTACCAGCGGCAGCTGTTCCTCGTGGACCACGCCGGGCTGCCGCTGAAGACCGTGCTGGAGCAGATCGACATGCTGGGCGAGGAGGTCGTGCCCGTGCTGCGGGAGGAGTTCGCCAAGAGGCGGGCCGCCGGGGTGCCGGACGCGCCCACGCACGCGGCGCGGGTCGCTGCCGCCGCGGCGGCCGAGGCGGGCCAGGAGGCGACCGCGTCATGAAGCTGGTCGTCGTCTCGGCGGGGCTGAGTGTTCCGTCGTCCACGCGGTTGCTGGGGGACCGGCTTGCCGCGGCGGTTTCGGCCGAAGCCGGGGCCGGGGGTGGGGTCGAGGTCGAGGTGGTCGAGTTGCGGGATCTCGCGGTCGAGATCGCGCACAACCTGACCACCGGGTTTCCCGGGCCGGCGCTCGGAGCGGCGTTGTCCGCGGTGACGGAGGCGGACGGGCTGATCGTGGTGACGCCGGTCTTCTCCGCCTCGTACAGCGGGCTGTTCAAGTCGTTCTTCGACGTCCTGGACCGTGACGCGCTGACGGGGAAGCCGGTGCTGGTCGCCGCGACCGGGGGGTCTGCCCGGCACTCGCTGGTGCTGGAGCATGCGATGCGGCCGCTGTTCGCGTATCTGCGGGCGGTGGTGGTGCCTACCGGGGTCTATGCGGCTTCGGAGGACTGGGGGGCGGAAGGGCTGGCCGAGCGGATCGGGCGGGCTGCGGGGGAGTTGGTCGGGCTGATGTCGGGTGGGGGGTTCGCCGCGACTCGGCCTTCGGCTCCGGAGGTGGTGCCGTTCGCGGAGCAACTCGCGGCGTTGCGGGTCCCGTAGGGGCGCGCGCCCGATGCCCGGCTGCGGGCTGGTGGGGGCTGGTCGCGCAGTTCCCCGCGCCCCTGAAGGGCCGGGGGCTGGGCCTGAATGGTCAGCTGCGGGTCCGGTGGGGGTTGGCCGCGCCGTTCCCCGCGCCCCTGAGGGGGTGGGGGCTGGGGGTGAGAGTTCGACTGCGGGCCGGTGGGGGTTGCTCGCGCAGTTCCTCGCGCCCCTGGAAGGCCGGGGGCTGGGCCCGGATGGTTGGGTGCGGGTTCGGTGGGTTGGTCGCGCCGTTCTCCGCGCCCCTGAGATATGGGTGCGGGTTCGGTGGGGGTTGCTCGCGTCGTTTCTCGCGCACCTTGCGGGGGCTGGGGGCGCAGTCGGAATCCGTACCCCCGCCCCCACCCTCCCAGGGGCGCGGGGAACTGCGCGGCCGACCCCCACCGGACCCGCAGCCGAACACCGGGGCCCAGCCCCCACCCCCTAGGGGCGCGGGGAACTGCGCGAACGGCCCCCGCCGGGCCCGCAGCCGGACACTCGAACCCGGGCCCTCAGGGGCCCGTCGTTCGGGGGCCCGGGACGTGGGGGCCGCCTGGTAGCGCGCGGCGGAGTTTGCGGGTTCGGCGGCGGGTCCAGGCCGACGCGCGGGCGCGGTGGCGGGCCCACGCCCGGCGCCCCCGCGTGGACGCAAGCTCCGCGAACAGATCCTCGTAGCGCCCCACGATCGGCTCCGCGTCGTAGCGGTGCGAGCCCGCCAGCGCCGCCTCGCCCATGGCCAGCCGCAGCCGCTCGTCCGTGATCAGGTCGAGCATCGCCTCGGCCAGCGCGCGCGAGTCGCCCATCGGCACCAGCCGCCCGTCGACCCCCTCGGTGATGATCTCCGCAGGTCCCAGCGGACAGTCCGTGCTGATCACCGGCACCCCGCAGCGCATCGCCTCGACCAGCGTCATCCCGAACGACTCCGCGTCCGAGGCCGACACCACCATCGCCGCCTTCGCGAACTCCGCCTCGATGGGCGTGTACGGGCCCATGAGGCGTACATGCCCCGAGAGCCCGAGGCCGTCGACCAGGTCCTGGAGGTGGTCGCGCTGCGCGCCGCCGCCGTAGATCCGCAGCCGCCAGTCCGGTTCCTTCGAGGCGACCGCGGAGAAGGCCTCTATCAGCAGGTCGAAGCGTTTGCCGGGGACCAGCCGGCCCGCCGCGGCCACCACCTTCGTCGTCTCGTCGCGGATGATGCCCTCGGGTGCCGGCACGATGTTCGGCACGGCCGCGACCCGCACCCCCGGCAGGGTCATCCGCTGCCGGTACACCTCCGCGTCCGCCTCCGTGGTCGTCACCACCGCGTCCAGCAGGCGGTAGTGCCGCGCCAGCACGCCCCGCAGCCGCTTGGTGTGCTGGTCGTGCCGCAGGTGTTCCTGGGCGATGCGCAGGGCCCGGCGCGGCGCGAAGAGGGAGACGTAGACGTTGATTCCGGGGCGGGTGCCGATGATCACGTCGGCGTCGCTGTCCGAGAGATACGCGGCGGCCCGCCGGTCGGTCAGGCGCGTGTACTGCGCGTACCGCTTGTCGGAGTCCGGGAAGTCCGTCGCCGGGAGCGCGTAGTCGGGGTCGGTGAGGTCCGCGCTGTCGTCCCGTTCGTCGACCAGCGGTACGACCGTGATCCGCGGGTCGATGGTGAACCGCGGCTCGGCCCGGTGCCGCCGCATGGACACGATCTCCACGTCATGGCGGTCGGCGAGCGCCGCCGCGAGATTGAGTGTCGTACGCACGGTCCCCCCGATGGCGTACGCGTTGTGCAGCAGGAACACGATCTTCGTGCGGCCCGTACGGCTGCGCCCCATACGGTTCATTCGCTTCGCGGCCTCCTCGTCTGCCGTACGCTCCGTGCGTTCCGTACGCTCCGTGCGTCCAGTGCGCTTCATCGGTGCGTGGCCCTCCCCGTCGCAGCGCTCGCCCCCGGCACAGGGGACACAGTGGCGGGGCGAGGTAAGCCACCGGTCCCGGCGGGGTGAGAGCCGGGTAAGAGGCCCGGCCCCAACCCCCCTTCATCAGGTAGTACGTACAGAAGTGCTTGGCAGACTGGTCCCGTGCCCCACAATCTGCTGCTCGCCGAGGACGACCGCGCGATCCGCCACGCCCTGGAACGGGCCCTGAGCCTGGAGGGATACGAGGTCACCGCCGTCGCCGACGGTGTCCAGGCGCTCGCGCAGGCCCACCGCACCCCTCCTGACGTGCTCGTTCTCGATGTGATGATGCCCGGCATCGACGGCCTCCAGGTCTGTCGCGTCCTGCGTGCCGAGGGCAACCGCACCCCCATCCTGATGCTCACCGCGCTCGTCGAGACCGCGGACCGCATCGCGGGCCTGGACGCCGGCGCCGACGACTACGTGGTCAAGCCCTTCGACGTCGAGGAGGTCTTCGCCCGGCTCCGCGCCCTGCTCCGGCGCACGGGCGCCCCCGACGACGTACCCAGCGAACCGCAGCGGGCGCCCGGCGGCCAGGTCGCCGCCGCGGGCCTGCGTCTCGATCCGCAGGCCCGGAGGGTCTGGCGGGGCGCGCGGGAGATCGAGCTGACGCGCACCGAGTTCGACCTGCTGGAGCTGCTCGTCCGCAACGCGGGCATCGTCCTGGACCACACCACCATCTACGACCGCATCTGGGGATACGACTTCGGGCCAGGTTCCAAGAACCTCGCCGTGTACGTCGGCTATCTGCGGCGCAAGCTCGACGAGCCCGGTGCGGCGGCCGGTGCGCCCGGTGCGTCTACCGTGCCCTCGGTGATCCACACCGTGCGGGGCGTGGGGTACGTGCTGAGGGAGGACTGAGTGCGGCCCACGGGTGTGCGGACCGGGCGTCCCGGCCGGTTCGGGCGGTGGGTGGCGCGGGCCCGGCTGTCGTCGCTGCGGACCACCTTCACGGTGTCGTTCGCGGCCGTCGCGGCGGCCGTCACCGTCCTCGTCGGGTTCCTGTCGTACGACGCCGCCGCCCGGCTGGTGCGCGTGGACCAGCAGACCGTGTTCGAGGGCGTCGTACAGGATCTGCTGGACGAGGTGCGCCGCAACCCGCTGGAGCCCGCGGACTTCGCCACGGCCGGTGCCGGCGACGGCCCGCGCGGCGAGCTCGTCCGGCCCAGCGGCACGGTCGTCCAGGTCCTGGGGCCCGACGGATCGGTCGTCGACCGGGGCCGCACCCCGCTGCCCGTGGACGCCGCCGACCGTCCGATCGCCGCCGCGCGGGCCGCCGGGCGGCTGGTGGAGCACCGGGACGTCGACGTCGGCGACGACGTCTACCGCGTCGCGACCGTCTCCCTCGGCGGCGGGCGGGGCGCCGTACAGGTGGCGCAGGAGTTCAGCGGTACGGAGGATCTGCTGCGCGACCTCCAGCAGCGGACCGTGCTGCTCGTGGGCGCCGTGGTGATCGCCGCGGGCCTCTTCGGCTGGTGGCTGGCCCGGCGCATCACCTCGCGTCTTGTGCGGCTCGCGGGGGCCGCCGAGGACGTGGCGCGCACCGGGCGGCTCGGCATCCAGGTGCCGGTCGCCGGGTACGACGAGGTGGCCCGGCTCGGCCGTTCCTTCGACCGCATGCTGGGCCGTCTCGCCCAGTCCGAGGACGACCAGCGGCGCCTCGTCCAGGACGCGGGCCATGAGCTGCGTACGCCCCTGACCTCGTTGCGCACGAACATCTCGATCCTGCGCCGGATCGACGAACTGCCGCCCGCCGTACGCCAGGAGCTGGTCGACGACCTCGCCCAGGAGTCCCGTGAGCTGACCGACCTGGTCAACGAGCTGGTCGCGCTGGCGGCCGGCCAGTCCGACACCGAGCCGCCGCGGCGGGTGGCCCTCGGCGACCTCGCGGACGACGTGGCGGTGGCGGCGCGCCGGCGCACGGGGCGGGCCGTGACGGTACGGGTGTCCGGGGACACGGCGGTCGACGGGCGGCCCGCGGCGCTGCAGCGGGCGATGTCCAACCTGGTGGACAACGCGGCGAAGTTCGACCGGGGCGGGAGCGGGCCGATCGAGCTCGTCGTGACGCGCGCCGACCGTGACACCGTCCGGGTCGAGGTCCTGGACCGCGGGCCCGGTATCGCCCAGGCGGATCTCGACCGGGTCTTCGACCGCTTCTACCGCGCGCCGGACGCGCGCAGCCTGCCCGGTTCCGGGCTCGGCCTCTCGATCGTCCGCGAGGTGGCGGCGGCGCACGGGGGAGAGCCGTTCGCCGGGCGCCGGGAGGGCGGCGGCTCGGTGACGGGCTTCACCGTCGCGGGCGGAACGGTCCCGTAGCCGCCGGTCTAAGGGTTTCGTAACCGCCGGTCGAACGGTTTCGTAGCCGCCGGCCGACCGGATCGTTCGGCCGGCGCGGCTGTCGTGACGGGCGTGACGGGTGTGACGGGCGCGGCTGTCATGACGGTCATGACGGGCGTGGCTGTCGGCCCGCCGGCTGCGGGGCCGCCGTCACCAGCCCTCCCGCAGGTCGTCGTCCTCGCCTTCCTCCAGGAGCGTCGCCGCCTCGCCCACGATCCTCGGGTCCGGTTCCCCGACCACCTCGTGGTCCTTGCCCGTGTAGTCGAAGCGGGCCAGCACACTGCGCATGGCCTCGACGCGGGCCCGCTTCTTGTCGTTGCTCTTCACCACGGTCCACGGGGCCTGCTCGGTGTCCGTCTCGCGGAACATGGCGACCTTCGCGGCGGTGTAGTCATCCCACAGGTCCAGCGAGGCGAGGTCCATCGGGCTGAGCTTCCACTGCCGTACGGGATCGACCTGGCGGATCGTGAAACGGGTGCGCTGCTCGCCCTGCGACACCGAGAACCAGAACTTCACCAGGTCCACGCCGTCGTCGACGAGCATCCGCTCGAACCCGGGCGCCTGCCGCATGAAACGGCGGTACTCGTCGTCCGAGCAGAAGTCCATGACCCGCTCGACGCCCGCGCGGTTGTACCAGGAACGGTCGAAGAGCACGATCTCCCCGGCGGTCGGCAGATGCTCCACATAGCGCTGGAAGTACCACTGCCCGCGCTCGCGTTCGGTCGGCTTCTCCAGGGCCACCACCCGGGCGCCGCGCGGGTTCAGATGCTCGGTGAAGCGTTTGATCGTGCCGCCCTTGCCGGCCGCGTCCCGCCCCTCGAAGACGACGACGAGCCGGCGCCCCGTCTCCTTGATCCAGCTCTGCAGCTTCAGCAGCTCGATCTGCTGCAGCCGCTTGTGCAGGTCGTACTCCGCGCGCTCCATGCGCTCGGCGTACGGGTAGTTCTCGCGCCAGGTGTCCACCGGGGTGCCGTCGGGGCGGATCAGCACCGGGTCGTCGTGGTCGCTGTAGTCGACGCTCATGCCACTCAGCAGTTCGGTCATGTCTCTCCCCAGGAGGGCCGGCAAGGAGTGGGCATGTGTGCGATGGAAGCAAGCGGAGGAGTACGGGCGGCGAAGTCCAGGTAAACGACCCGCGAGATTGTGGCGAGGGCGGTGGGGGAGCGACGGTCGGCGCGAGGAGGCCGGGCGCATCGCGGGGGTGTTCAGGGGTGTTGCTGAGTACACCCCCCGATACGGGTTCTGCGCCCAATGTGCCCGCGTCCCGTCGTCCGTAGCGTCTTTGGCGGGGCACAGGAAGTGCCCGGCAGCGGGGGCACCGGCGGTGCCCGACAGGGGCGCGGACCGTGCCCGACGGAGGCTGATGACGATGTTTCGCCGAACCGGCACCGACCGACGTACGCAGGGCAAGGGCGACCAGGGCACGGGCGCCGCCGACCTGGCCCTGCGGCTGGTCAAGGTCAGCAAGACGTACGGGAGCGACGACAGCGCCGTGACCGCGCTGGACGAGGTGACGCTCAGCCTGGCGAGCGGCACCTTCACCGCGGTGATGGGTCCCTCGGGCTCCGGCAAGTCCACGCTGCTGCAGTGCGCGGCGGGCCTCGACCGGCCCGACAGCGGCATCGTGATGGTCGACGGGGCGGAGATGACCGGCGGCACCGAGGCCGAGCTGACGAAGTTCCGCCGCAACCGGATCGGCTTCGTCTTCCAGCAGTACAACCTGCTCGACACGCTCACCGTGGCCCAGAACACGGTCCTGCCGCTGAAGCTCGCCCGGCGCAGGGTGAACCGGGACCGGGTGCGGGAGACCCTGACCGCCGTCGGCCTCGGCGACCGCCTGGGCCACCGGCCCGACCAGCTCTCCGGCGGTCAGCGCCAGCGCGTCGCCATCGCCCGCGCCCTGGTGACCGAGCCGAGCGTGATCTTCGCGGACGAGCCGACCGGCGCCCTCGACACCCGCAGCGCGCGGGACGTCCTGCGGCTCCTCCAGGACGCGGTACGCCGCCACGGCCGTACGGTCGTCATGGTGACCCACGACCCGGTCGCGGCCTCGTACGCCGACTCGGTGCTGTTCCTCGCGGACGGCCGGCTCGCGGGCGAGATGCGCCGGCCGACCGTGGACGCGGTGGCCGAGCGCCTCGCGCACCTCGGCGACGACGTGATGGCGGGGGCGTGAGCGCGATGTTCACCATGTTCACCCTTGCCATGCGCTCCGTACGGCAGCGCCCCGGGCGCTTCGCCGCCACCCTGCTGTCCGCCTTCCTGGGCGCGGCGATCATCATGACGTTCAACTCGATGCACGACACGGCCGGTGCGCCGGGTGTCGACTCCGTCAGCTCGGAGACCCTGTCCACCGCGGCGGGCGTCGTCGGCGGCTACGGCACCCTCCTGGTGTTCTTCGCCGTCGCCTCCACCCTCACGGTGAACGTGCGCCAGCGCTCCGCCGAGATCGACCTGCTGCGCTGCTCGGGGGCCACGCCCGCGCAGCTCAAGCGGATGGTCGTCGGGGAGGCGGTGGCCGTCGCCCTGCTGGGGGCGCTGCTCGCCATCGGTCCCGCGATGCTCGGCGGGCGGGTGCTGCTCGACGTCTTCCAGGACAGCGGGCAGGTCGCCGAGTCCGTCGACTACACCTTCGGGCCCATCGCCCTGTACTCCGGCCTCGACATCACGGTGCTCGCGGCGGCGGGGGCGGCGTTCCTCGCGGTGCGCCGGGCGACCGGCGGCGGGCGCCGGTCCCGGGGCAGGGGGCGCAAGCTCCTCGTCCGCGGGTCCCTGGCCCTCGGCGGCCTGTCGATCGGCACCACCTTCGCCCTGTCGTCGACGGACGCCGCGCTGATGGCACCGCCCGCGTACGGCGCGATCCTCCTCTCGGTCGGCCTCGCGCTCCTGTCGCCGGGGCTGCTGAGGGCGCTGCTCGGCCGGCTGCCGCTGAGGGGACCGAGCGGCTATCCCGCCGTACACGGCCTGCGGGCGCGCGCGGCGCAACTGTCCGGTGTCATGGTGCCGTTGATCGTCTTCATCGGCATGGCCACGGCGACCCTCTACATGCAGAGTGCCGAGAACGACGCGATCGACGCGGCGGGTGTGCCCAAGTCGGTCGACGCGAAGAACCTCGAAACGCTCAACCTGACGGTCGTCGGCATCATCGTGGTCTTCTCCTGCATCATGCTGGTCAACTCCCTGTACGCGGCCACGACCTACCGGCGCAAGGAGTTCGGGCAGCAGCGGCTCGCGGGGGCGACTCCGGGGCAGGTCCTCGGCATGGTGGGCATCGAGTCCCTGGTCCTCACGGTGACGGGCGTCGTCCTCGGTACGGGGGGCGCGCTGGCCGGGATCGTCGCGTTCACCACGGTCCGCACGGACTCGGTCCTGCCGGACCAGGGGCTGGGGATCTGGCTCGGGGTCGTGGCGGTGGCCGTCGCGGTGACGATGGGAACGAGCCTGGTCACGGCGTGGCGGGTGCTGCGGGTGCCGGCGATCGATGCGGTGGCGCTGGCCGCTTAGGGCGCGTTTCAGGAGTGCGGGTCCGTGGCGGCTGGTCGCGCCGTTCCCCGCGCCCCTCAAAGACTGCGCAGTTCCCCGCGCCCCTGAATGGGGGCGCGGGGAACTGCGCAGTCTTTTGGCGTCAGCGGGAGCGGCGGGCGTGGAGGACCGTGCCGTCCAGGGGGAGCGGGGTGCGGTCCACCAGCGTGAGGCCCGCCTCGGTGAACAGGCGGGCGTAGTGGGCGGCACTCCGTTCCCGCCCGCCGACGTTGCACATCATGTGCAGATCCCAGGCCGTGGCCAGCGAGGCCGACCCGTCGGCGGGCAGGACGCGTTCGACGACGAGCAGATCCGCGGCGGAGGGCATCGCGCGGGCGCAGTGGCGCAGGATCTCCCGGCAGCGGTCGTCGTCCCAGTCGTGCAGGACCCGGGACAGGACGTAGACGTCGCAGCCCGCGGGCACGTCAGCGAAGTCGCCGGGCAGAAAGGTGCACCGCTGCGCGTGGCCGGCCGGGCCGAGGAGGCGGCGGGCGGTCTCGACGGTCCGCGGGCGCTCCAGCAGGAGGCCGTGCAGCCGGGGGTGCGCGGACAGGATCCGGCCGAGCAGTTCCCCGTTGCCCCCGGCGATGTCGACCACAGTGGCGCCCGCGGGCGCCGAGGCGAGGACCGGGTGTGCGGGCAGCGGGTCGAACATCCGGGCACCGGCGGCCATCGACTGGTCGAAGAGTTCGGCGAGTTCGGGGTCGCGGGCGAAGTGGTCGAAGTGGTTCTCGCCGAAGCGCCGCTCGAAGGCGACCTCTCCGGTGCGCACGGTGTGCCCGAGCCCCGCGAAGGACTCGTAGAACGGTCCCCCGTACATCAGCGCGAGCGGCCGCATCGACCCTTCGGCGTCCGCGCGCAGCAGCGCCCCGGTGTCCGTGAGGCGGAACCCGTCGCGGTCCTCGCTCACCACGCCGAGCATCGTGAGATAGCGCAGCAGGGTGGCCAGGTTCGGCGCGAGGGCGCCGACCTCCCGCGCCAGGTCCGCCAGGCCGACGACGCGCTCCCGGTCCATCGCGTCGGCCACCTTCAGACGGGCGAACGCGGCGAGGGCCTGGGTCGTCCACGCCCCGGTCAGTAGCCGCAGCAGGGTCTCGGCGTGCTGCTGCCCGCGGTGCGCGTCGGCGAGGTGGGCGGCGAGGACGTCACGGTGGTCGCCGGGGACGTACAGCTCCACGCGCCGGTAGCCGGCCTTGGCCTCGGCGGGCGCGGTGAAGTAGAAGACCGTGCCGTCCTCGTGCGGGTTGTAGCCGCCGCCGTCTGGGGTGGCGCCGTACTGCCCGAAGGCCGTGCACAGGCCGCGCAGCACCAGCGGGTCCGGCGCCTCGACCTCGAAGGCGACATGCGCCTCGCGCTGCCGCCCCCGCTCGTGCGCGGCGACCGTTTCGAGGTCCGAGCCCGGCGGCACGGTCAGCGCGAACACCTCGACCGTGCGCCGCGCCCCGTCCGCGCACTCCACGGTGGGGCGCAGGATGCCGACGTCGAGGTCCGCGGGGGACCGCCCGTGCCGTACGGCGAGCCGCTCGCGCACCACGACGCTCGGCCGTGGCGGCGCGTCCACGGCGAGTCCGCAGTCGGCGAGTGCGGAGTGCAGCGCGGCCCCGTCGGGCGGGAAGACGAGCAGAGCCGCGTGCGAGAAGGCGCAGCGCTCCGCCAGGGCGCGCAGTTCCGGGCCGTCGAGCCCGGGGAGCAGCAGGGGGAGGAGGGTGGCGGTGTCCTGTTCCTTGACGAATTCGACCGTCTCGCGCAGACGGGACGTATCGCCCGACAATGCCGTGATCACTACGGGTGGACCCTCATTCCGGGGTTCGGATGACAGCGTACGGATGGTTGCGTGGGGACGACTGCGTACGGATGGCTGTGTACGGGAGACCGCGTACGGGCGACTGCGTACGGGCGTGAGTGGCTAGATGCCGACGTAGTGCTCGGCGAACCAGTCCTGCTGGCTGCGGGAGGTGCGCAGCGAGGTGAGACGGGAGCGGCGCAGGGAGTTGTGGAACAGGGACTCGCCGTCCGCGCCGGACGGGCCGTGCAGCAGCCCGATCATCCAGTGCGAGAACTCCTGCGCACGCCAGATGTGCGTCAGACAGCGCGCGGAGTACGCGTCGAGGCCCGACGGGTCGCCGCGGACGAGGTCGTCGGTCAGGGCGTCGGCGAGGGTCGCGGCTCCGAGGACCGCGAGGTTGGCGCCCTTCGCGGCGGACGGGCTGATCAGTCCGGCGGCATCACCGACGAGGAACAGCGCGCCGTGGCGCAGCGGTTCGAGCACGTCGGACTCCAGGTCGACCACGGCCTGCTGCACCACGCGCCCGCGGCGCAGCGGGCCGTACTCCCGCGCCCGCATCCGCAGCTCCAGCTCGTCCCAGATCCGCTCCTCGGACCAGGATTCGGCCCGGGTGCCCCGCTCGCACTGCAGGTAGTAGCGGGTGATCTCGCTGGTACGGGCCATGTGACCGGCGAAGCCGCGCTCGTGGACCGCGTAGCCGACGGCGTCCAGGCTGGGCGGCGCCTCGGCGAGCAGGCCGAGCCAGGTCACGCCGTGATCGCGGTGGTGGCGGACCGTGCCGGCCGGCAGGGAACGCCGGGCCGCGCCGTGCCGGCCGTCGCAGCCGGCCACGTACCTGGCCCGCCACCGCAGGGGCCGTCCGTCGGCCTCGCGTGCGGCGACCTCGGGCCGCCCGCTGTCGGCGTCGTGCACGGCCTCGGCCTCGGTGCCGAACCGGACCTGCCCGCCGCGTTCGAGGAACCGGGTCAACAGGTCGGACACCAGGTCCTGTTGGGGGTAGACGGTGTGCCGTTCCCGCTGCCCGAGCCCGCCGTAGTCCAGCCGGAACCGGCCGTCCCCGGTACGGAACTCGCAGACGCCGTGAGGCTGCCCGCGCCGGTGCAGCCCGTCGGCGAGACCGTGCCGCTCCAGGGTCCGTACGGTGCCGGGGGCCAGGAATCCGGCACGCGCGCGTGTCCGCACCTGCGCGGGCTCGGCTCTCTCCAGGACCACGCAGTCGATGCCTCGGTCCACAAGGATGTTGCCGAGCACGAGCCCGGCCGGTCCGGCCCCGAGGACGGCGACGTCGGTGGTGTGGCCGACTGCTTCTGGGCGGCGCTTACCGTCTGTCACGAAACCAGATAGTAGGCAGCCCAAAACCGGTCAGTGCACCTGATTCACCCGTATGCGTCGTTCGAACGACAAAGCGGGCGAGGGTGTTGGTTTTGGGGTGGCTTCGGTGCGTTGAGGGGTGCGGGTCCGGTGGGGGCGGGTCGCGCAGTTCCCCGCGCCCCTAAAGGCAAAAGATTGCGCCGTTCCCCGCGCCCCTTCAGGGGGCTCGCCCCCCTGAAGGCGGTCCGGGTAGCTGGTGGGTGGTCGCCCCGGTCAGGGCCAGACCAGGCAGTACGGCTGGTGGCCTGCCTCGTGTAGGCGGTGGCTGAAGTCCTGCCATTCGTGGAGGAGTTGGTAGACGTTGTACGCGTCGCGGGGGCCGCCGCGGTCCGGGACCGTCGACCAGATGAAGGCTGCCGCGCCCACGGCCTCCTCGCCTATGCCGCGGAGCGGGTCGACGACGGTCATGGGGAGCCGGACGACGGCGTAGTCCGGGTGCAGGACGACCAGTTCGAGCGGGGGCACCTTGTGCAGGGGTATGCCCTCGATGCCGGTCAGCACCATCGCGGCCATGGTCTCCGGCTTGATCTTCGTGAACATGCCGTTCATACCGAGCTCGTCGCCGCCGAGCTCCTCCGGGCGCATGGAGATGGGGACGCGGGCGGCGGTCGCGCCGTCCGGTGCCCCGAAGTATTTGTAGGTCACCCCCACCCGGCCACCATTCCCGCTGCTTCCTGGCCTGAGCTGGTCTGCCCCGCGGTCCGTGTAGTCCATACCGTCCATACGCGCGGACGGGTCGATCCGCTCAGGTTCGCTCTGCGATCCCTGTGACTGCCGAGCCTCGGCCGCTTCCGCCTCGCGCCGGTGCTTCCCCCGCCGGGCACGCCGAGGACCGAGGTCATCGGTCCCCTCGCCCAGTCCGCCACCGCGATGCATATCTCCACCCGACTGCTTTTCTAGGGTGCGCGACCCCCGCCACGCAACCCGATCATCGTGACAGTGACCTCCCCCACGGCCGCACGCCGAAACGTGCGTTGAAACACCTGTCCGCAGGATCTTCGCAGCCTCTGACACCATGGTCCGTGTGAGCTATCCGTACGAAGCCCCAGTTTCGCAGACTCTTTTCGACCGTGCGGCGGCCGTGACGCCCGGCGGCGTGAACTCTCCCGTCCGCGCGTTCCGCGCCGTGGGCGGTACGCCCCGGTTCATGGTGTCCGGTGACGGTCCATACCTGACGGATGTCGACGGGAGGGAGTATGTCGACCTCGTTTGTTCCTGGGGGCCGATGATCCTCGGCCACTCCCACCCCGAGGTCATCGAGGCGGTCCAGGCCGCCGTCTCCCGCGGCACCTCCTTCGGTACGCCCGGGGAGGGCGAGGTCGCGCTCGCCGAGGAGATCGTCGCCCGCGTCGCCCCCGTCGAGCAGGTCCGGCTGGTGTCCAGCGGCACCGAGGCGACCATGTCCGCCATCCGTCTCGCGCGCGGGTTCACCGGGCGCGCCAAGGTCGTGAAGTTCGCCGGCTGCTACCACGGGCACGTCGACGCCCTGCTGGCCGCCGCGGGCAGTGGCCTGGCCACGTTCGCGCTGCCCGACACCCCGGGCGTCACCGGCGCCCAGGCCGGGGACACCATCGTCCTGCCGTACAACGACCTCGACGCCGTACGGGAGGCCTTCCGGGCGCACCCCGGCGAGATCGCCTGTGTGATCACCGAGGCCTCGCCCGGCAACATGGGCGTCGTGCCGCCGCTGTCCGGCTTCAACCAGGGACTCAAGGACGCCTGCGCGGCGGACGGCGCCCTGTACATCTCCGACGAGGTCATGACCGGCTTCCGCACGAGCCGGGCCGGCTGGTACGGGGTCGACGGCGTCGCGCCCGACCTCATGACCTTCGGCAAGGTCATGGGCGGCGGCTTCCCGGCCGCGGCGTTCGGCGGGCGGGCGGACGTGATGGGGCACCTCGCGCCCGTCGGTCCCGTCTACCAGGCCGGCACGCTGTCCGGGAACCCGGTCGCGACCGCCGCGGGCCTCGCGCAGCTGCGGCTGCTCGACGACGCCGCGTACACCCGGCTCGACGCGGTCTCCGCGCAGATCCGTACGCTCGTCACGGACGCCCTCACCAAGGAAGGTGTGGTGCACACTCTGCAGAACGCGTCCACCATGTTCTCCGTCTTCTTCACGGGGGAGGACGTACGCAATTACGAGGACGCGAAGACGCAGGAGTCGTACCGCTTCAACGCCTTCTTCCACTCGATGCTGGCGCAGGGCGTCTACCTGCCGCCGTCCTCGTTCGAGTCCTGGTTCGTGTCGACGGCGCACGACGACCGGGCGGTACAGCGGATCGCCGACGCCCTTCCGGCGGCGGCACGGGCAGCAGCGGAGGCCACGGCAGTATGAGTGACATCACCGTCGTACACGTGATGCGGCACGGCGAGGTCGAGAACCCGGACGGGCTGCTCTACGGGCGGCTGCCCGGCTATCACCTGTCCGAGCTGGGGCAGCGGATGGCCGAGCGGGTCGCCGAGCACCTCGCGCCGCGTGACATCACGCACGTCGTCTCCTCCCCGCTGGAGCGGGCCCGCGAGACGGCCACGCCGGTCGCCGAGGCGCACGGGCTCGATCTCGCGACCGACGCGCGGCTGATCGAGGCGGAGAACGTCTTCCAGGGCAAGACCTTCGGGGTCGGGGACGGGGCGCTGCGCAATCCCGAGAACTGGAAGCACCTGGTCAACCCGTTCAAGCCGTCGTGGGGCGAGCCGTATCTGGAGCAGGTCGTCCGGATGATGGGGGCGCTGGACGCGGCGCGGGACGCGGCTCGGGGGCATGAGGCCGTGTGCGTCAGCCATCAGTTGCCGATCTGGATCGTGCGGTCCTTCGTGGAGCGGCGGCGGTTGTGGCACGACCCGCGTAAGCGGCAGTGCACGCTGGCGTCCTTGACGACGTTCACGTATCGGGGGGACAAGATCGTGTCCGTGGGCTATACGGAGCCTGCGCGTGATCTTGTGCCTGCGCATCTGTTGGCCGGGGCGAAGCCGGTGAAGGGCAAGTCCAAGGCGTTCGGAGCGTAGCTTTCCGGCTCCGCCGGCCTTGTCCGCTCGCACGCACGGTGCGGCCCGGTGGGGGCCGGCCCAAAGGATTGCGCAGTTCCCCGCGCCCCTGAAGGTGCGGGCCGGTGGGGGTTGCCCGCGCAGTTCCCCGCGCCCCTGAAAGCCGGGGCTGCGCCCCGCCCTGCCACCGGCCCGCCCTCAAGGGGCGCGGGGAACTGCGCGCCCGACCCCCACCGGCCCGCAGCCGAACTTCCGGCCTCGCGACCTCCCCCTCACAAGGGCGCGGGGGAACCGCACGACAAGCCCCCACCGACCCGCCCTTAAGGGGCGCGGGGAACGGCGCGGGCAACCCCCACCGACCCGCAGCCGAATTTCCAGCCCCGCCACCCTCCCCCCCCCAGGGGCGCGGGGAACTGCGCGACCAGCCCCCGCCGGGGCGCAGGCGAACAACACCCCCCGGCCGGTTCCCGTGCGTTCGTCACAAGTTCGCCATCGGACAGTCACCGAAATATCTGAGTGGGCGGGGGAACCCCCCTCTTCGTCGTGCCCTCTAACCACGTGTCCAGATTGCTTGGGCGCCGAGCACGACGAATGGGGACGGAAATGCGCGACATCAGCCGAAGGGGAATGCTGGGCCTCGGAGCCGGGGCCACAGCCGCGGCCGCCATGGGGATCACGGGCTGCGGCACAGCCCTGGGCGGCGGCTCCGACCACGTCGGCGGCTCCGGAAAGCCTGGTGACAGCGGCGGCGGCCGCCCCGCCCGCCCCCTCGGCGACGGCTCCACCTCCTTCACCGGCAAGCAGCCCAAGCAGCCCGAGAAGCCCGTGCCCCTCCAACCCGGGGAAACCCCGCCGCAGTTCGTCGTCTTTTCCTGGGACGGCGCGGGAGACGTGGGCAACGGCCTCTTCGAGCGCTTTTTGAAGCTCTCCGAAGAGCACGACGCGCGAATGACGTTCTTTCTCTCCGGGCTCTATCTCCTGCCCGAGTCGAAAAAGCGCAAGTACCTTCCGCCGAACAACGCGCCGGGCGCTTCCGACATCGGTTATCTGACGGACGACCACATCAAGTCGACGCTGAAGAACCTCCGGCGGGCCTGGCTCGACGGCCACGAGATCGGCACCCACTTCAACGGCCACTTCTGCGGCGGCACCGGCACGGTGGAGAACTGGACGCCGGCCCAGTGGCGCAGCGAGATCGACCAGGCGAAGACCTTCGTCAAGGAGTGGCGTACGAACACCGGCTGGAGCGAGAAGGAGGTGCCCTCGCTGCCCTTCGACTACGAGAAGGAACTCGTCGGCGGCCGCACCCCCTGTCTGAAGGGCCAGGACAACCTCCTGCCCACCGCCCGCGAACTCGGCTGGCGCTACGACGCCTCCTCGCCCGGCGGCACCCAGGTCTGGCCGAGCAAGAAGGAGGGCGTCTGGGACCTGCCGCTGCAGGCGATGCCCTTCCCCGGGCACACCTTCGAGGTCCTCTCCATGGACTACAACATCCTCGCGAACCAGTCCGTGAACTCGACCCAGGCCCCGCCCGCCAACTACCCGGCCTGGCGCAAGCAGGCGACCGAATCGTACATAGCGGGCTTCACGCGTACATACGAGACGAACCGTGCGCCCTTCTTCATAGGCAACCACTTCGAGGACTGGAACGGCGGCATCTACATGGACGCCGTCGAGAACGCGCTGAAGCACATCGCGGGCAAGAAGGACGTACGCCTGGTGTCGTTCCGCCAGTTCGTGGACTGGCTCGACGCGCAGGACGCGGCCGTTCTGGAGAAGCTGCGGACCCTTGGTGTGGGGGAGGAACCGACCGGCGGCTGGAAGGCGTTCCTCGGTCAGGATCAGGCCGCCTGAACCCCGCGAGGGGGGTGCGCAAGATCCCCGGAACGGACATGCGAAACTTTTCACATGAGTGCCGCCAGCCGTGCCGTCCAGCGCACCGACCGGACCCGTAGCCGTGCCGCCGTAGTCACCGGAGCGGCCGTCGCCGCGGCGCTGCTCCTGTCCGCGTGCGGATCCGGGGGCAAGTCCGGAGGGTCGGGCGACACCGGTTTCGTCACCGGCTCCGACGGCATCGCGACGGTCGACAAGGGCAGCCGCGCACAGGCGCCCGAGCTGTCCGGCAAGACCATCGACGGCAAGCAGCTCGACGTCGCCGACTACAAGGGCAAGATCGTCGTCCTGAACGTCTGGGGCTCCTGGTGCGGCCCCTGCCGCCTGGAGGCCAAGAACTTCGTCAAGGTCTCCGAGGACCTCAAGGACCAGGGCGTGCAGTTCGTCGGCATCAACACCCGGGACACCAGCACCACCCCGGCCCTCGCCTTCGAGAAGGCGCACGGCGTCGAGTACCCGAGCCTGTACGACCCGACGGGCAAGCTGATGCTCCGCTTCAAGAAGGGCACGCTCAACCCGCAGACGATCCCCTCCACGCTCGTCCTCGACCGGGACGGGAAGGTCGCCTCCCGGTCGCTGTCCGCGCTCAGCGAGGACAATCTGCGCAAGATGCTCAAGCCGATCCTCGCGGAGAAGTGACCGCTCGTGTCTCTTCTCGTGGCCGCGGGCACCGACCTCAACCGGACCGTCCTCGACGGGGCGCTGGTGCTCGCCATTCCGATCGCCCTGCTCGGCGGGCTCGTCTCCTTCTTCTCCCCGTGCGTACTGCCGCTCGTACCCGGCTACCTCTCGTACGTCACCGGCGTCAGCGGCACCGACCTGGCCGAGGCGCGACGCGGCCGGATGGTCGCCGGGGCCTCGCTGTTCGTCCTCGGCTTCACCCTCGTGTTCGTCTCCGGCGGGGCGCTCTTCGGCTACTTCGGCTCGACCCTCCAGGAGCACAAGGACACGATGTCCAAGGTGCTCGGCGTCCTCATGGTCCTCATGGGTGTGTTCTTCCTGGGGATGATGCCCTGGCTGACCCAGCGCGAGTTCCGCTTCCACAAGCGGCCGGTCGCCGGTCTGGTCGGGGCCCCGCTGCTGGGCGCGCTCTTCGGGATCGGCTGGACGCCGTGCATCGGACCGACGCTCGCCTCCGTGCTGGCGCTCTCCTCCGACCAGGCGAGCGCCGGTCGCGGGGCCATACTGACGGTCGCGTACTGCGTCGGTCTGGGTGTGCCCTTCGTCGTCGCCGCCGTCGCCTTCCGCAAGGCGCTCGGCGCCTTCGGCTGGGTCAAGCGCCACTACGTGTGGGTCATGCGGATCGGCGGCGGAATGATGATCGCGACCGGTCTGCTCCTGCTGACCGGCGCGTGGGACGGCATCGTGCAGCAGATGCAGGGCTGGTCCAACGGCTTCACGGTAGGGATCTGACTCATGAGCGCGACACGGGACACCGGCGCGAGGACCGACGACCGGACCGACGAGACCGGCCGGACCGACGAGAACGGTACGGGTGACACCGCGACGGGTGACACCGCGACGCGCGACGCCGGCGATCTCGGTGCCGCCGGCGCCCAGCTGTCCACCGCACCGCGGGAGACGGTCGTGCCCGGCTCCTTCGGTGGCGCGCGCGCACCGGGCGCCCTGGGATGGCTGGCGTGGACCGGCCGCGAGGTCACCGGCTGGGCCCGCTGGATCTGGCGCCAGCTGACCTCGATGCGGGTCGCGCTGATCCTGCTCTTCCTGCTCTCCCTCGGCGCGATCCCCGGCTCACTGATCCCGCAGTCCGGGACCGACGAGACGAAGGTCGCCGACTTCCTGGCCCGGCACACCACGATCGGGCCGATCTACGAGAAGCTCGGGCTGTTCCACGTCTACAGCTCCGCCTGGTTCTCGGCGATCTACCTCCTGCTGTTCATCTCGCTCATCGGCTGCATCGTGCCCCGCACCTGGCAGTTCGTCGGCCAGTTGCGCGGCCGGCCGCCGCGCGCCCCGCGCCTGCTGACCCGGCTGCCCGCGTACACGACCTGGCGGACCGCGGCCGCGCCCGAGGAGGTCAGGGACGAGGCGCTGAAGCTCCTGAAGAAGCGGCGCTTCCGCGCGCACCTCGACGGGGACGCGGTCGCCGCCGAGAAGGGCTATCTGCGCGAGGTCGGCAACCTCGCCTTCCACATCGCGCTGATCGTGATGCTGGTCGCCTTCGCCTGGGGCCAGCTCTTCAAGTCCGAGGGCAACAAACTGATCGTCGAGGGCGACGGTTTCGCCAACACCCTCACGCAGTACGACGACTTCAAGTCCGGCAGCCTCTTCGACACGAACGACCTGGAGCCCTTCAGCTTCGTACTGGAGGACTTCGAGGGCACGTACGAGGAGACGGGACCCAACAAGGGCACCCCGCGCACGTACCAGGCGAAGGTCGACTACAGCGTCGGCGCGGACGGCAAGGAGCAGAAGAAGACCGTCAAGGTCAACCAGCCGCTCGACATCGACGACTCGAAGGTCTACCTCACCGCCCACGGCTACGCGCCCGTCGTCACCGTCCGGGACGGCAAGGGCGAGATCGTCTACCAGCAGGCCGTGCCGCTGCTGCCGCTCGACTCGAACGTCACCTCGACCGGCGCGATCAAGGTCATGGACGGCTACAAGGACGCCAAGGGCAAGCAGGAGCAGCTCGGCTTCCAGGCGTTCTTCCTCCCGGCGTACGGAGGCGAGGGCACCGCGGTGGTCTCGCAGTTCCCGGCGCTGCTGAACCCGGTGCTCAACCTGACGGCGTACCACGGCGACCTCGGCGTCGACGCGGGCCTGCCGCAGAGCGTGTACCAGCTCGAAAAGAAGAACATGAAGGAGTTCAAGGACTCCAAGGGCAAGCAGCTGCGGGAGAACCTGAAGCCGGGCGAGACCATGCAGCTCCCGAACGGCGCCGGCTCGATCACCTTCGAGAAGGGGGTCAAGGAGTGGGCGAACTTCCAGGTCACCCGGCAGCCCGGGGCCGGCTGGGCCCTCGCCGGTGCCTTCGGCGCCATCTTCGGCCTCGCCGCCTCCCTCTTCATCCAGCGCCGCCGGGTGTGGGTGCGGGCCGTGACCGGCCCCGACGGGGTCACGGTCGTCGAGATGGCGGGCCTCGGCCGCAGCGAGTCCGCCAAGGTCCCCGAGGAACTGGGCGCCCTGGCGGGCCATCTGTACGACCTGGCGCCGGGCACACCCGACACCCCGGACCCCGACCCGGACACCACAGCCCCAGCCGCCGCCTCCGAGAACGAGCACCCTACCCCCGAACCTCCCGCCGTACCTGCCGAAGGGGCTGAGACGAAGTGACTCTCGCCGCCGCAACCGACCTGGCCGCCGCGACCAACGAGCACCTCGCGAACGTCAGCAACACGCTGATCTACTCCGCGATGGCCGTCTACACGCTGGCCTTCTTCGCGTACATCGCCGAATGGCTGCTCGGCAGCCGCAGCAAGGTCGGCCGGACGGCCGCCGCGCTGACCGCCGACAAGGCCGACAAGGCCGGCAAGAAGGCGGCCGCCCCGGCGGTCACCGTGCAGAACGCGGGCGGCACCGCCGTGCTGGAGCGGCCCCAGGTCGTCACGCGTGCCGCGGCCGGTGCGCGGGACGTGCCGGACGGGCCCGGCGCGCACGGCGGTGACGAGCAGGGCGACCTGTACGGCCGGATCGCCATCTCCCTCACCGTGCTCGCGTTCCTCATCGCGTTCGGCGGTGTGCTCGCCCGTGCCCTGTCGGTGCAGCGGGCGCCGTGGGGCAACATGTACGAGTTCAACGTCACCTTCTCCACCGTCGCCGTCGGTGTGTACCTCGCGCTGCTGGCGATGAAGAAGAACGTCCGCTGGATGGGCCTCTTCCTGGTGACCACGGTCCTGCTGGACCTCGGCCTCGCCGTCACCGTCCTGTACACCGCGAGCGACCAGCTGGTGCCCGCGCTCCACTCGTACTGGCTGTACATCCACGTCTCCACGGCGATCTTCTGCGGCGCGGTCTTCTACGTGGGCGCGGTCGGCACGATCCTGTACCTCTTCAAGGACAGCTACGAGAACAAGCTCGCGACCGGCGGCAAGCCCGGCCGTTTCGCGACCTCCGTGCTGGAGCGGCTGCCCGCCTCGGCCTCGCTCGACAAGTTCTCGTACCGCGTGAACGCCGCCGTCTTCCCGCTGTGGACGTTCACGATCATCGCCGGCGCGATCTGGGCGGGCGACGCGTGGGGCCGCTACTGGGGCTGGGACCCCAAGGAGACCTGGTCGTTCATCACCTGGGTCGCCTACGCCTGCTATCTGCACGCCCGTGCCACGGCCGGCTGGAAGGGCCGCAAGGCCGCGTACATCGCGCTCGCCGCCTTCGCCTGCTGGCTGTTCAACTACTACGGAGTGAACATCTTCGTCACCGGCAAGCACTCCTACGCCGGCGTCTGACCGAGGCGGAGAGGGCGGCCGGACAGGGCGTCCTCCGGCCAGTGCACGGAGGCCCGCAGCAGCGGCTCCACGTCCACCGGCCGGAGCCTCGACAGATGCTCCAGCTCGGACCGCAGCCGCTCGGCGACGACCGGGTCCGGCAGCGCCAGCGGATCGGTCACCTGCCAGACCCCGTGCAGCAGTCGGCGTATCCGCAGATGCAGGGCGGTGTCCGCGCCCTGGGGCGGGGGCGGGCCGGTGCCGACGCGGCCGAGCGCGACCCGGGCGCGGGCGTCGGACGCGACGCCGCCGTATCCGTCAGGGACGGGCGCCGGCACGGGCGCGGGGTGGTACGGCGCCGACGCGAGGAGGACCAGCGCCCGCAGCCACGCCTTCGTGTCCTGGCGGGGGAAGGCGTCGCGCAGATGGGTGACGGCCGGTTCGGTGGCGCCGAGGGCCATTTCGTGGAGGAGCCGGTAGAGGATCCGCTGCTCCTTCGAACCCGGACCGTCGCCGGGACCGTCCCGCGGGCCGTCCGGCGCGGCCGGGATGTCCGTGTAGTGGGCGACGAGCGTGCGGTGGGCGGCCTTCCAGGTGCCGTGGTCCGGCTCCCTGCGGTGCAGGCCGAGCAGCAGCAGCGCCCGCAGGAACGGATCGCCGACGAACTGACCGGGGACCGTGGGCAGGCCCTCCTCGGCGAGCCGCGCCTCCAGGGCCAGGACCCCCACCGCGCCGAAGTCGCCGGGGAGCCGGGCCGCGGCCAGCGCGCACGCCGACTCGCGGTCGTGGGCCACGGCCAGCAGCGCCAGCTCGTCCCGGCCACCGTCCGGCGTGAGCCGGTCGAGAAGCTCACGGTAGGCGGGCCGTCCCTCACGCACCCCGCGCTTCTCCTCCGCCTCGTCCACCTCGTCCGTCTCGTGAGCCCCGTCCGCCTCCTGCGGTACGAGGTCCGCGGTGAGCAGTTCGCCGGGGGTGCCGGCGCCCCGGGACAGGTTCTGCCGGGCGGACTCGGCGAACAGCGTCGTACCGAGCGGGCTGCCGCGGGTCAGCCGGTGGGCGGCGCCCGGCAGCCGGGACGGTACGGCGAGCCCTCGGCAGGCCGCCTCGACGACGCGCGGGGTGTCGTCGGGGGACAGCGGTGACAGCGGGACGAGCAGCGCCCGCGACGAGGCCGTGCCGCCGGGCTCCCAACCACTCGTGCGGGCCAGCGCGGACAGGGTGCTGCGGGTCGCGTTGCGCAGGGCCGGATGACCGTGCCCGCGTAGACCGGCGAAGAACGCCACCCGGTCGGCGATACCGCCGGCCCGGTCCCGCAGCACCGCTCCGATCAGCCCGATGCCGGGCGCGCTCTGCGCGTTGTCGATGAGGACCACCGGACGCCCGGGCCGGTTCGCGCGCGGCAGCGGACCGCCGTACGCGTCGTCGAGATCGGCCAGCAGGGCCCGTACGAGATGGCCCTCGGCGTGGGTGCGCGGGTCGCCGCCCGCCCTGAAGTGGCCGGAGAGCAGCAGGAGTCCGAGCTTGGGGTTGCCGTCGGCGTTCGGGTGGTCGCGGTACCAGGCGGCGGCCTTCCGCAGCCGGCGGTGCGTGGGCGAGACCCCCTCGGAGAACGTCTCCAGGGCGGCCTCGACGACCGGCTCGACCACCGGACCCGTACCCGGCAGGGGGCCGGTGAGCGGGTCGGTGAGACGGGCCGAGACCCGGCCGACCCAGCGGCTCGTGTGTCCGCCGGCCCAGGAGCCCGTGTCGTTCAGCAGCAGGATCCGTTCGGCCTCCCGGCGGGCGCGGGGCATGTCCCGGTCGTTCCAGCCGCCCGCCGCCACGGCCAGCAGGCCCGTCGCGAGCCGCGGGAACGGGATCCGTCCCGCGTCGGCGACCGGCTCCGCGAGCTGCTCCGCGATCGTGACCAGCGCCTGTGCCACGGGCGACCAGACCTCGTGCGGCCGTCCCGCGGGGGGCCCCGCGAACCGGTCCGCCTCGCAGTCGATCAGGGCGAGCGGCGTACGGCCCTCGTACGCGGCCCGCAGTTCCGCCAGCACCGCGCTCTTGCCGAGGCCGCGGGCCCCGGCGAACACCACGAAGGGGAGTTCCCTCGGGTGTTCGCAGGGACTGGGCCCGTGCTGGAACGGGCGCAGGCCGACCAGCCGTGGAGCGAGGCCGGGCGGCTCCGTGTCGAACAACGCCCCTCGCCCGTACAGCCTTCTGCGCACCGCATCTCCCCCTGGGACCCCTCGGGTCCGGTTCTCGTAGAGGTGAGGTGTATCAACCGTGGGGCGAACAGGGGGCGTTGCTTCGGAGTGGTACGGATGATGTCCGCGGGCTTACGCAAATGTCGGCGCCGTCGGCGCAGTCCGACCGGGCCGGTTCAGTTCACGGTGATCGAGTCGAGTTTCGAGCGCAGGTACACATGGGAGTCGACGGGTTCGTACGCCACCCGGCCGACCGGGGCGGGCACCGACTCGACGCGGGTCCCCGGGGTGCACTCGCCGAAGTAGACGAGGGACATCAGCTCCTCGGTGGGCTCGTCGGCGGGCGGCGGCAGGACGCGATGGCGGCCGGAGCGCCAGCGGTCGCCGGTCCAGCGGGCCATCAGGTCACCGATGTTGACGGTGAACGCCGCCGGGTCGAAGGGCGCGTCCTCCCAGCCGCCGTCGTCCGTCCAGACCTGCAGCCCGCCCTTGCCGGCCTGCCGGTCGAGGATGGTGACCGTGCCGAAGTCGGTGTGCGGGCCGATGCGGAACTGCCCCTCCTCGGGCTCGCCGACGACCTCCCTGCCCGGGTACCAGTTGATGTTGAAGCCGTAGGTCGGGTGGTCCATGTGCCGGGTGAAGAAGTCCGGTTCCAGGCCGAGCGCCTCGCCGAGCAGCGCGAGCAGGTGGTTCTCCAACTCGGCCATCCGCGCCAGGTACTCCTCGCACACGGCCCGCAGCCCGGGGGCCTCGGCCGGCCAGACGTTCGGGGCGCACCACTCCGCGTCGATCCTCGGGTCGTCGAAGGGTTCGTGCGTCGCGAAGCTCAGGGACTCCTTCAGGTCGGGCGGGGTCGGTGTGCCCTCCGCGTAGCCGTTGGCCTCGGCGCCCGGTCCGAGCCAGCCCCGGCCGCCTACCTTCACCGCGTACGGCTCCTTGGCCTCGGTGGGCAGCACGAAGAAGGCGCGGGCCGCCTCGCGGACGCGTACCCGCAGGCCGGGGTCGACGCCGTGACCGGTCACCAGCAGGAATCCGGCGCTCTGGAGCGCGCGGTCGACCGTCCGGGCGATCCGGGTACGGGCCTCGGGGTCGCCGGAGAGCCACGGACCGAGATCGACGGTCGGCACCCGGGGCCCGGTGCTGGGCCCGGTGCGGGGGGCGGTGTCACTCACCGAGGTCGCGTCACTCACCGATGTCCTCGTTCCACAGTGCGGGGTTGTCCCTGACGAAGTCGCGCATCAGGGCGACGCACCCGGCGTCGTCGAGGAGCACGATCTCCACGCCGTGCTCCGCCAGCCAGTCGTGTCCGCCGTGGAAGGTCTCGGCCTCCCCGACGACCACCCGGGAGATCCCGAACTGCCGGACCAGACCGCTGCAGTACCAGCACGGCGAGAGCGTGGTCACCATCGTCGTACCGCGGTAGGAGCCCTGCCGTCCCGCGTCGCGGAAGGCGGCCGTCTCGGCGTGCGTGGACGGGTCGCCGTCCTGGACGCGGCGGTTGTGGCCCCGGCCGAGCAGGGTGCCGTCCGCGGCGTACAGCGCGGCGCCGATCGGGATGCCGCCCTCCGCGAGGCCGGTCCTGGCCTCCTCGACGGCGGTCGCGAGCCAGGTGCGGGCCCGCGCCGTGTCGAGGCGCTCCACGTGTTCCAAGCCGTCGCTCATGGCATCCACTCTCCCCGATCGGCCCCCGGATCACTCCTCGGGCCGGTCCCCGTTCGTCCGCGGGCCGGTGGGGGCGGGCCGCGCAGTTCCCCGCGCCCCCGAAGGCGGGGCTGCGCCCCTGCCTTCAGCCCCACGCAGCCGCAGATCGATCCACGGGTCGCCGCCGCTCGGCAGGGTGTAGCGGTCGGACTCCACGTACCCGTGGGCCAGCGCGAACCGCAGCCCCTCGGCGTTGGCGGCCAGCACGACGGTCTCGATCGTCGTGGCGCCGAGTGCCCGGGCGAGCGCCAGCCCCCGTTCGTGGAGCCGCTCGCCGAACCCCCGGCGGCGGTGGCCGGGGAGCACGCGGGCGATCACGGTGGCCGTGGCCTCCTCGCCCTCGGGCGGCCGGACCGTCGTGCAGCCGACCAGTACGCCGTCGAGGTACGCCACCTCCAGGTGGTACCGCCCGGCCCGGTCGCGGACCTCGGCCGGGGACAGCGCGGCCGGCGGGACGATCACGTTGTGGACGTGCCGCCAGTCCTCCAGAGAGGCCTCGGAGGCGGCGGCGTCGACCCGCTCGATACGGAGTTCGGTCATCGCAGCAGGCAAGCGTGTGGGCGGGCGGGCGTCAACCGGATAACGCCGTCGCCCCTCTTTCGGCTACTTGCATCAGCCGCCTTGCCTTGCCCTGCCCTCCGTCGATGCCGGTGGATCAGTCGGTCGTCGTGGGCAGGCGCAGCCGAACTCCGTAGCCGCCGTCGGCCGTGGGGCCGGCCTCGAAGGAGCCCGCGAGGTTCTCCGCCCTTTCGCCGAGCCCTATCAACCCGACCCGGGAGCCCGGCAGTTCGAGCAGCGGACGGGTCGGCGGGGTGTTCACGACCGTCACCCCCAGCCCGTCGTCCTCGTGCCACAGACACACCGTCGTGGTGGCGCCGGGCGCGTGTTTGCGTACGTTCGTCAGGGCCTCCTGCACGGTCCGGTAGACCGCGCGCTCGGCCGGCGCCCCGATGCCGGACGGCAGCGCGCCCTTCAGCGTCACCTCGATACCGCTGGTGTCGACCAGTTGCCGCAGGTCGGCCAGGGTCGGCTGCGGCGCCGACTCGGCCGTACGGCCGCCGGAGGCACGCAACAGCGCGACCATGTGCCGCAGTTCGTCGAGGGTGGTCACGCTGAGCCCGCGGATCGCCCGCGCGGCCTCGCGCGTCTCGGTGTCCTTCGCACCGACCTGGAGGGCCCCGGCCCGTACGGCGATGAGGCTCACCTGGTGGGAGACGACATCGTGCATCTCCCGTGCCAGCTGGGCCCGTTCGCGGGCCACGACGCCCTGGGCGTGCAGCCGGCGCTCGTGCTCCCGTGCCTCCTCCACCTCGGCCAGCCGGTCGGCGGCATCGCGGCTGGCCTGCACCAGCTGGCCCAGGAAGACGGGCGCGGCAGCCGTCGCCAGCAGATAGACGAAGTCCACGAACGTCCAGAAGCGGTCGTCCTGCGTGTACTCCGACAGCGGCCACGGCAGCGCGGAGGCCAGCGCCGACGCGATCGCGCAGGCGACGAGCAGCCGCCGGTCCCGGCTGCGTTCGGCCAGGGTGTAGAGGGCGGCCAGGGGCACCACGACGACCGACGAGAAGAGCGCGGCGGGCAGCGACAGCAGGAACACGGCCAGGGGGAAGCGCCGCCGCACGACGAGCGCCGCGCAGGCGGCGGCCGAGAGGGCCAGTTCCAGCGGGGTGTAGTCGTCGAGCTGGAGCCCGACGTCCACGGCCGCGAGGGCGGCGAGCAGTGCGTCGGCCGGTACGGCTCTCACGAACGCGGCTCTGACGGATACGGCCTTCACGGAGCTGCGGACCGGTGCCTCGTCGTCCCCTGCTGCCTGAACCCGGATCACGCGCGTTCCGTCTCCCCCCGGCCCTGCCGATCGTCGGCCAAGCCTAGGACGAGGCGGTACCCGGTGGGGCCGGTGTCCGGCGGTGCCTTACCCGTTCGAGGACTTTGCCTTTTCTTTACAACCCGGTCGGCCGCTGTCTCGTCTCTCCGCTCGCCATCCGCAACGCAGCCGTCCGCCGTACCACCGTGCGGACGGACCGATGAGAGAGAGCACACATGCGCCGAACTGTCCTCAGCGCCCTGGCACTCGCGTGCACCGCCGTGCTGGCGAGCACGGTGCCCGCGTTCGCCGACGGGTCGACCCCGAGCCCCGTCCCGGCCACGGCGAAGCCGAGCGCCGAACCCACCAAGGCCCCGGCTCCGGCCGAGAGCGAGCCGGCCACCCAGCCGAGCGCCGCGCCGACCGAGGCGCCGTCCAAGGCTCCCGCGGACGCCGAGGTCTCCGTCGTACCGAGCGGAGCGCCCGACACCGGTGAGGTGTCCACCGGTTCGACGTCCGGCGGCGAGAGCGGCCTGATCGGCGGGGGCGCCGCCGCGGCGGTCGCGCTGGGCGGCGCGGCGGTCTACGTCGTACGCCGCCGACGGGCGACCGGGGCGTGACCCTGCCGTCCAGGCGCGCCTTCGTCACCGCGGCGATGGCCACCCTGCTCGTGGGCTGCGGCGGGGGAGGGGGCGGCGTGCGTGACGGGGCCGTCACCGAACGCGGCCACGAGAGCTCGTCACCGCCCCCGAGATCCGCCGGGAAGAACGTGCGCGCCCTCGCGCGCTCGGTGCCCGTCGCGCTGCGCATCCCGGCCATCGAGGTCGACACGCCCGTCATGAAGCTGGGGCTGGCCCCGGACGGCAGCGTGGAGGTGCCGCCGGTCGAG
Source organism: Streptomyces liliiviolaceus (assembly GCF_018070025.1). Taxonomy (NCBI): domain Bacteria; kingdom Bacillati; phylum Actinomycetota; class Actinomycetes; order Kitasatosporales; family Streptomycetaceae; genus Streptomyces; species Streptomyces liliiviolaceus. The sequence goes on from NZ_JAGPYQ010000001.1 coordinate 2,041,889, forward strand.
GCCGACGACCGGGCGGGCTGGTACCGGCACTCGCCGACGCCCGGCCAGGTCGGCCCGTCGGTGATCCTCGGCCATGTCACGGTCGGCAGGTACGGGGACGGCGTCTTCCTCGATCTCAAGCGACTGCGGCGGGGCGACCGGATCGAGGCGCGGCTGGAGAACGGCACGGCGGCGGAGTTCACCGTCAGCGCCGTACGGACGGTCGCGCAGGCGGAGTTCCCGACGCAGGACGTGTACGGGGACGTGGGCCGGCCGGAGCTGCGGCTCATCACCTGCGGCGGCCCCCGCAGCGGTGACGGCTACCGCGACAGCGTGATCGTCTTCGCCGAGCTGAGCCCGAGCTGAGCCCGAGCTGAGCGCGAGCTGAGTCCGAGCTGAGTCTTAGCGGCGCCGGGTGCTCCTGACCCGGCGCGCCGCACGCCCTGGATCCCGGGCCGCCGGAACCGTACGCCGACGGTCCGGGATCCTTCCGGGTGAGCCCCACGAGCCCCCACCACGAGCGTCACGACCTGGAGAGCGTTGAAACGGTCCCGCGAGGAGGCAGCGTCCGAGCTGTTCGCCGCCCTCTACCCGCGTCTGGCCGGCTGGTGCCGGCGGCTGGTCGACGACGACGAGACGGCCCACGAGATCGCCTCGGAGGCGTTCACCCGGCTGTGGGCCCGCTGGACCTCCGTGGCGGAGCCCCGCGGTTTCCTCTATGTGACCGCGGCCAACATAGTCCGGGACCACTGGCGCAAACTGGAGCGCGAACGCAGGGCCGTGCGCCGGGCGACGGCCGAGGCCGCCGTCCGCCCGGAGAGCGAACAGACCGATCCGTCGGTGCGTCTGCTCGTGCAGTCGCTGCCGGAACGGCTGCGCGTCCCGATCCTGCTGCACTACTACGCCGACATGCCGATCCGGGAGGTGGCCCTGCTGACCGGGCGCAAGGAAGGAACCGTCAAGGCCGATCTCCACGCGGCCCGCGAACTGCTCCGCGCCCATCTGAGGAGAAGCGTTGATCACACACTCTGACGACGGCCCGGACTTCGACCCCGACGACCCCCTCGCCGTCATCCTGCGGCCCGCGTCCGACTACCTCGGTCCGCCCCCCGGCCGGTACGAGGCGATCCGCCGCGGCGCGGCCCGCCGCCGGCTGCTCCGCGCGGCGGCCGGGGCCGGCCTGCTGTGCGCCGTCACCGCTCTCGTCGCGCTGCCGGTCCGGCTGGCGGCGCCCGACCGGCCCGCGTCCCCGACGGTCCCCCTCGCTCCGCCGTCCACGAGCGGTCCTCCGGCCTCGCCCGCTCCGTCGCCGTCGACCGGGCCCACCGAGTCCGACACCGGCTGGCCCACCGCGGCGCCCGAGGCCACCAAGGTGCCCCCGGCCACGAACCCCGACGCGTCGACCGGTCCGTCCGCGGCGGCCCCCACCAAGCCGCCCGCGGACTCGGTGGCACCCAGCGCGGTGCCGACCGAGAAGCCGTCGACGACACCGACTCCGACCGCGAAGTCCCCGTCCGAGGCCCCCTGATGACGAGATGTCGGGCGGTGGGCCGTATCCCCGGGGTGGGGCTGACCCCACCCCGGGGCCGGTAGGTCACTTCATGGCGGCGGCGGGCGGACGGCGGCAGAGTTGAACTCGGAAAGTCCAAGGGGAAGTTCGGTCCGAACTTCAACCACGAGCTTCGACCGGAACGTCGACCATCAGCCACCCCGCCGCCCGGAAGGAACCGCCATGAACATCTCCACGACCTCCGGCCCGATCACCGACCGGACCACGGGCCGGACCGCCGTCCTCGCGACCCCCGAGAGCGAGCTCGCCCCGCTGCTCGCCGCCTGGGACGACGCGCACTCCGGTGCCTGCGACGATCACGATCTCGAATGGCGGCACCTGCTGGACGAGATGGCCCACCCGCGTACCACGCAGGCGTTCTACCGGCTGGCCGCGTCCGCCGGGTGATCCGGTCCCGGCGCCGCCCGTCGTCCGCCCTCGGTCAGGACTTCGGCGGAGCGGCGTCCTCGGGACCCTCGCCACCGGTGTCGTCCTTGCCACCGCCCGTGCCGTCGCGCTCGCCCTTGTCCTTGCCGTCGTCCTTGTTCTCGTTCCTGCTCTCGTTCTTGCTCTCGTCCCTGAGGGACTTGAGGAAGTCGGGGTTGTCGTCGGGGGCGACCCAGCCGCCCCGGCGGGACGAGGCGGCGTCGCGCGGGGTGCGGACCCGGCCGACGATCAGCCAGGAGATCGAGCCGACGAGCGGGAACAGCAGCACGAGGATCGCCCAGAGTGGCTTCGGGATGTAACGGACGTCCTTCTCATCGGTCGTGATGCAGTCGATGAAGGCGTAGATGCTGAGTGCCAGCGGCACCAGGATCATCAGCACCCGAAGCATGCGGTGGTTCCCCCTGCTGTGGAGACGCGTACGGAGACGGGTCCGGACGGACCCATGACCGTCGAGGCCGGTCGAGCGGCCCCCCTTACAGGGCCAGCGTAGCGAGTAGCCGATACTGGGACGCATGGCTTACGACGATCTTCGCTCCCTGCTCCGGGCGCTGGAGCGCGAGGGCGACCTCCAGCGCATCAAGGCCGAGGTGGACCCGTACCTGGAGGTCGGGGAGATCGTCGACCGCGTCCAGAAGGCGGGCGGCCCCGCGCTGCTCTTCGAGAACGTGCGCGGCTCGGCGATGCCGCTCGCGATGAACGTCTTCGGGACGGACCGCCGCCTGCTCAAGGCGCTCGGCCTGAAGTCGTACGCCGAGATCAGCGAGAAGATCGGCGGGCTGCTGAAACCCGAGCTGCCGCAGGGCTTCATCGGGGTGCGCGAGGCCTTCGGGAAGCTCGGCGCCATGACGCACGTACCGCCGAAGAAGGTGAAGTCGGACAACGCCCCTGTCCAGGAGGTCGTGCTCACCGGCGACGACGTCGACCTGGACCAGCTGCCGGCGCTCTTCACCTGGCCGCAGGACGGCGGGTCCTTCTTCAATCTCGGGCTCACCCACACCAAGGACCCCGAGTCCGGCATCCGCAACCTCGGGCTCTACCGCCTGCAGCGCCACGACAAGCGCACCATCGGCATGCACTGGCAGATCCACAAGGACAGCCGCAACCACTACCAGGTGGCCGCGCGCCGCGGCGAGCGGCTGCCGGTCGCGATCGCCTTCGGCTGCCCGCCCGCCGTGACGTACGCCTCCACCGCGCCGCTGCCCGGCGACATCGACGAGTACCTCTTCGCCGGGTTCCTCCAGGGCAAGCGGATCGAGATGGTCGACTGCAAGACGGTGCCGCTCCAGGTGCCCGCGCAGGCCGAGGTCGTCATCGAGGGCTGGCTGGAGCCGGGCGAGATGCTCCCCGAGGGCCCCTTCGGCGACCACACCGGCTTCTACACGCCGCAGGAGCCGTTCCCGGCGCTGACCATCGACTGCGTGACGATGCGCAAGCGCCCGCTGATCCAGTCGATCGTGGTCGGCCGGCCGCCGACCGAGGACGGTCCGCTGGGCCGCGCGACGGAACGCTTCTTCCTGCCCCTCCTCAAGATCATCGTGCCGGACATCGTGGACTACCACCTCCCCGAGGCGGGCGGCTTCCACAACTGCGCGATCGTCGCGATCGACAAGAAGTACCCGAAGCACGCCCAGAAGGTGATGCACGCCGTCTGGGGCGCCCACATGATGTCCCTGACCAAGCTGATCGTGATCGTCGACGCCGACTGCGACGTCCACGACCTGCACGAGGTGGCGTGGCGGGCGCTGGGCAACACGGACTACTCCCGTGACCTCACCGTGGTCGAGGGCCCGGTCGACCACCTCGACCATGCCTCGTACCAGCAGTTCTGGGGTGGCAAGGCGGGCATCGACGCCACGCGGAAGTGGCCCGAGGAGGGCTACACGCGCGACGGCGGCTGGCCCGAGATGGTCCTCTCGGACCCGGATACGGCGGCGAAGGTCGACCGCCGCTGGAAGGAGTACGGACTCTCGTGAGCAGCGCATCAGCGGCGATCCCGCAGCCCGGGCGCACGAAGGCGTTCCTGCGGCTCGTCATGATCGAGCACTCCGTCTTCGCGCTGCCGTTCGCGTACATCGCGGCGCTGACGGCGATGTTCCTGACGGACGGCAACATCCAGTGGGGCCGGCTGCTCCTCGTCACGGTCGCGATGGTCGGGCTGCGGACCTTCGCGATGGCCGTGAACCGGATCATCGACCGGGAGATCGACGCCCGCAATCCCCGTACGGCCCACCGGGAGCTGGTCACCGGCGCGATGTCGGTGAAGCACGCCTGGACGGGCGCGCTGGTGGCCCTGGTGTTCTTCCTCGGCGCGGCGGCCCTGCTCAACCCGCTCTGCCTGGCGCTGGCGCCCATCGCGGTGATCCCGATGGTGGTCTACCCGTACGGCAAGCGGTTCACGAACTTCCCGCAGGCCATCCTGGGTCTCGCCCAGGCGATGGGCCCGATCGGCGGCTGGCTGGCGATCACCGGCGAGTGGTCGTGGGACGCCGTCATCCTGGGCCTCGCGGTCGGCGTCTGGATCGGCGGCTTCGACCTGATCTACGCCTGCCAGGACGTGCGGACGGACCGCGAGGTCGGCGTGAAGTCGGTACCGGCGCGCTTCGGCGTCCCGGCCGCGATCTGGGGCGCGCGCGGCTGCCACGCCGTGACGACCGGCCTCCTGGTCTGGTACGCGCTGGCCACCGACGCGGAGATCTTCTTCTGGCTGGGCCTGCTGATCGTGGCGGGCGCGTTCCTGTACGAGCACACGATCGTCCGCCCGACGGACCTGTCCCGGCTGAACCGGGCGTTCTTCCAGGTCAACGGATTCATCGGCATCGCGCTGTTCGTGTGCGCGCTGCTCGACCTGCTGGTGCGGGGGCTCACGGTCTGACCGGTTCGAGGGGCCCGACCGCCTCGACCGGTCCGGCGGCGGTCGCCACGCCCGGCCGGCGGCCGGCCCCGACCGCCCCCGCTTCACGGGCGGGGTCCGCCGACCGGCCCGTGCTGCCGCTCGGCCGATGTCGTCGCGCCGGTAGGCTCAAGGTGTGAACGCAGGAGAAACAGAGCGTCGGCCTTGGATCGTGGGGGTCTCGGGCGCGTCCGGAACGCCGTATGCCGCTGCCGTGCTGCGTGCGCTCCTCGCGGCCGGTGAGAGCGTCGACCTCGTCGTCTCACGGGCCTCGCGGCTCACCCTGCTCGACGAGACCGGGATCAGTTTCCGGGACGCCCACTGGCAGGACGACCTGCGGGAGTGGCTCGGCCGGGGGGCCGACGGCAAGCCCGGCACGTTCGCGGTGGACGTCGACGCCGTACGGCACTGGAGCGCGGGGGACCTGGCGGCGGGGCCGTCCTCCGGCTCGTACCCTTCCAAGGGCATGCTCATCGTGCCCGCCTCCACCGCCTGTGTCGCCGGAGTCGCGCTCGGCCTCTCCAAGGATCTGCTCCAGCGCGCCGCGAGCGTCGTCCTCAAGGAGCGGCGGAAGCTGGTGGTCGCCGTCAGGGAGACCCCGCTGAACGGGCAGACCCTGCGTCACCTGGTGACCCTCGACGACGCGGGCGCGACCGTACTGCCGGCCTCCCCGGCGTTCTACGCGGGGGCCACGCACATCCAGGACCTGGTGGACTTCGTCGCCGGGCGCGTGCTGGACGCGGCGGGCGTCGGGCACACGCTCTACCGCCGCTGGGAGGGCGAACTCGGCGGCGGCTCCCGCACCACCTGAGCACGGCACCACCCGAGCACAGAGCAACGCTGCAGTACTCACCCATCACTTCAGGAACTTTCAGCGGAAGGCTATCGATCGCATGGACGCGGTGGACAGGCAGCTCATCCAGGCTCTCAGGGAGAACGGCCGGGCCTCCTACGCGGAGCTGGGACGCCTCGTCGGACTGTCGGGGCCCAGCGTCACCGACCGCATCAACCGCCTGGAGGCGGCCGGTGTGATCACCGGCTACCGCGCGACGGTCGACTCGGCCTCGCTCGGACTCGGCGTCATCGCCCTCATCGGCATCTCCCTCTCCGACGCCGCCGACCACGAGGACGTGGCGCGCCGGATGAAGGACCTCGGCGAGATCGAGGACTGCTGGTTCATCGCCGGCGACGACTCCTACATGCTCAAGGTGCGGGCGTCGGACGTGGACGGCCTGGAGCGGACCATCCGCCGGCTGTCCGGGACCAAGGGCGTCTCCAGGACCCGTACCACCATCGTGCTCTCCACGAAGTGGGAGAACCGGGTGGGCGAGCTGCCCGAGGAGGAGCAGTAGGGGCGCCGGAGTACGGTTGAGCGGTTGACACGAATAGGCGCAGGTCACAGGGAGAGGTACACGCATGGACGTCGGGCTCAAGCGCGAGCTGGAGGACAAGGTCCGGGCCGGTGAGCGGCTGACCCGCGAGGACGGCATCGCGCTCTACGAGTCGGACGACCTGGCCTGGCTGGGCGGGCTCGCCCACGAGGTGCGCACCCGCAAGAACGGTGACGTCGTCCACTTCAACGTCAACCGCCACCTCAACATGACGAACGTGTGCACCGCGTCGTGCGCCTACTGCTCGTTCCAGCGCAAGCCGGGCGAGAAGGACGCGTACACGATGCGCATCGAGGAGGCGGTGAAGCTCGCCAAGGCGATGGAGGGCGAGAACCTCACCGAGCTGCACATCGTCAACGGGCTGCACCCGAACCTGCCGTGGCGCTACTACCCGCGCTCGCTCAGCGAGCTGAAGAAGGCCCTCCCGAACGTCTCCCTGAAGGCCTTCACCGCCACGGAGATCCACCACTTCGAGACGATCTCCGGGCTCAGCGCCTCCGAGATCCTCGACGAGCTGATCGACGCGGGCCTCGAATCCCTCACCGGCGGCGGCGCGGAGATCTTCGACTGGGAGGTCCGCCAGCACATCGTCGACCACCGCACCCACTGGGAGGACTGGTCGCGCATCCACCGCCTCGCGCACGAGAAGGGTCTGAAGACCCCGTGCACGATGCTGTACGGGCACATCGAGGAGCCCCGCCACCGCGTCGACCACGTCCTGCGGCTGCGTGAGCTCCAGGACGAGACCGGCGGTTTCCAGGTTTTCATCCCGCTGCGCTACCAGCACGACTTCGTCGACATGAAGGACGGGAAGGTACGCAACCGGCTCCAGGCCCGTACGCAGATGGCGACCGGCGCGGAGGCCCTGAAGACCTTCGCGGTCTCGCGGCTGCTCTTCGACAACGTGCCGCACGTCAAGGTCTTCTGGGTCATGCACGGCGTCCAGACCGCGCAGCTCGCGCTGCAGCACGGCGCGGACGACATGGACGGGTCGGTCGTCGAGTACAAGATCACGCACGACGCCGACAACTACGGCACGCCGAACAAGCTGACCCGGGAGGATCTGCTCGATCTGATCCGGGACGCGGGGTTCCGGCCGGTGGAGCGGAACACGCGGTACGAGATCATTCGCGAGTACGAAGGCGCGGACGCGGGGCGGCGGGAGACTCCGCAGCCCATGCGGCTTTGAGCTGTTGTTGACCTTGGGGGCTGCCGCCCCCAGGCCCCTGCCCTGCCCAGCCCTTCGCTTTCGCGGTCTTCTGCGGGTGCGTGGGGGCTGGGCGCGCCGTTCCCCGCGCCCCTCTGGGGCGCCGTTGCCGTGCGCCTCAAGGCAAAAGATTGCGCCGTTCCCCGCGCCCCTGAAAGCGAAAGACTGCGCCGTTCCCCGCGCCCCTTTGGGGCTTGGGCCCTGGGTGGGTCAGGTGGTGCGGACTCTGATGATTCCCTCCACGCCCTGCATGAAGGTTTCCGAGATCAGGTTCGGGTCGAAGAGGCAGCCCGCCGCCATCGCGCCGTCCCGGAGCATGACGAGGTGCCGGGCGCCCGCCTCCGCGGGTTCGTCGCCGGTGTCGGCCAGCAGCTCCGTCACCGTGTTCAGGAACCACTGCCGGTGAGCCAGTACGGCCTGGTGGATGGGCTGGGTCGCGTCGGGATACTCGGCCGCCGCGTTGAGGAAGGCGCAGCCGCGGAACCCGGGGGACCGGATGCCGTCCGTGATGGACCTGCCCACGGCCCGGACCCGCTCGACCGGTGACTCGCTGCTCGCCCGGGCCGCGTCGATCTGGGCCCGGATGCCCCGGTCCGCCAGGTCGAGATACGCGAGGACGAGTTCCTCCTTGCCCGCGAAGTGCCGGTACAGCGTGGCCCGGGTCACCTTGGCCTCCGAGGTGATCCGGTCGATGCCTACCGAGTGGATGCCTTCCGCGTAGAAGATCCTCGTCGCCGTGTTCAGCAGCCGCGTACGCGCTTCGGATGTGCCTGCGCCGCCGCCCTCTGGGTTCCTGCTCATGCCTTCAGCGTATCAAGGTGAAGGGGTAGAACGTTCGGTCTTGACAGTAGACCCCGGTTGCCTCTTAGCTGTGATGGGACCGAACGTTCTCCCTCACTCTCGTACCGCCCTCGCTGAAAGGCACTTCCATGGACACCTCCGTGAACTCCCACGCGGCACCCTTCGCCGCAACCGCCCCCACCACCGTCCCCGCGGCCCTGCGCAAGCTGTACTTCGTGCGCTTCGCCTTCGCCGCGGTGTGGGCCGCCCTGCTCTTCGCGACCGCCGACACGCTGGGGCCGGTGAGCGTGACGCTGCTCGTGCTGTACCCGCTGTTCGACGTGGCGGCGGCGGTCGTCGACCTCCGGGCCGCCCGGGCCGACGGCGGCACGGCTCCGGTGCTGCTCGTGAACATCGCGATCAGCTCGCTCACGGTCATCGGGATCGCCGTCGCCGCCACGTCCGGCATCCCGGCCGTGCTGCGGGTCTGGGGAGCCTGGGCGGTCCTGTCCGGAATCGTCCAGCTCGTCGCGGGCGCCCTCCGCCGGAAGCTGGGCGGTCAGTGGCCGATGATCGTCAGCGGCGCCATCTCGACCCTCGCCGGCTCGTCCTTCTTCGCCTCGGCCGCCGGCGACGACGCCTCGCTGTCGAACCTCGCCGGTTACGCCTTCCTCGGCGGCGTCTTCTTCCTCGCCTCCGCGCTGCGTCTGGGCCGCGCCCGCGACGGGGTGTGATCCCGTCCGCCTCCGCCGTGAGGGTCGTGAGGGGGCGGGACGGGTTCGGGAGGGCCGCGAGGCTTGTGTCACGGCAGCCACTTGAGTCACAGGCCGAGTAATAGGTAATCTGCTCGCATGGCCCTTACGTTCGAGCTCGACCCCTCCGTCGGTCCCGCCCTGCGGGACGGCATCACCGACCTGTGGGCCGACGTGTCCAACGCGGGCGGCTCCGTCGGCTTCGTACCGCCCGTCTCGCGCGAGACCGTACGGCCGGAGCTCGTGAAGCACTTCGTCGCGATGGCCGAGGGCCGCACCCGGCTCCTGGTCGGCCGCGACGAGGACGGAACCGTCGCCGCGACCGCCTTCCTCACCCACAACACCCACCGCCTGATGAAGCACTGGCTGTGGCTGTACACGGTGATGGTGCACCCGAGGCACCAGGGCAAGGGCTACGGCCGCGACCTGCTCACGGCCGCCGCCGACGCCGCCCGCGGACTCGACGGCATAGAGGCGATACGGCTGACCTGCCGGGGCGGCGAGGGCCTGGAGCGGTTCTACGAGTCGTGCGGCTACAAGGAGGTCGGCCGCGTGCCGGACGCGATCAGGGTGTCCCCGGGCGACGGCCGGGACGACATCACGATGCTGCTGTCCCTGGGCCGCGTCGACTGAGGCCCGCGCACCCCCCTACAAGATCGCGGCGCGCCCGTGCTTCACTGGACGGTGCCCTTTGGGAACGTTCGGAACGGGAAGAGTGGATTGAGATGCTCCGCTACACACTGATGCGCCTGGGGATCTTCGTGGGCTGCCTCGTGGTCGTCTGGGGCCTCGTCTACTCCGGCGTCGCCCCGCGCGGCCTCGGCGACTCGAACGGCATGTGGGTCGTCATGCTGGCCCTGGTCGTCTCGGCGCCCATCAGCTTCGTGGTCCTGCGCAAGGAGCGCGACCGCGCCTCGATCCAGGTCGTCCAGCGCGTCGACCGCATGAAGTCCAACCTGGAGGCGAACCGCAACCAGGAGGACGAGGCGGCGGACGCGGCATCGGGCACGACGTCCGGAGAGGTGCCGAGCGAGGCGGCGGGCAAGGTGGCGGGCGACGTGTCCGGCGCCCGGAGCCGGACGGCCTGAAGGCGACGGCGGGCCGTACCCCGGCCCCGGTGCGGGCGCACCTCGCCCCGGCGTGAGCGTCGGCAGAACATACTCTTTCCTGTATGGGTGCAGTGAAGAGCAAGCGGATGCCCCGTGCCGTGCGCGAACAGCAGATGCTGGACGCCGCCGTACGGACCTTCGGGCAGCGGGGCTACCGGGCCGCCTCGATGGACGAGATCGCCGATCTGGCGGGCGTGTCCAAGCCGTTGGTCTACCTGTACCTGAACAGCAAGGAAGACCTCTTCACCGCGTGCATCCGGCGTGAGGCCGCCGCCCTGACCGCGGCGGTACGCGCCGGAGTCCGGCCGGACCTGCCCGCCGACCGCCAACTCTGGGAAGGGCTGCGGGCGTTCTTCACCCACACCGCGCAGAACCCGGACGGCTGGGCGGTGCTGCACCGTCAGGCGCGTACGCACGGGGAGCCCTTCGCCGCCGAGATCACCTCGATGCGCGAGGAGATCGTGGCGTTCGTCACCCAGCTGATCGTGGTCGCGGCGCGGGAGGCCCACCGTGACCCCTCCCTGCCCGAGCGGGAGGTCGCGGGCCTCGCGGAAGCCCTCGTCGGCGCCGCCGAGTCCCTCGCCGCCTGGGCCAACGCCACCCCGGGAGTCTCCGCCCGGCAGGCCGCCGCGACCCTGATGAACTTCGCGTGGGCGGGCCTGGGCGACCTGATGGAGGGGCAGCCGTGGGTGGAGGCCCCGGAGACCGCCCCCGCCCCGGAGGGCGCGGCGCCCTGATCAGGTGAGCGGCAGCACTTCCCCCGTCAGGTGCAGCCGGCCGCCGTCGGCTCCGCGCAGCTCGAAACGGCTGCTCCCCGCCCCGTAGGACACCGTTCCCGGCAGCAGCACCGGCGCCTTGAACTCCGCCCGGACCCGGGCCGCCTGGGGTGTCCCGCGCTCGGCGAGGCAGCGCGCCACGGTCCACATGCCGTGCGCGACGGTCCGGGGGAAGCCGAACATGCGGGCGGTGAGGGGGTGCAGATGGATCGGATTGCGGTCTCCGGACGCGGCTCCGTACCGCCGCCCGACGTCCTGCGCGAGATGCCACTCGGCGAGCACGGGCAGCGGCTCGGGCTCCGCCGCCGTGGCCTGCCCGGCAGCGCCTCCGTCTTCCGGGGGCCGCCCGACGGCGTGCCGTGCCAGATACGTGCTGCGTGACTCCCACACGAGTTCGCCGGCCGCTCGCATCTCGGTCACGACGACGGCCTCGGTCCCGCGCCTGTGGGGCACCAGGGCGTCGACGCACACGGTGAGTTCGTACTCCCCGGTGGCCGTGAGCGCCCTGTGCCGGGTGATCCCGATGGAGGTGTGCACCAGGCCGAGCAGCGGCAGGGGGAACGTGCGCGCGCTCATCAGCCGCATGGCCGCGGGGAAGCCGAGCACGTGCGGGTAGGTCGGGGGCAGTTCGTCCGCCCCCACGCCGAACCCGCAGGCGCGCTCGTACGCGGCGAGCCTGCCCAGGTCGACCCGGACCCCGGGGAGGGTCAGCCGGGTGCGGGGCGCGGTGACCCCGGCCCGGGGCCGCTTGAACGGGGAGAACACCGCTCCCCGGGCCAGCAGCGGCCACAACGCCGGCGACCGCCCGAGGGTCCGCGTCCGGGTCCCACTGTCCCCGACATCCACCAGGTCACCCATCTCCAACTCTCCTCCTCCACAACGGGGTTGTGCTCAGCGATCGACGCCGGGTGCGGTCCGGTGGGGGCTGGCCGCGCAGTTCCCCGCGCCCCTAAAAGACAAGGGCCGCGCCCTTGAGGGGGCGCGCCGCCAAGGGGCGCGGGGAACGGCGCGCCCAGCCACGACGCACCCGCACCCGACAACGGCGCATTCAAGGGGCGCGGGGAACTGCGCAACCAGCCACAGCGGACCCGCACCCGACAACGGCCTGCTTTTCAGGGGCGCGAGGAACTGCGCGATCAGCCCCCACCGGCCCGCACCTGACAACGGCGGCTTTCAAGGGGCGCGGGGAACTGCGCGACCAGCCACAGCGCACCCGCACCACAAAACGCACCGTTACGCCCCCAACAGGCTCTGCCCACAGACCCGCACCACCTGTCCATTGACCGCCCCGGACCCCGGACTCGCGAACCACGCCGTCGTCTCCGCGACATCCACCGGCAGCCCACCCTGGGAGAGGGAGTTCATCCGCCGCCCCGCCTCACGGATGAACAACGGCACCGCGGCCGTCATCCGCGTCTCGATGAAGCCGGGCGCGACGGCGTTCACGGTCACGCCGTACTCCGACAGCGCCCGCGGCCCGAGGGCTCGTACGAGCCCCACGATCCCCGCCTTGGACGCCGCGTAGTTCGTCTGGCCGGCGTTCCCCGCGATCCCGGCGATGGACGCGGTCGCCACGACCCGCCCGCCCGGCCGCAGCGTGCCGCCGGCCAGCAGCGCGTCGGTCGTGCGCAGCACACTGGCGAGGTTGACGTCGAGCACCGAACTCCACCGCTCGGCAGGCATGTTGACCAGCCGCCGGTCCCGCGTGATGCCCGCGTTGTGGACGAGGACGTCCAGCCCTTCGGGCAGCGCGTCGGCGATCCGCGCCCCCGCGTCGTCCGCGGTGATGTCCAGCGCGAGGGCGACCCCGCCGAGCCGTCCGGCGACCGCGGCCAGGTCGGCCTCCGCGGCGGGCACGTCCAGGCACACCACCCGCGCCCCGTCCCGCGCGAGCGTCGCGGCGACGGCCTCGCCGATCCCGCGCGCGGCCCCGGTGACCAGCGCGGTCCGCCCGGCGAGCGGCTTGCTCCAGTCCGCGGGCGCCCCCTTCTCGGCCTCACCGTCGCCGACCTCGATCACCTGCCCGCCGACGTACGCCGACCGGGGCGAGAGCAGGAACCGGAACGTCGACTCCGCGGCGCGCGCGTCCGTGAGCCGTACGAGGTTCACGGTCCTGCCCCGCCCGATCTCCTTGCCGAGGGACCGTACGAACCCTTCGAGGCCCTGCTGCACGGCGGCCTGGTGGTGGTCGGTGGGGTCCGGGGGCGAGCCGAGCACGACGATCCGCCCGCTGTCGGCGACCGACCGGACGACGGGGTGGAGCGCCGCGTGGACCTCGGAGAGGGTGTCGACGTCACGGACACCGGTGGCGTCGAGGACGACGGCGACCGGGTTCTCCGTGCTCAGGTCCAGCGCCGAGCCGGCCGGTACGAGGTCCAGGTCCAGCCCCGCGAGGGCGAGGACGGGTGCTAGGTCGAGGTCGGACTTGCCCGCCGTGAGATGCAGCAACCGGCCCTGCAGGGAGGGTTGTTCGGCGCTCCATCGCCTCAGCCGCGCCGGCTGGGGCAGGCCGAGCCGCCGGGTCAGGAAGCGGCCGGGCGAGGTGCCGGTGAGGCTCAGATAGCGGTCGGCCATGGTTCAGCTCCCAGCTCGGTCGGATGCGCTCGGGCGCAGGCTCGCGCGGGCGCCCACCCCATGCTTACTCTGGAGTAAGGTTACCCGAGGTAATGCTACGTCACCGTGAGGGAGCAGGTCGAGATGAGCCCCGTCGAACCCCGTCGCGAGCCCCGGCCGCTCCGCGCCGTCGGCCCCGCACCCGCATCCGGATCCGTCCCCGCAGCCGGATCCGGACCTGTCCCCGCACCTGGCCCCGCCCCCGCCTCCGCCGTCGGCCCCCTCCGTATGCCGGAGCCGCGCCGCGTCGCGGTCGTCGGCGGTACGCGCATCCCCTTCGCCCGCTCCGACGGCCCGTACGCCACCGCCTCGAACCAGGAGATGCTGGCTGCGGCCCTCGACGGTCTCGTGGACCGTTTCGGGCTCGAAGAGCCGGGCGCGGTGGGGGAGTTGGTGGCCGGCGCCGTTCTCAAGCACAGCCGCGACTTCAACCTCGCGCGCGAGACCGTGCTCGGTTCACGGCTCGACGCCCGCACCCCCGCGTACGACATCCAGCAGGCCTGCGGCACCGGCCTCCAGGCCGTCGTCGCGGCGGCCAACAAGATCATGCTCGGGCAGACCGAGTCCGCCGTCGCGGGCGGCGCGGACACGGCCAGCGACGCCCCGCTCGGCGTCAACGACCAGCTGCGGCGCATCCTCCTGGAGGTCCGGCGCGCGAAGTCGGCGGGCGCCCGGCTGAAGGCGCTCGCCCGCGTCCGCCCCGGCCACCTGGTCCCGGAGATCCCGCGCAACGCGGAGCCGCGTACCGGACTGTCGATGGGGGAGCACGCGGCGGTCACCGCCCGGACGTTGGCCGTCACGCGCGAGGCGCAGGACGAACTGGCGGCGGCCAGCCACCAGCGGCTCGCCGCCGCCTACGAACGCGGCTTCTTCGACGACCTGGTCGTGCCCTTCCGCGGGCTGGCGCGCGACCAGAACCTCCGGCCCGGCTCGACGGTCGCCAAACTGGCCACCCTGAAGCCCGTGTTCGGTGTCCAGGGCCCCGACCCCACCATGACGGCCGGTAATTCGACGCCCCTGACCGACGGCGCCGCCACCGTGCTCCTCGCGAGCGACGCGTGGGCTGCGGGGCGCGGCCTGACTCCTCTCGCGTACCTGACGGCGTACGAGACGGCGGCCGTCGACTTCGTGGCGGGGGACGTGGCCGGCGGCGCGGACGGGCTGCTCATGGCGCCTGCCCACGCGGTGCCGCGCATGCTGGAACGGGTCGGACTCGGCCTCGACGACTTCGACTTCGTCGAGGTGCACGAGGCGTTCGCGTCGCAGGTGCTCGCCACCCTGGCGGCCTGGGAGAAGCAGGGTCTCGGCCAGGTCGACCGGGCCCGGCTCAACGTGGCGGGCTCGTCACTGGCGACCGGCCACCCCTTCGCGGCCACCGGGGCGAGGATCGTGGCGACCCTGGCGAAGCTGCTCGCGGAGCGGCAGGGCCCCGGCCGCGGCCTGATCTCGATCTGCGCGGCGGGCGGCCAGGGCGTGACGGCGATCCTCGAACGCCCGTGACCAGGCGGGGCGCGCGACCCTCCGCGCGATTCGCGCGCCCCGCCCCCGTGCGCCCAGCCCCCGTGCGACGCCCCTCCATGCCCACACCTTCGGCAAAAGATGAACAGCCGTCCGAACGCGCACCAACCTCTCACTCTTGTGCACACAAGCCCCCCAGTTTCCAGGGTGAACCTGCCCCTTCACGGGTCCGTAATGGGAGCAGTACGAGAGTAAGGAGCCGCCCGTGTCCCGCGATCCCTCATCCCGCCCCCAGCCCGCACTACCGGAACCCGAGGTCAGGCGGCTGGACGGGGTCGTACGAGAGGTCTCGGTCCCGCCGCTGATCCTGCCCGTGACACACGGCTCGCTCGCGGACATCCCGTTCGACAACGCGGACCAGGTGCCGAACGACCCGGTGCTCAGCCGCAAGGGCCCCGACGGCCGCTGGCAGGACGTCACGGCGGCCGAGTTCGCCGACCAGGTGCTCGCCGTCGCCAAGGGGCTGATCGCCGAGGGCCTGATGCCCGGCGACCGGCTCGCGATCATGGCGCGTACGACGTACGAGTGGACGCTGCTGGACTTCGCCGCGTGGGCCGCGGGCCTGGTGACCGTCCCCGTCTACCCGACCTCGTCCGTCTTCCAGACGCGCTGGATCCTCCAGGACTCGGGCGCGGTGGCGATCGCCGTCGAGCATGTGTCGCAGGCCGCCGCGCTCGGCCCCGAACGCGACCGGCTGCCCGACGTCCAGCACGTGTGGATCTTCGAGAAGGGGCACACGGACCGGCTCGCCGAGCTGGGCCGGGGCGTCCCCGACCAGGAGGTCGCCGTACGCCGCGGGGTACTCGGCCCCGACTCGCTCGCGACGGTCATGTACACCTCCGGCACCACCGGGCGCCCCAAGGGCTGCGCGCTGACCCACGGCAACTTCTTCGCCGAGGTCGACAACGCCGTCGAACTGCTCCACCCCGTCTTCAAGTCCACCTTCAAGGAGCCCGCGTCCACGCTCCTCTACCTCCCGCTGTCGCACGTCTTCGGCCGGATGGTCGCCGTCGCCTGCATGCGCGCCCGGGTACGCCTGGGCCATGCGCCGAGCATCCGTACGGAGGAACTGCTCACGGACCTCGCGGGGTTCGCCCCGACCTTCCTGCTGGCCATCCCGTACGTCCTGGAGAAGGTCTACAACAGCGGCCGCGCGACCGCCGAGAGGATGGGCCGCGCCGCCTCCTTCGACCGCGCCGCCCGGGTGGCCCGCGGCTACGGGGAGGCGCTGGAGGCCCAGCAGCACGGCACCGGCTCCGGGCCGAGCGCGAAACTCAGAGCGGCCCGCGCCCTCTACGACCCCCTCGTCTACCGCCGTATCCGCGCGGCCCTCGGCGGCAAGGTCCGCCAGGTGGTCTGCGGCGGCTCCCCCCTCGGCCGCCGCCTCGCCTCCTTCTACGCGGGCGCCGGCATCCAGGTGTACGAGGGCTACGGCCTGACCGAGACGACGGCCGCGGCGACCCTCACCTACCCGCACCGGCCGCGTCTGGGCACGGTCGGCTGGCCGCTGCCCGGCACCCGGGTGCGGATAGCCCAGGACGGCGAGATCCTGCTGAACGGCAACCAGGTGTTCCGCGGCTACTGGGACCCGCAGGCGGGCGGACTGGTCCCGGCCGCCCAGGACGGCTGGTTCGCCACCGGCGACATCGGTGAGCTGGACGACGACGGCTACCTCACGATCACCGGCCGCAAGAGGGACATCCTGATCACCACCAGCGGCAAGAACGTCGCGCCCGCGCCGCTGGAGGACTGGCTCCGCGCGCATCCCCTCATCAGCCAGTGCGTCGTCATCGGCGACAACCGCCCGTACATCACCGCGCTGGTCACCCTGGACGGCGAGGGCATGGCCCACTGGTGCCGGATGACCGGCAGGGCGGAGGTCCCGCCGGCCACGCTGGTCACCGACCCCGATCTGCTCACCGTCCTGCAGCGGGCGATCGACGACGCCAACCGCCTGGTCTCCCGCGCGGAATCGATCCGCCGCTTCACCGTCCTGCCCCTCAACTTCACGGAGACGGCCGGCCATCTGACCCCGACGATGAAACTGCGCCGGGCGGTGGTGACCCGGGAGTTCGCCGGGGAGATCGAGACGATGTACGACGGGGCACTCGGCAGCGAGTAGCCGGCAGGGAGGAAACGGGGGAGCGCGGGGGAAAAAGGCAGGAGCCCCTTCACCTGACGGTGTGGGGCTCCTTGGGTCTTGCTTCTAGTTCCGGATCAGAGTGCCGGGCTCGCGGAGCCCGGACTCAGCCGAAGGATCAGACGGGGGTGACGTTCTCCGCCTGCGGGCCCTTCGGACCCTGGGTCACGTCGAAGGTAACCGCCTGGTTCTCTTCGAGGGAGCGGAATCCGCTCGCGTTGATCGCGGAGTAGTGGACGAAGACGTCCGGGCCGCCGCCTTCCTGGGCGATGAAACCAAAGCCCTTTTCGGCGTTGAACCACTTCACGGTTCCGGTAGCCATAAGCCCTCCTTGGGCCCAAAGGGTTGCCCTGCTCCAGAACCTGCAAGGTGTAAACAAAAGCTTGTGAACAAAACCTTGTAAACAACCGCATTCGTCTGAAAACGACGAGAGCCCGCGGTCACATGCTCCGCAGGCTCTGTACTGCAAGGGAAACCAAACTGCAACTTGCGGACGACCTTACCCAGGAGGGCAGCCGAAAGCAATAGAGGGCAAGATCACGTCACCCGGAAGTTTGGCGGGTCCGCCAAAGGGGCTGACGTAGCGGTATCACTCGGTGTCACAGGGGTTGACACGGGAGGTTGAAGCGGTTTCGTACTCCACTCGGGCACCCTGGATCCTGCACCGTACCGCATGGGGGCTAGCCTCGCGATGTGGACAATTCTCCTGAGTCTCCCGAGGGGCGTCCCGACGCCCGCCGCTCACGGCCGCGCGTCGGCCACATCCAGTTCCTGAACTGCCTGCCCCTGTACTGGGGGCTCGCGAGGACGGGCACGCTGCTCGACTTCGAGCTCACCAAGGACACCCCGGAGAAGCTCAGCGAGCAGCTCGTGCGGGGCGATCTCGACATCGGGCCCATCACCCTCGTCGAGTTCCTCAAGCACGCCGACGAGCTGGTCGCCTTCCCCGACATCGCGGTCGGCTGCGACGGCCCCGTGATGTCCTGCGTGATCGTCTCCCAGGTCCCCCTGGACGAGCTCGACGGCGCCCGGGTCGCCCTCGGCTCGACCTCGCGCACGTCCGTACGCCTCGCGCAGCTCCTCCTGTCCGAGCGGTACGGCGTCGAGCCGTCCTACTACACCTGCCCGCCCGACCTCAGCCTGATGATGCAGGAGGCCGACGCGGCGGTGCTGATCGGCGACGCCGCTCTGCGCGCCAATCTGCTGGACGGCCCGCGCTACGGCCTCCAGGTGCACGACCTCGGCGCCCTCTGGAAGGAGTGGACGGGGCTGCCCTTCGTCTTCGCGGTCTGGGCCGCCCGCCGCGACTACCTGGAGCGCGAGCCGGTCCTCACCCGCAAGGTGCACGAGGCCTTCCTCGCCTCCCGCGACCTGTCGCTGGAGGAGGTCGGCAAGGTCGCCGAGCAGGCGGCCCGCTGGGAGGCCTTCGACGAGAAGGTCCTGGAGCGCTACTTCACGACGCTCGACTTCCGCTTCGGCGCACCGCAGCTGGAGGCGGTCACGGAGTTCGCACGCCGGGTCGGGCCGACGACCGGTTTCCCGGCGGACGTGAAGGTCGACCTGCTGGAGCCCTGAGCTGCCTGGCCCTGAGTGCGCGGGGCGTGCGGCACTACCCTGCAGGAGTGCGTGCGGCTCGTCCGGGGGACGACACCCGGGGACGACGGACAGACGCACACGGGTTTACGGGGCCATGGGTCCACGGGGGACGGGGGAGGTGCGGGCGCATGCGGCCGCTCGATGTCGATGAACCCACGGTGGTGGGGCCCTACCGGCTGCTCGGCCGGCTCGGCTCCGGCGGGATGGGCCGCGTCTATCTGGGCCGCAGCGCGGGCGGCCGTACCGTCGCGGTCAAGATCGTGCACCCGCATTTCGCGCTCGACGAGGAGTTCCGCGCCCGGTTCCGCCGCGAGGTGGAGGCGGCGCGGCGGGTGGGCGGCGCGTACACGGCCCCGGTCCTGGACGCCGACCCGGACGCCCGGATCCCGTGGGTGGCGACCGGTTACGCCGCCGGCCCCACACTGACCGCCGCGGTCACCGACAACGGCGCCCTCGCGGACCACTCGGTACGCGTCCTCGGCGCCGGCCTCGCCGAGGCGCTGACCGCCGTGCACGGCCTGGGCCTGGTCCACCGCGACGTCAAACCGTCGAACGTGCTGCTGACCCTCGACGGCCCCCTCCTCATCGACTTCGGCATCGCCCGCGCGACCGACGGCACGGCGTCCCTCACCTCGACGGGCGTCTCCATCGGCTCGCCCGGCTACATGTCGCCCGAGCAGATCCTCGGCAAGGGTGTCACCGGCGCGGCCGACGTCTTCTCCCTCGGCGCGGTGCTGGCGTACGCGGCGACGGGCTCGTCCCCGTTCCCCGGCGACTCCTCGGCCGCACTGCTCTACAAGGTGGTCCACGAGGAGCCCGAACTGGGCGCGCTGTCCGGCGCGTTGCGGGAGACGGTGGCCGGCTGCCTCGCCAAGGACCCGTCGGCCCGCCCCTCCCCGGCGGACCTCGCGACCGCACTGGCCCCTCAGGGCGCGGCCCGGCTGGTGGCGGCGGGATGGCTGCCGGGCCCCTTGGTGGAACAGGTCAGCCGCAGCGCCGTACGCCTGCTGAACCTGGAGGTGGCGGAGGGGGCGGCGGAGGGGGCGCCTTCGGGGGTGGTGGACTTCAGCAGGCCTTCGGTGGACAGCGCTTCGGAGGACGGTCCTTCGGCGGCCGGGGCACCCGAGGCACCCGAGGTGCCTGGGGTCTTCGGCCCGCCGGACCCCTCGTACGCGTCCTACTCGCCCTCGCCCTCCCCGTACTCGCCTTACGTCCCCGGTTCCCACAACGGGCCGCACACCCCGTACCCGGGCGCCGCCTCCACGTACGTACCGGAGCCGCGGGACGCCCCCGCTCCCGCCGCCGCTCCCGGCAAGGTGTCCGTCAGTGTGGCCGCGACCTCCGTGCCGGGGGCGGGCGGCCGGGGACGCAGGCTGAGCTGCACGGTCGCGCTCGCGGTGGCCGGTGCGCTGGCGGCGGTGACGTTCGGCTCGGTGTTCGTGTTCGACCTGCTGCCGGGCAGCGGCTCGGACGACACCAGCGACGCGGGGCCCGCCGGGACACCGCCCACGGCCAGCGCCGGGCCCTCGGCCGGGCGCAGCGCCGGCCCCAGCGGCAGCCCCACCACCGGTGAGGGCGCGATCCCGACGTCGTACCTCGGCACCTGGGAAGGCGACGGCTACGCCCTCGACGGGAAACTCCCCATGGGCACGTTCCGGGTGACGGTCGGCCAGGCGGCGAAGGGCGACCGGCTCGGCACGTTCCGCCAGACCGACCTCATCGGCGGCACCTGCGACACCGACCTCTACCTCAAGAAGGTGGCGGCCGGACAGCTGATCGCCACGAGCGTGGCCAAGCCGTCCACCACGTCCGAGTGCACGACGGGCCGCCACGAGGTCCGCCTGATCCCGGTCGGCGACGACCTGCGCTACGAGACGGACAACGCGGACGCGGGCGATCCGGTGGCTCGGATGTCGAAGGTGGGGTAGCGGGGGCGGCTGAAACGGCGGTGGGCCGGAGCGGTGTCCTGTGCGACACCCCTCCGGCCCACCGCCGTCTCCGGCCACCCGTCGTCTACAGCGGCACGGTGACCGTGATCGTCTCGCCGTTGCCCAGGTGCAGCATGCCCTTGCCGGGGGTGACCGGGCCGCCGACCATGCTGCGGGTCGTCCGGATGCCGATCAGTTCACCGGCGCCGGAGTCCTGCGGGGAGAGCAGCAGGCCGCGGCGGCCCTTCTTGGCCTCGACCTGCCAGCCGGAGAAGCCGCTGCACACCTCCTCCTCGTCACCGCCGATGACCAGCGCGAGGCCGCGGTCGGCGCCGCGCTGGACGAGCCGCTTCAGCTCGCGCTCGCAGTCCGCGTCCTCCAGGACCTCGCCGTCGTCGACGATGAGCACGACGGGCTCCTCGGGGCTCGCCGACTCGATCGCCTCGTTGAAGTCGTCGCTCTCGATGTCGTCGTCGGTGAAGACCTTCAACACGCCGTCCTGGCCGTCGAGTTCGCGCAGCGGGGACGGGCGCGGGGCCGCGATGACGAGCCGTACGCCCTGGAGGAGGTACGAGCGGGCGAGGTTCAACAGGGCCGTGCTGCGGCCGGACTTCGCCGGGCCCGCGACGACGAACGTCGGTACGCCCTGTGAGAGGTCCGGGCCGAACGCCATGATGTCGTCGCCGCCGATGCCCGCCAGACCCCACAGCCTGGACCGGGCGACCGCCGGATCCCGCATCTCCCAGGCCTCGGCGAAACCGATCCGGGAGGGCAGCGAGTCCACCCTGAACGGCCGTCGCGCACGCGGCACTTCGGTGTCCCGGGCCGTGGCCGCCTCACCGATCGTGGCGAGCGCGGCGGCCTGCCCCTGACCGCTCACGTCGTCGGAGAGCAGCGCGAACTGCGTCTCGATGGCCGACTCGTTCTTGAAGCCGCGGCCGGGCGGGATCTCCTCCGGCACCTTGCGCGCGTTGATGCCGAGCATCGTGAAGTCGGAACGGTCGGCGAGCCGCAGACCGTACTTCTCCTCGGTGAGCGAGGCCATCCGGCCGAGCAGCACCTGCCGGTCACCGGTGACGACGAGGTGGATGCCGACGCTCGCGCCCTCGCGCATCATCGTCTGCAACTCGTCGGTCAGCTCACCGTGGTTGTACTCGCCGAGCGTCGGCAGCCAGCCCTCCCACCGGTCGAGCAGCACGACGACGTGCGGCAGCCGCTCCTCCTCGGTGACGGACGCCCGCTGTTCGCCGATGTCGGCGAACCCCTTGTCGGACAGCAGGTCCTGACGCCGGGTCAGCTCGCCCTTGAGGCGGGTGATCAGCCGTACGGCCCGCTCCGTCTGGTTGCGCGCGACGACGGCTCCGCAGTGCGGCAGCCGCGTCAGGGCGTTGAGGGCGCCGTTGCCGCAGTCGATGCCGTAGAGGTGCACGTCCGCCGAGGAGTGCGTACGGGCGATCGAGCCGGCCAGGGTCCGCAGGATCTGCGAACGGCCGCTGCGGGGCGCGCCGCCCACGATGAGATGCCCGAAGGAGGAGAAGTCGACGACGACAGGGCGGCGGGCCTGGTCGGCGGGGATGTCCTCGACGCCGTACGGGGCCGGGGGGAGCTTCCCCGGTGCGAGCGCCGCGGCGGCGGGCACCTCGACCTCGTCGAGCAGCAGCGTCTCGGAGAGCGCGGGCAGCCAGGGGCTGTGCTGCGAGGGGATGCCGAGCGAGCGGTTGGCGTCCCGGACGGCGTCGACGAGCACCTTGAGGTCGGTGATCTCCTCTTCCTCCCGCGCCTCGACCTTGGGCTTGACCAGCGCGGCCCGTCCCAGGTCCGCCCACTCCAGCGGGCCCGCCCAGGGCGCGAGGAGCCGGGGGTCGGCGGCTCCGGGCCGCCGGCCGCCGACCCGTCCGGACTGGAAGGGCACGAGCGAGGCGTGGCCGAGCCGGACGTACGCGCGGCCGGGCGTGTTCTTGGAGATGTGTCCGGCCTCGGGGGAGTCGATGACGTCGCTCGACTCGCCGCCGTCCGTGACGCGCAGCGCGATACGGAGGTTGGTGTTGGCGCGGATCTCAGGGGAGACGACACCGCTCGGCCGCTGGGTGGCGAGCAGCAGGTGGATGCCGAGCGAACGGCCCCGCTGAGCGATGTTGACGAGCCCCGTCACGAAGTCGGGCAGATCGCGCACCATCGAGGCGAACTCGTCGATGACGATGAGCAGACGCGGCAGCGGCCGGTGGGACGGCTCCCGGCGTACGAGGTCCTGGTAGTCCTCGATGTCCTTGGCGTCGGCGGCCGCCAGGATGTGCTCGCGGCGGTGCAGTTCGGCGCCGAGGGACTCCAGCGCGCGCTCGACGAGGTGGGCGTCGAGGTCGGTGACCATGCCGACGGTGTGCGGCAGGTTGACGCAGTCCTTGAAGGCCGCGCCGCCCTTGTAGTCGACGAGGACGAACGTCATGTTCTCCGGCGTGTTGGCCACGGCGAGGGCCGCCACGATGGTCTGCAGCAGCTCCGACTTTCCGGAACCGGTCGTACCGGCGATCAGGCCGTGCGGCCCGTCCCGCCGGATGTCGATGCCGAAGGGTCCGTCGTACGACTCACCGACGACGGCCATCGTCGACTGCCCGCCCATGCGCCAGCGTGCGGCGACCGCGTCGCTCGTCGGCGGCTCCAGCTGGAGGACGTCGAGCAGCCGGCTGGAGCCGGGCAGCGCCGAGTCCTCCGTCTCGCCGCTGATGTCCCGGATGGGGGACAGGGCGCGGGACAGGCGCGCGCACCAGGCGGACGACACGAAGTCCGGCCGTACGTTCCTGACCCGGGCGGTGCCTGTCTGCTCGACGCGCAGCCGCAGTTCGAGCGGCTTCTCCTCGCCCTCCTGCCGGTCGTCGGCCTCGGCGGTGTGCCAGGCCTGGAAGGAGGGGAAGCCACCTGGGCCCGCCTGATAGCCGAGGCCGGCCGGGGCGGCCGGGACGCCCCCGGAGGCGCCGCGGTCCTGCGACTTCTCCCGTTCCCTGGGCTTCGGTTCGGCGATGACGATGGCCTGGCACTCGCCGGGCAGGAACCGCTCCTCCGCGTCCAGGCAGATCGCGTACATGCTGACGGCGGGGCCCTCGCGCAGCAGCCGTACGACGCCGGGCATGGACCGCAGACGGCGGGAGCCGTCCCAGACGACGACGATGTCCGGGTCGGTGAAGTTGGTCTGGCGGCCGTTCTCCTTGGCCGCCTTCTGGCGGGCGTCGAGGAGCTGGGTCAGCTCGCCGATGCGGGCGCCGACGGTCTCGGCGTCCGTACCGATCAGGACGTTGGTGTCCTGGGCGCCGGAGGGCCGGGAGTGCGGCAGCCACCGGACCCAGTCCCAGGTCTGCTGGGCGCTGTTCTCGGTGAGGACGTAGAACTGGACGTCGAGGGGGCTGTGCAGGACGGCGCTCTGCGCGACGATCCACCGCCCGATCGCCTGCGCCGAGTCGCCGGGTCCCGCGATGCCGACGACACCGCGTTCGCGCAGCGGTACGGCGACGGGGGCGTCCTCGATCTGCCAGGTGACCTCGCGCTTGTGGTCGTCCTGCTCGGGGTCGTCGAGCACGACCTCGGAGGGCAGCTGGCCCGTGCCGACCCTGAGGAGCAGATGGTCGGCGTCGGTGCGGCGCCGTTCCCACAGGCGGGTGCGAGGGCCGGTGCTCAGCGACAGCACGGAGGCCGGGTCGGGCACGGCCTGCCGTCGGTCGAGGCGTTCGTCGAGGAGGGCGTCCTGGGCGTCCTTCTCGATCCGCTCCTTGTGCTCCTTGTACTCCTTGACCTGCTTCGCATGGGACTTGCGCCCGTGCTTCTTGTCCATGAAGTAGTTGCCGAACAGGATGACCGGGCTCAGCAACGCCATGATCAGGTAGTACCAGCGCCCGAAGATCATCACGGCCACGACGGCGCCGACGAGCGGGGTCACCGCCATCAGCCAGGGCAGCGGCCGGGCCTCGAAGTCACGTGGCTTCGCCGGCAGCTTGAACCGGGTCTGGCGCTCGGGGGGCTGGAGCCGGGGCGGCCGGTTGTAGTCGAGGCCGGTGCCGTCCTCGGACCACTTCAGGGCGGCGTTCGGCGGGGAGTAGCGGTCGAGCTCGAAGAGGGTGTTGCCGACGGCGATCTGAGCGCCGAGAGGCCAGTCGGTCTTGGTCTTCCCGTCCTTCTCCTCAAGGGGCTCACCGTCGAGGGTGATGTTCCCCTTGTCCTCCCCGTGGAGGGCGACCTGGCAGGTTCCGTCCGTTGCAACTGACAACGTGAGCGCTCGCGCGGCCAGCTCGGGGTCGTCGACGCGGATGGAGGAGGCGGGGCCGCTGCCGATGTCGTACCGCCCGATGCCGAGCCGGTGCACGGCGCCCGCGGTGGGCCCGCTCGCCACGCGCAGTTCGACGAGCCCGGTCGGCTCGCCGGGCAGGCAGCCGGCGGGGTCGTACAGGCTGACGACGGCGCCTTCGCGCAGTGCGGAGGTCCCGACGGTGGCGCCCGGGTCGACGGGATGGCCGTCGACGTAGACGATCGGCGAGCCGCCGCCGGCCGGGGGCGTCCCGTGCTGCTGGCCGATGGGGATGATCTGGGCCCCACCGCTGTAGCCGACGTGTGAGGCCAGCTCCTTCGCTATGTCCCCCATGGAGGACTCAGGATCCGCGTCGAGCACCACGTCGGCGCTGGCGCCGCCGAGCGGATCGACGACGGTCAGAGTCAGGCGCACGATCGTCCTCCCGTATACCCCTGCTGCCAGCTCGGGGCTGCCGAATACCGCCCCGTGCACTGACCCGCGTACTGACCCGTGACGATATCCGCTCCACCCTTCCCACAGGCAACGGCGTATGTGCCGGTTCCCTGAAGGCTCTTGCCGGAACCGGGGTGTGCTGCTGCAAGCGTCCTGCGTAAGCTGCATGCTCAGCGGACGATCGCATCATCCGCAACGGGAGCCACGGGGGTTGGCCCTGCGGCAAGTCGAGTTGTTTCGGAGGACGCCACATGGCCGGCGGCAAAGATGCAGATATCACTTATGACGAGATGCACAAGGCGGCTACCAAGCTGACCGACGCCAAGGACAAGATCGACGAGAAGCTCGACGCCCTTGAGCGCTACATCCAGGGCCTCGTCAAGGACGGCTACACCACCCGCAAGGGCTCGCAGGCCTTCGAGGACTCCTTCACGGAGTTCAAGAAGGGCGCGAAGGACACGATCGACGGCCTGACGGGCATGTCCAAGTTCCTCACGAGCGCCGCGAAGGCGTACCAGGACCTGGATGACGAGCTGGCCAAGGGTGTCAAGGGCTGAGGCTGCTTTTGGGTGGTTTGCCGCCTTCGGGTGGCTGGGACAGCCCGGTGATCGTGTGAACTGGTGCGGTTGGGGCACGACAGTGCCCTGCCGCACCAGTTTGCGTTGGGGACGATGCGTTGACGGCAGGGCGCGAAGCAGGGGGTGACTGTGGGCGAATATACGCGAATCGAAGACCTTGAGGTGATTCGCGGCATGGGTCGAGGGCTCGGCAGCATCAAGAAGTCATTCGACGGCCTTGAGGATCTCAAAGGAAAGTATGACGAAGATTTCGGGGAGAACGATCTCAAGGAAAAGTTCGAAGATTTCGTCGACAACTGGAAGCTCAGCCGGAAAGAGCTGACGGAAGAGATCGACGCGCTGTCCCAGATCGCGAAAGCTGCTGCGGAGGCGTACGAGGCCATCGATCAGCAGTTGGCGGATGCGATTCGCGGTGCAGAGGAACCGAAGAAGAGTAAGCGGGGGTAGCGAAGATGAGTGGGCGACCGCGCGATTGGCATCCTCTGGCGGATGCCGACCCTGTTCCCGGCGATCCGGATCAGCTCGTGGGGCTCGGAAAGAAGCTGCGGAAGACAGCGGACGAGCTCGGTCGACAGGTCAGAAACCTCAAAGCGATCTCGAAGGTCGACTCGTGGGATTCTGATGCCGGAAAGGAGTTCCGAAAAAAGGCCGAGGGCAGCCAAGGGAAGCTGGAGGCCGCCTATAAAAGGTACGATGCGGCGGCCGTCGCAATCGGTTCCACCATCCACGAGGTGGGTGGCGGCTATCAGGACCAGTTGCATGCCCCGTCGACGAACTATGCATCCGATCTGAATCGAGCGCAGAAGATCGCCGATTCGGCGTTGAGGGAAGCGCGAGAAGCGGATGAGAGGAGGAGTGCGACCCGGAAGAGTATCGACGGTCTCTCGGGCAGTAACGTAAAAGAGGACAAGGAAAAGCTGGAAGGCAAGCTGGATCTGGCGTCCGGAGAAATCGAGGCGGCGCGAGAGAAGGTCGAGTCTGCGAAACAAATTCGAGATGATGCGGCAAGGAAAGCTCGTGAGGCCATCGATGGCATCATCTCTCACGATTCTTTGAAGGATGGCTATTGGGACAGCTTCCTTGATGAAGTGAACAACTGGTCGGCGAAAATTGCAACGGCTTGCGGTGTCGCTGCCATGCTTGTGGGCTGGATTCCGATCATCGGGCAGGCGCTTGCCGGGGTTCTGGGGACGATTGCCATGACTGCGAGCCTTATCGGGCTCGTCTGCACGGTGATTCAATTTGCCAGAGGTGACGCGGACTGGATGGACCTTGGGGTTGCCGCTCTCGGGTTTCTCGCGGCAGGTATCGGTAAGGCTTTCAGCAAGTATGCCGGAAAGTATCTCGCCAAGACGCTGCCCAGACTTCAGAGAGCCGTCAGCAGGCCAGGAGCGCGTGCAGCGGGAAATATCGCCAAGCGAGACAGGCAGAAGCTGAACCGACTTGCCGGACAGAGATCAAGCCTCACTGCCAGGGAAAAACTCAAGGCATTCGGAGAGCCTTTCAAGGATCATCTTCTCTCGCCGTCCGGACTCAAGGACTCTTGGAGCAACATCAAGGTTGTAGGAAGGCCTGAGTCGTGGAGAGGCATGAGACAGACTTTCGGAGCGCAAGGAGGATTCAAATCTTTCACGTTCCTGGATTCCGGAGTGGCCGCTGAGGTGAACGCGGCAAAAATTGCCGCGAAGGAGCTTCCAGAGATCTCTGCCATCAATAAAATCTCCAGTAAAGCAAGTGCTATTTCTCTTACTGGATCCGTGATCACTGTCGGTGGCCTTGCGGCCGACCCGGAAATCAACCCCCTACTGCCCGGCTGAGAGCTGAGAGGCGTACATGAGTAGCGACGACCTTGAGTACAGGTATTCACTTGACCTTGCGCCGGGCTGGGTGGACCTTACTTTGCCCGATGGATCCAAGGCGACAGCCCAGAAATTGGCTGCTGCTCGGGTTGCTCAGTTTAATCCGTTGAGTCTTGCTGTTCAGAAGACGTCGCTGGTCGACAGTATGGCTCGCGTGGCGATGAAGGCCCACGAGAGCGGCGCGGTCGTAGCGGGGACTTACTATACGGACTCGGGGGTCAGTATCGCCGATCTGGAACTCGCCGTCTTCGGTGATGATGGGGTGCAGCCCACGCCCGGGGATATTCAGCCCATGCTTCTCGAATGGGAAAACATGGAGGTGGTCGGCGATTCGGACGTGCGTTACGTGGATCTGTCGGCCGGGCCCGCGGTGCGGGTGCAAGCGGCCATGAAGGAGAAAAAGCTTTTCGGGCGAGGTCGGTTGTCCGAGTTCATCAGGTACGCCGTGTGCCCTGCGGTCAATGACGACGTGGTGTTGGTGACGGTTCGATGGACGACGGTCCAGTATTCCGAGGAGCTCGCACGCATGGTGGACAGCATGATTGACTCACTGAGTGTCGCACCGGTGCAGTCCGACGGGGAAGATTTCTGTGCCTGACGCAATCGAATGGGATTCCCCTCCCAAAGACTATGGTCTGATCGTCCCGGACGGCTGGTTCAAAATCCGGCTGGAGCCCGAACTCCGAGACCAGGGAATTGTTGCCCTTGCCGATCAGCAGTTCCGCGGTGTGGACAATGCTCCGCACGTCAAGGAACGGGTGATGCGTGATCTGCAGAAGCAGGCGAAGACGGCATTCCGGCGCGGCGGAATCGAGCTATACATTTCGACTCTGACGGTAGGAGATGTCCCTCTGGCCTCCTCGCTTCTGGTATCCATTTGCCCGCCTGATTCCTGGCCTCGCAACGCGACCGTTCATCAGCTGGCGGAATATCTGGAGGCGCCCGCCAAACACGTCGCACTGGTCGACCTTCCGGTGGCCGGAAAGGCTGCACGGGAAAGATACCGGGAGGATCCCGACCCTGAGGTGCAGATGGGTAACACCTTGCCCACCACAACCGTCGCCTTCCATATTCCCATCCCTGCCACCCGCAACGTGCTCAGCATGACCTTCTCGACGCCTGTCGATCCTTTGGCCGACCAGATGGTGGAGCTGTTCGACGCGGTGGCGGAAACGCTGCACTGGATCTGACGTCAAAAGGTGAACGTGTAGGGCAGTTCTGTTGGTGCGCTGACGACGTCGGCTCGGCAACCCGACTGTCCAGTCCGTCCGTCGACTGGTGGTCGGCCAATGTTCGGTGGCGACGTCCCTGTCGCCGACGGCCCTGCCTCATGGTCGCCCTGGCCAGTTATCCTCGTCCGAACCCCGTGAGGAATGGGAGAGTCCATGTCTGTCGGATCAGGGGCCGGGAAGCCCCGGGCGCAAAGCTCCGGGCGGTCGGTCGCGGGGAACGTCGCCTTCGGCGCCGGGCTGCTGCTCGTGCTGGCGACCATGACGCTCGGTGGCTATGCGGGCGTCGCCCTGGCCCTCGGCCTGGCCGACGACTCGTTCCTGTCGGCGGCGGTGCCGGACGACGGACGCAACGCCCTGGTCGTCGGCGGCATCGGCGCCGGCGGTCTGGCGGGCCTGCTGGTGCCGCTGATCCTGTTCGCGGCGGTCCGCGGGACCGAGGAGAAGCCCAGGACCGGACCCGGCGAGGCTCTCTTCAAGGTGATCGGCACCCTCCTCCTCGGCGTCTATCTGCTGCTGGTCTCCTTCGTCGTGGCGCAGCTCGGCCGGCTCCTGCCCGAGGGAGCGACCACCCTGGTGAGCGTCTTCGTCGTCGGCTTCAGCTGGATGCCGCTGGCGCTCGTGCCGTGGGAGCGGTTCGGGCTCGACGGCGTACAGGGACTGCTGGGTACGTCGCAGGGCACTTCCCGGGGCCGGGGGCGCGGGCAGGGCGACGCTTCAGACGAGTCGCACTGACTGCGCCAACTCGTCCGCCATCCGGCCCAGTTCCTCACCCAGCCCCAGGGCTCCCCAGAGCAGGCGGCACTCCAGTGCCGTGGGATGCGCCCGCGGCAGGACGTAGTGCGCCACACCCTCCAGTACCGTGCCGCTGTCGGCGCCCGGATCCGTCGGCTCCAGGCGGTGCACCCGCAGTGCGGCCCCCAGCGGCAGCTCCACCTCCGTGATCTCCGGCGGCCGGAAGAACGGCCCCTCGGCGCTCTCCGCCTCCGCGCGCAGCACGTCCAGGCGCAGCGACCCGGCGGGGATGCCCGCCAGTTCCCGTACGCAGTAGAAGGCGGCCACGCCACCGTCCTGAGGCGCGAGGAGCGCGGCGCAGAGCGCTTTCTGGCGGGCGGCGACATCGCGGTACCAGAGCACGTCCTGGGCGAACGCCGTACGCAGGTCGTCGGGTACGTCCGCCGCGAAGTGCTCGTCGGCCGCGGACCGGGCCCACTCACCGGGGCGTGGGGTGGCGAGGTCCAGTACGAGCCAGTTGTGCGCGGCGGGCAGCGTGACGCGGCACTGGTGCCAGTCGGCCGCCGCGGTCTCCGTGGCCGTGTCGGTGGTGGGCATCGGTGGCTACCTTCCCGCCAGTGAGGCGTCGGGGCCGGTCACGTCGATGTCGTCGCCCCCGAAGAGGCCGATGAAGCTCTTGGTGTCGGAGGTCGCCCCCGTTCCCGTCGCCCCGAGCGCCCACGAGTTGTACTGCATGGCCTGCTTGAACGCGTCGGGCGTACCGATGATGCTCAGGTCCGACGGGTCGATGTTCTTGATCCGGGAGAGCTCGTCGACCATTCCCGGGCCCACGTACATGCTGGCCAGGCCACGCGCACCGCCCGCGCGCCAGGCGTCACGGACGGCGGAGACGTTGTCGCCGACCTTGAGCAGGTCCCGCCAGTTGCCCCGGATCGTGCCGAGGTCGTCGGCGAAGGAGGTGCCGAGGCCCCTGAAGGCGGCTCCGAGGCCCACGTTGGGCGCGGCGGCCGACGCGGTCGCTCCGGCGCGCGCACCGACCATCTCGACGACCAGCGCGCGCCGCGCGGCCGCGTTGAGACCGGGGTTCCAGCCGCGTACGTACTGGGCCGCCGCGGTCCACACACGGCTGCGGCCGGCCGTGGCGGCGAGTTTGGCGCCGGCGGAGAAGACCCGGCCGATGCCGAAGGTCGCGAGGCCCAGTACGTCCATGGCGACGTCGCCCCACGATCCGTCGCCGTTGATGGCGAGGAGCAGATGACAGACCAGGGAGATGGCGGTCGCGATCAGTGCGATGGTGCCGAGGACACCTGCGATCGCCTGCCCGATGACCGGGATCCAGCCGACCAGGAGCGCCACCAGCCCGCAGACGGCCGCGACGGCTCCCGCGATGTCGGCGACGATCTTCAGGGTGTCGCGCAGCTCGTCCAGCCAGGAGTCGTTGAGGTCGTCGCCCTCGGTGATCTGGTGGATGCGTTTGGCGGCGGTGTTGCCCGCCGTGTCGTGACGGGTCTTGAGCGGGGCGAGTTTGTCGCGCAGGCCGTCGAGGTCGCCCTGCAGATCCGTCACTGCTCCGTCGAGCTTCTTCTGCCCGGCCTCGTCGGTGTCCTTGGGCGGGGTGTCGGCCTTCGACCTGGCGGTCGTCAGGTCTCCGCTCTTCGTCTCGGCCTGTCCGAGGAGCCGGTCCGCGTCCTCCTGGATCTCCTCAAGGGCCGTGTGGTACTCCTTCAGCGCGATACCGGCTTCCTCGTACCGCTTGTGCGCCTTGCTCACCGTCTTCGCGGTGTCGTCGGCCTTCTCGGCGAACTCCCGGCCCGCCTTGGAGTCCCAGCTCTTCTGGTCGCCGAGGCGGCGCAGCGCGGCGGCGGAGTCCGAGATCGTCTTCGCGGTGGCGGTGAAGCGCTTGGCGAGCGCCTTGAGGTCGTCCACGTCGCCGGGCACCGGGTCCCCGCTCTCGCCCAGCGCCTCCCAGCGGTGGTCGGCGGGGCGCGTCACTTCTTGTCCTTGCCGATGAGGGCTTTGTAGAGCTGATCGTCGATCTCGGTGTACGCCTCGCCCGCCGTCTTGGCCACCTCGCCGAGCCCCTTGATCTCCTCGATCATCTTCTCGCGGTTGTCGTTCCAGCCGTCGGAGAACTCCTGCAGCCGTTCCTGCAGCAGTTTGTGGCCGACGGTCCGGCGGTCGTACGCGTCCAGGAGCTTGTCGAGCCCCTCGAACTCCGTGGCCACCGACCGCAGTCCCACGCCTGCCGTGTGCAGATCGTCGGTGGAGACTCTGAGCCGCTCGTCACCCATCCGTGCTACCCCCGTGCTTCCACTGTTTTGCCAGGTGTTTTGCCTGCTGATTCGCCTGCTGATTCGCCTGCTGTTCTGTCAGGCCTTTTTCTGCCAGCGCAGAGTACTGGCGACCGCGTCGAAGAGTTCCGCCATCGCGTCGGCGATCGGCTCCAACGGGGTGCTGAACGTCAGCATGAGCACCTCGTCCCGGTCCGGTACGGGGACGAAGTACTCCACGACGGTGTCCTCGAACTCGGAGCCGAGCCGCCGCGCTTCCCGGGTCCGTTCCGTACGCCGCCGACGGACGGCCCGCCCGGCGGCCGGCAGGCGCACCTGGGAGGTCTCGCCCTTGTCGGACAGCGCCGAGACCGTGTCGAGGGCGTCGAACCGCCGCTGCAGGCGCGAGATCAGTAGGGAGGCCGACAGCGGAATCCCCGCCGCCTCCAGGAACGACAGGTAGAGCACCACTCCGCCCTGCTCGACGCCCGCCTCGGCCGCGCCCAGCAGCTGCTCCTGCGCCTGCCGCCGAAGCGCGGGCTGGTCGTCCACGCCCGCGAACTGCCTTTTGACCAGTGCGCTCACGGACGCTTCCCGACGGTCCTCGGGCTGGAGCGGGATGCGATACCAGTCCTCGGGCGTGATGAGCCCGAAGACGTTCTCACTCCCGGCGGCTTCGTTGCCGTCGTCGCTCCCGGGATTCTCTGCGCTGTCGGGGCTCTCGGCGCTCACGGCACTCCGGCTGGACGGCGGGGTCTGCTGCATGCCGACCGACGCTAGCCGTGGGGGGTGTGTTTTCGCCACAGCGAACTTTCCCGCGAGGAACCGCATAACGGCTCAATTCGGACTGGCAGGGCTGGTGGGGCTGGTGGGGCTGGGATCACCGTTCCGCGTACGCCGCCCGTCGAGGACCATGGCCACGGTGATCCACAGCGCGGCCGTGACGACAGTCGCCACCAACCCGACGGCCCACAGCCACGGCTGGGTACGGAAGGTCCAACTGGGCGGACTCGATACCCCGCGGCCCCACTTGCCCGTGTCCTGGGCGACGAAGATCAGCGATACGAGTTGCAGCATCACCGCTCCGCACGCGACGGCCAGCAGCGTGCGGCCGATCGAGCGGGCGGTGTGAGCCTTCCAGAACTGCCTGTTCAGCGGGGAGAGGGCCTTGATGAAGAGCACCAGGACGCAGGGCACGAGCGCTCCCATGAACACTGCGAAGCCGTACGTACCGCCCGGCCACTCGTCGGCGGCCCACTTTCATGTGTCGTCGCCCCAGTAACCGCTCGAAAGGGCGAGCAGGACGAACACGGCGGTGCAGGAGAGGAACACGAGGCACCCGAACAGTGTGCTGCTCTTGCCGGATCCCTTTTCCTCGCGCACCGACCTGCTGCCGGGGCGGTGTTCGTACTGCAGCGAGGCGGCGGCCGCTCTGCGTCGGCGGGGTTTGGCGGATCCTGCCATCTTGTTTCCCCCTGGATTGAATTCGTTGGAGAAGCGTCCTTGGAGGCTTACAAGTCGCCGGGAGCCGGTTCCGCCGCCTCTCCGGAGGCGTCCATCAGGATCGTTGACGTACTGAATACACCTTTTCCGGCTTTGGAGCGGGTTGGGACTTCGACGAGGACGATGCCGCTGGGCAGCCTGATGTACACGGGCGGGTGTGCGGTGCCGCGCAGGTGCGCCACGAATCGTGAGACCCGCTGGCGCTGTGCTTCCGTCAGGGCGCTTTCGGGTAGCGCCTCCATTTTTCCGCTGAGGATTCCGGCGAGTTTTTCGGCGCTTGTCGGGTTGCCGGTGAAGAGGCGGATCCAGGACTGGTCGGCGAAGGTGATGCGCACATCCGCGTTGATCTCGCTGAACGTCATCTGCCGGGCCGCGGTGACGGATTCCCGCGGAAAATCGCCCAGCACCTCGGCCTCGTCAGAAGCGCCGCTTCGGACGCCGAGGATGAGCAGTCGCCTGTTGGTCAGAACGAGATGTGTGCTGTATCCGTCCGGGCGGCGGCCGGGGTCCAGTTGCCACGGCACCGTACGTGCGAGGGTGCCGGGGGCGGCCCACAGCACGGGGAAGTCGTGGACCTCATTCTCCGGTTCCTCGGGTTCTCCTTGCCCGGACACGCCGCCGAACGGTGAACCCAGGGCTCCACCGATGTTGGCTACGAGGTTTGCAATGGCAGGGATGACGGTGAGGAAGCCACGGCCGGCACGCCGGGCGGTCCGGGCGCCCGCCGTACAGGGGGTGAAGACTGGGCCGGTGGGCCATCCCGTCAGCTCATTCTGGATGTCGTTGCGCTCGGTGTCCCGGAACCATCTGCTGCCGGACACCGCGGGTGACACACCGCTGGCGAACTTGACGGGGATACGGAAAAGAAGGTCTTCGTCGGGGGCGACATGCCAGTCCATCAGTGCGTCTCTCCTGCGTTGTCCCACAGTTCCGTGGATGAACTTTCGAAAATCTCGGAAAGAGGCCCGACGGAGACTGCGACGTAACTGAATCGGGTGGTGACGAGACCTACCGCCTCACCGCTCAGCCTGCTTCAACCGCGCTCCCCGGTGAATCCGCGAGCGGATCCGTGAAGGACACTGTCCGGAGCACGGCCCCCATCAGGTCGCAGAACTCCGCCCAGTAGTCCGTGGACGCCGTGTGGAGTGTGAAGACCGCAGTGAAGGGACCTGTGGGGAAAGGAACATGGACCTGGATCTGTCCCGTGAGGAGATCCACCGGCTCTCCGCTCTCTGTCAGTTCCGGCTTGATCTTGTACTCGCGCAGAGTTACGCAGGACACAGCAGGTCCACACGGCAGGTCGAGCCAACGGGCGTCGTTATGCGGGTCACCGGAGAGAATCGCGAGAATGCCCTGGGCCACGACATCGGTGTCGTCACTGTCCTGGTCCGTGGGTACCGCCGCGACAGTGAGGGCACACTGGGCGACACCGGCCGAGCCCTCGTGCCTGATCACCTCGGCGTCCGGCTCCTCGCTGTCTTCCTCCACCGTGGAGAACAGCCCCATCGCCGAGTACGAGATTCCTGTACCGGCCATGAGTTCGGCCATCGCCGCATAGTAGGGAGCGGCGGGCTCCCAGATGTTCTCGTTGCCGCGGGAATAGAGCTCCCGGACGAAGGAATGGGAGAGTTCGGCCCGCTCTTCGGGAGTGGCGGCGAGGGGGAGGGCGAAAAAACCTTCCGGTGCCAGGAACCAGATGGGTGGGGGTTCCTGGGCGTCGGAAGTACCGGGAAGGATGTCGGCGGGGCCGCTGGGCTGGGTCATACGGGGCGAGGCCGTTCTGTTCAAGTACGCAGGTGAGGGTCAGAAGTCTTCCGGGTGGTATTCCTCGGTATTCAGTTTCTTGCCGTCGGAATCCATGCTCAGAGAGCGACTGCCCGCGCCGAAAAGGGAAGTGAGCTCGCTGGGCACCAGAGCCTCGGCCCTGAAGTGACCACAGGGCCGACGAGTCACCACGGGCGTCCCGATGTCCGGCGCATGGGCAGTAGCCAAGAAGTCCTCGACAGCGCTGCGCTGAGCTGGTGTCAGGGCGTCCAGCGGGATCACTTCGAGAGGGCGCCGAAGATACCGAGTGAGTCTGGCCCGCTGGAAGCTGCTCAGCCTGCACCACGAGGCGTCCGTGAAAGTGATCTTTACATCGTGCCCGTCCTTGAAGTCCCGGTGCTCCACCCCGCTGATCGCGGACAGAGGCGTCTCCCAGAGAACTTCGTCCTCAATGATTTTGTCGTTCTTCTTCAGGTGAGGAAGGCCCACGATGACCAGTCGGCGGTCCGTGACAATCGCGTGCGTCCGGTAGTGCTTCTCGTCAGATCGGCCGGGATCCAGCTGCCAGGGCAATGTGCGGGCCGTCGTGCCGAGAGCGGCCCACATGACCGGAAAGTCCTCGACCTCGTTCTCGTGGTCGTCCGGCGTGTCCTTCCCGGAGTCGGGGCCGGAGCTGCCGCTGACGTTTCCGCCGGCGGAGCTGAGCACTGCCATGACGGCGACACCCAGAGCTGTTGCCGCGCCCTTGACGCCGATGCGCCCGATCGACTCGCCCGTTGAGCGGGGCACGTACACCGGACCCTCTGGCCAACCGGGCAACTCGCCCTGGATGTCTTTGCGGTCGGTGTCGCGGAACCAGCGCATGCCTTTGACGCGCGTGGCCGCACCGGACGCAAAGGTGACCGAAGAACGACTGAGGAGTGTCTCATCCGGTTCTGGCTGCCAGACGTTCATGTTCGTACGCGCCCTCTCACCTGGCTTGCTCGGCGAAACTGAGTCCGCTGTCCTGTGGGCCACTCTGCCATCCGCCGCAGGCGGCTCATCCACCCGAGGCTGATTTCTCGAACTGGTCACCGGGGAAGAGAGCCTCGCCGACATGCTGATGGATACTGGTGACCTTGGGCAAGATTTTCGCTCCGGCATCGATCGCGATTCCGGCGCCCAGCGGATTGATCGCCACTCCGGGCAGCAGGTTGAGTCCCTTGGAACCGAGCCACTGCCCCTCGTGATAGCCCGCGGCGGCAAGGCCCCCCATGCGGGATTTCAAACCGCTGGTCGCATGTTCGACTTTCCATACGTCGCCGGATTTTCCGCCGATCTTGATCAGACCGGCTTTGCCGAGACCGTGTTCAAGGCCCCGCGAGTTCTTGCCGAAAGCCATCAGGATGCGCGAGCTGCCGATTTCAGTGTATTGAAATCCCTTGCCGAGAGCGCCGGCGACTTCCACGGCTTTGGAGCCACCGACCACTTTGATGCCCTTGCTGAACATGCCGATACCCGGCATCATCCCCACCGCGTCGAGCCCCATTTGCATCCAGCTCACATCTGCACCGCCCCACTTGGCCAGCCCGTGGGCCGCCAACGCCAGGCCACTCGCGATGAGTGCCGCAGTACCGAAGATCGCCGCGAGCGGAGGGAAGGGAAGCGTGATGATGGCGAGCAGTCCCAGAACCGCGCTCAGGTCGCTCAGTAGGTCGCCGATCAGTTTGATCATGTCGGCGTGGTCCTTGACCCACTGACCGGTGGCGTCCCAAGCGTCGGCGACCCCCTTCGTGAGCTTGTCCCAGAAGCCCGGCTCGTCCGGGGCGATGTCGCCCGCCTTGTCGAGTTCCTTGCTGATCGCGCCGGCGGCCCGCTTGTAGCGGTCCTCCAGGTCGTGGACCTTGCCCGTGACCTCGTCGACCGCGCCGGAGGCCTTGCCCAGGTCCTCGCTGCCCTTGCCGTCGCCCTTCGCGTCGGCCTTCTGCTGGGCCGTCTCGCGTGCCTCCAGCTTCTCGCCGGCCGACTTCTCCAGGCGGTTCGCCTCGTCCTGGAAGTCCTGGAGTTCGTTCGCCCACCGGTGCAGGGCGCGCGAGGCCTTGTCGAAGGAGTCGTGGCTCTTGCTGATGAGCGGCGTGACGTCCTGGCCGACGTACTCGGTGAAGGCGACCGCGGTCTTGCCCTTCCAAGCCCCCGCCTCGATCCGCTCCAACTCCCGCAGAGTCGTGCTCAGATCGCTTGCCAGGCCCCCGAGCTTCTTCGCGAGGTCCCGGGTGTCGTCGACGTCTCCCGGCGTCGGATCCCAGCCTATGTGGGGGAAGGCGGGTCGCTTGCCGGCCACGTCTACTTGTCCTTCTTCTTCGTCTTGAGGGACTCGGCGAGGTCGTGGTCGAGCTTGCCGAACTCCTCGCCGATCTTGTTGATCATCTTCACGGCGCCCTGGGTGTGCTTGCCGAGCTGCTTGATGCCGTACCCCCAGTCGTCGGCGAACTCGTGCACGTCCTCGATGAGCCCGCTCTCGCCGACCGAGGAGCCGTCGGCCCCGCGGAGCGTGCGGCGCGCGCTGTCCATCCGGTCGCTGATCGTCGAGAAAGTCTTCTTCAGATCCTCGAAGACGGTGTCCTCAAGGCGCAGGTCACTCATGGGTACTCATAGCCCTTCACAGCCACTCATGTGGGGATGGACGGTCGGGCGGGGGAAGAGAGTCAGCGGTTCACCGACTGGATCTCCTCCACCGTGATGTTCTGCGTGGCCTCGATCGTGCCGTCCGGCATGCCGACCGCTCCCGCCTGGCCGGTGCCCGTCCAGCTGATCTCCCAGGTGAGGGCTGCCTTGAGGGGGAGCGTCTCGCCACCGGAGGAGCGGCGGTAGATGATCCCGCAGGGCGGTGTCTCCCCGGCCTTGCCCTTGGCGTAGGGCTCGCCGATCCTGCCGTCGACTATGGGGCAGCCGCCGTCGGCCGGGATCGTCGTCGCGTCCGCCGTACCCGGGCTGAGCGTCAGCGACTTCGGCTTCGCCGTCGTGGTCGCCTGGATGTTGAAGCCGGGGACGTTGATCGCGGCCGTCGCCTGGACCTCGTCGAACACCGCCTCGTCCAGCCACGCCCACGTCGGCAGATTCACCTTGGTGATCGCCTCAGGGGCGAGCGTCACCTTGGTGCCGGGCAGTTCCATGTGCTGGTACGCGAGTGCCGCCAGCATCTCCGGAGTGATGGCCTCCTCGTACTGCGGCGGCGGGGCCTCGCCGTTGTCGACCCAGAAGGGCAGGTCGCTGCACGAGGTGCGCTTGAGGTAGTCCGGCTCGTTCGGGTTCTCGACGCCGGCCCAGAACATCCCCTCGCCGTCCTTGTCGACGTTGTAGTCCTTGTAGCCGGGGGTGTCGGTCCAGCCGTAGTCGTCCTCGTAGTGGCGTTGCGTCTCACCGAGCGCCGCGCCCGCGTGACCGGTCATGCCGGGCTTGCCCATCTCGGTCTTGAGGTTCTCGGACATCTCCTTCTTGAAGTCCTTCGCACCCAGGTACGGGGCGTACCAGCAGGAAGGGGGCGTCCAGTTGACGTCGGCGGACGATACGTTGCCGGTGCCGCCGCTCTTGGTCACGGCTCCGGAGAACTGGACGCTGGCGGCGGCGTAGATGCCAGTGGAGTCCTTCCCGCCTTTTTCATCGGCGCTGGCGCCGGTGCCATCGCGGGGTCCTCCCGCCGCATGGGCCGGTGCCGCGAGGACAAGAGTGCCAAAGACCAGAGTCAAGGCCGTCGAACTGATGCCGAGGGATGTGCGCCGCGCTGCGTTCACTGGCACTTCGTCGCCTCCTCCACGAACACCTTGGACGCCTGCCACAACTGGTCGCTCGTCGGGTACTTGACCATGATGATCTTGAAATAGCTGAAGTCCTCAAGACTGGGTTCGGTCTTCAGAACCTTTCCCGTCTTGACCTCTTTGGCGTAAAACTTGCTGGAATCAGTACAAAAGGCTACTTCTACGGAATTGCCATTGGCGGTGGAGCGCGTAGTGGCGTCGTAGTTACGTCGGGTGCCGGTAGCGGTCCAGTCGCCCTTGAGCCACTCGTTGATCTGGACTTCCGCGTAGCGCAGTCCCTCACCGGTGGAGTAGGCGGTTACGGCTGCATCCTCGGCGGTGCGCTTGCCTACGCCCCGGTAGAGGGCGCGAACGTAGTTGGCGGCGTCGTCCATCGCCGCTACCTCGTTCTTCGCCTTCGGTTCGTCCCAGTCGAAGACCAGGTTCAGCTTCATGTCCTTGGGCAGGGACACGTCCACCCCGTCGGGGCTGTCCTCGCTCGACCCCGCCGGCTCCGCCGACTTCGTCGGCTTCTTCGATTCCTGGTCGGCGCCCGCGATCTTGTCGTTGTCGCTGGACTTGTCGTCCCCGCCGCCGCACGCCGTGAGCAGCAGGGCTGCGGTTGCGGCGAGCGCGGCAGCAACGGGCAAAGAGCGGCGCGTCACAGTGAACCCCCGTGAGATTTAGATGCATTCAAGAGCCACGACGGTATCCGTGGGGTGCACGCTTTCGCTACCGCGAACTTCCCGGTGCGGACGGTCGGACCTGGAGGAACCGGGGCAAGTCGATGGTTCGAGTGACCCGATCGTGTCTGAGTGCACAGCGGACCCGGACGTGCTCCCGGGTACGCCTCGGGCCCCGGACGCCGGCCTGCGTCCGGGGCCCGACGCGCCTCAGTTCTGCTGAGCCGCTCCGCGCTCCGGCGCCCGGCAGCGCGGGCACCCGCACGGCGGATACGCCGACGTCTGCGGCAGTGGCGGCGGCAGCGGGCCCGCTCCTCCGCCGGTCCGGATCTCGACCCTGCTCCGCTCTCCGGTCACGGCGCCCCGCGCGTCGACCGTGTACACGCGCAGGGTGAGGCGCGCGCTCCGGTGAGGGGGTCGCGTGAGTTCCGGTACGTCCGTCGTCGGCGGGTACTGGTCCGCGCACTCCGGGCACGCGTACACGTTGAAGCCGGGTCCCGTCGCCGCG
The DNA here is from genome assembly GCF_018070025.1 of Streptomyces liliiviolaceus. Classification (NCBI taxonomy): domain Bacteria; kingdom Bacillati; phylum Actinomycetota; class Actinomycetes; order Kitasatosporales; family Streptomycetaceae; genus Streptomyces; species Streptomyces liliiviolaceus. The sequence continues at coordinate 2,082,192 of NZ_JAGPYQ010000001.1, forward strand.
TATACCTCGTGGACCAGTACCGGCTGGGCCGTCACCCGGTGGCAGCGGGCGCACATCCGCACCGCGGGGCGCGTCATCGGGCGGCCACCGGGACGCCGTGAATGCCGTGTTCCGCTGCGCGGCGGCTGCGGACCGAGGCGAAGCGGGGCGGGGGGACCGGGATGAATCGGAGGGGTGGGAGTGACCCCAGGCGGTGACGGCCGCTCGGGCGCGGGGTGCACAGGTTCAGCACCCGGGCGAGGAGGCGGAGAGTAGGGTCCAGCACGTTGACGCTCCTTGGAGGCGTTGGCCAAGCCCCGGGACGGTTGCCGCCGTCGCCGGGGTTCTTCACGTAACAAGCACGCTACAGGGTATAGCTGGGCAGTGTATAGCGGTTTGCAGTGCTCCAAGGAGCCGTGCAGTTGCCTGCTGTCGTACGTTGTTCGATATGACACCAGAGGCAGGGCAGTCGCCGATCGACCCGACGAAGATTGCTTACGTCTATATGCAGATGGCGGACCACATCGAGGCCCGCATCCGCTCCGGGGAACTGTCGCCCGGGGCGCGCCTGCCGGGTGAGCGTGACCTGGCGGAGGAGTACGGGGTCGCGCACCTGACCGCTCGCCGGGCGACGCGCGAACTCCGCGAACGCGGCCTCGTCGTCACCCTCCCCGCCAAGGGCACCTTCGTCGCGTACCCCGAGACGACAGGCGACGGCCAGGAGCCGTAGGGGAGCCGGAGGAGTTCGCGTTCACCGCACGTGGGCACAAAACAGGCATGCCATGCTGCCTCGCCGCCCCGCACGCCCTCCTCCGAGCCCTCCACTCCGCAGCCCGCCGCGGTACGGCGCAGGCGCGCCACCTTCACGACCCCGACCCCGACCCCGATCACGCCCCCGACGCCGTCTCCGCCGTCAATCTGGAACTCGTGACCCTCACCGAGGACCGGGCCGTCATCACCTGGCACACCGGTGTGGCGGGCAGCGACGACGGGTTCGGGCGGATGCTCCCCGCGGTGACCGAGGGCGAGGTCGTCTACGGCACCCATCCCGCCCACCTGAACCGGACCGCCGCCGAGGACCGCGACACCGCACACCACTACGTGGAGCTGACGGACCTCGAACCCGGCCAGACGTACTACTACCAGGCCCGTTCCCGCGGATCGGCGGCCACGCCCACACCCCTGCACCTGGTGAAGGGGAACGCCGTCGGCACCTCCCTCCACGGCTTCGGCACCCACGCGGGCCCGTACTCCTTCACCACGCCCCAACCCCCTCCCGGCCGTCACCTGTTGTCGATCGCCCTCTGCAACGACCTCCACCTCGGCGAGACCACCGCCGGACTGGTGACGGGCATGCCGTTGATGCGCGGCATCTCCCAGCGGCTCGGCCTCGGCCCGTACCCGGAGATCATGGGCAGGGCCCTGGTGGAGGAGGCGCACCGGCGCGGTGCCCGCCTTCTGCTGGCCGCCGGGGACATATCCGCTGGCGGGGCGCCGCGCGATCTGTCGGAGGCCCGGCGGCTCCTGGACGGATTCGGCACGCACGGACAGGACTACTTCGTCGTACGCGGAAACCACGACCGGCGCGGTCGACAGGGCCTTCATGAAGAGGGCGGGGACAACTTCCTGGACGCCTTCCCCGCCTCCGACGGCGGCTCGGGCGACGGGCCCGCGTACTTCGCCCGCGACCTCGGCGGCCTGCGCGTCCTCGGACTGGACACGTACGAGAAGAGAGGGAACGGGGCCGGGTCGGGCGGGCTCTCCGACGAGCAACTCGCCTGGTTCCGGGCCGACGTGCGGGCGCACAAGGACCAGCCCACCGTGGTCTTCGGGCACCACCCGCTGACCGTACGCAACTCGCCGTTCCCCGTGACGAGCGGACAGCGCCTCAACCGCCGCCAGGCCCGCGCGATCCTCGACGCGTACGCCGCCGCCCCCGGCGTCTTCCTCCACCACGCGGGCCACACCCACCGCAACAAGCGCACGCTCCTCCCGCAGGCGCGGCACGTCACCCTGCAGGAGGTGGGCGCCGTGAAGGAGTACCCGGGCGGTTTCTGCCTGCTGCGGATCCACACGGGCGGCTACGCCCTCAACTACTACAAGACCAGCAGCGCCCCGGCCCGCGAATGGAGCGAACGCAGCCGCCGCGTGGCGGCTGGCCTGTGGCCGCAGTACGCGCTGGGCCGCTCGGTCCGCGACCGCAACAGCGTCACACCCCGCGACCTGTCGGGCATCACACCGGCGGCGGCGAGGATCTCCGCCGCACAGGGCTGACCGTCCGGGCCGAGGGCGTCGTTGGCCTACTTCGGCGAACCGCCGAGCGCGGAGGGCGGGAAGTGGCGCAACCTCCGCAGCTCCTCCTGTTCGTCGGGCGAGTAGTCCTCCCAGTGGTACTCGACGGGCTCGACCTCAGCGCCTTCGGCGTCGATGAGTACGTCCCGCTCGGAGATTCCGAAGAACCCGTGAGCGGTGCTCGGCGCGACCGCGGCCACCCGGTAGCAGCCGCACAGGTTCCGAGTGATCACCGGAGCTCCGGCATCCGGTGCCCGCGCGGCCACGAAGGCTTCGGCCGTGTCGCGCTGGGCCGGCGTGAGCGAGTCCAGCGGTACGAGGTCGGGCTGGTCGACGATGTGACGGGTGAGGCCCTCGCGCTTGAAGCTGTTGAGCCGGCACCAGGAGCCGTCGGCGAAGACGATCTTCACGTCGTGGCTGCCCTTGAAGTTCCGTCGCTCGATCGTGCTGATGGCGGACAGCGGGGTCTCCCACAGCACCTCGTCCTCGACGGTTTCCGAGTTCCTCTCCTCGAAGGGCAGGCCCACGACGACCAGACGGCGGTCGGTGACGATCGCGTGGGTGCGGTAGTGCTTCTGCTTCGCGCGACCGGGGTCCAGCTGCCAGGGGAGAGTGCGGGCGACGGTGCCGGGAGCGGCCCACATCACGGGGAAGTCGTCGATCTCGTCGGCGCGGTCGTCGGTACGGTTCGAGCTTGGGCTCCCGTCCACGGTCAGTCCTCCGAAGGAGCTGATGACGCCCACGACGAGGTTGCCCAGGGTGAGCGCGACAGCCCTGAGAATGCCGAGCCCCAGCGCGCCGCCACCCGAACGCGCCGCGTACCCCCGGCCTGCGGGCCAGCCCGGTAGCTCGTTCTGGATGTCATTGCGCTCGGTGTCGCGGAACCACCGCATGCCTCTGACGCGCATGGCGGCACCCGAGGCGAAGGTGACCGGGGTACGGGTCAGCAGGACTTCTCCCGGACCGGGCTGCCAGTAGTCCATCTCCGTGCGCACGCATCCTCGGGTTCGCGGTCGACGGTCCGGGGCCCCCGGACCTCGCCTCACTCTGACACTTCGCCCGGTACGTCGCCGGGGCCGGGTCCGGACCGGCACACGACCTCGTAGGCTCTCCCGGGGTTACGGACGTCAGTTCGCGTCGTGGCCTTCGCAGACTTCGTGACCGTCATGCCCGACCGGGGGAGTACAGCCGACATGGCCCGCTACATGGAAACGCTCACCATCGAGCGCGGTGGTTTTCGGATCAAGGTGCCGGAGTCGTGGTGGGAGTTCGACGTGCGGCCCGAGTCGCGGGGCGACTCGATCCGGCGCATGGTCGACGAACGCGTGCGGCAGCAGCCCGAGGTGCGCAAGTACAAGGACACTTACACCGCCTTCCTGCAGAAGGCCGCGGCGGACGCCTGGAAGTCGGGCGCGCTGTACTGCGGCTGCATGGCCGAGAGCTTCGGCGGTGACGTCCCGATCACCGGGTCGATCACGGTCTCCCTCGTCGGCGGCCGTACGAAGGACGGCGAGCCCCTCTCCACCGACCCGCAGGTCATGGCGGGCCAGCTCGCCGTGCGCGAGGCCAAGAAGGAGGGTGACGCGTGGCGCAAGGTGACCACGGTCGACATTCCGGACGTCGGCCCGGCCGCGAGGACGTACGGCATCGAGGACATCCCCGTACCCGACGACGCCCTCAAGCGCACCATCCGTGCCGTGCTGATGCAAACGTTCATTCCCGTCCCCGGCCAGGAGGGCAAGGTCGCCCTCGTCGCCGGAAGCAGCCAGGTGCTCGACCTCGCCGACTCCTTCTTCGACATCTTCGACGCGATCACGTCGACGTTCCGCTTCGCGGAGTAGGGCGACTCCCGGCAGACATCGTGGCCTTTTCACCGAACGCCTGGATCGATGTGGGTCGGAGAGCATGAACTCGGAAGTCTTCGTCAGCCTTGTTCGGCGTACTACACAGGAAGACCCACGGCTGCGTGAAAGGGCGGCCGATGAGGTCACTGACCGGGTGAACGGCTATTCGGAGGCCGAGGCTGTGACACTTGCGACGCTGCTTTCGGCGAGTGCGGCCCATGAAGCGAACGCCACCGTCCTTGAGGCCCAGCTCCACGCGATTGTGGAACTCACCTCTACGGGGCATGTGAAGGTGGAGCATCTCCACTATCTGCGTGAGATCGACTGTTCCAAAATTCCCACTTCTCTTGGGGAATATGTTGTAGATCTGCTTGAAGAGTAATGAGATGATGCGTGACTTGAATGCCGAACTGAGTCGGATGTCCGACCTCGGCCAGCTCACCGGGCAGGCCGTGGAGTCGGTTCTCGTTGCCTGCGGCTGGGCGGGGGAGCGCAGGAATCCGGCGAAGGAATGGGCGACCACCTGGAGTCGTGATGGCGCCGCCGCGTGGATTCAGAGTGACGGGCCGTCCGTGGAAGTGGAGTTCACGCTCTGGTACCGCGAGGTCGGCGAGGAGCGGCTTGACCTCGACGCGTACATGGACGAGTTGTACGACGCCGCTGTCGCCGAACTGCCGCCCGTCGTGGAGCGACTGCTGTCCGGGGCACTCGTGCCCCGGCTCGAAGCCTCCGACGAGGACCTGACCGGTGGCGCGGACTTCATCGAGCACTCCGCGTGGAGAGTCGCGGACAAGGTCGTGCTGGCCGGAGTGAAGCAGGACGACACGGATACTCCCGTGCAACTGGTCGTCGTGCTGCGCGAATACGGCACGGACCAGGTCCGCCGCTCGCGTGGCGGCGTCCGTGCCGCTTCGGTCAGCCCCGCTCCCGCGCCGCCTCCTCCTCCAGCAACCCCCGCAACGGCGCCGACAGTTCCGGTACGGGCGTGCCCGTCGACTGGGCCGCTGTGAGGGTCCGTACGTACTCCAGTGCCGCTTCCCGGAGGCGTTGGCGTTCGCGGCCCTGTCTCGCTCCTGCCAGCCAGGTCGTCAGTGCGAAAGCGGTGGCGAGGGTCGCGGCCAGGTAGCCGGCCGGGTTCTCCTCGGAGTAGGCCCAGGCCGCGCCGCCGATGGCTGCTAGCAGCAGCAGGCAGCCCGTCTCGTCGTGCCAGCCGCCCTCGTCCGCCATCGCCTCGTACGCCGCGACCGCCGCGGGCTTCGCGGGCACGGCCGCGGGCACCGGAGGGGTATCCGGCACCGCGACCGGCGGCGTCACCCTTTCGACTGGTTGGGCGGACGCCGACTCCGTCGGCAGCGTCGCCACCTCCCCGTACACCGGAACCGGCACCGTCTCCCGGTTCCCGCTCAGTGGGCGGCCCACCAGCCAGTGTGGGACGTGTGTCACCGGGACCCCGTGTGCGCGGGCCAGGCCCAGGACGTGGCGGTAGCCCGTCAGTCGCGGGTGCAGCAGCTCGCGCTTCCAGCGGCGCCGTACGTACGTCAGGCACGCCACGGCCGTCACGAGCAGCGGGCCCGCCGGGCCGTACGCCAGTTCCGGGCGGCCGTCGAAGGCGGGCATCGCAGAGCCCGCGAACGGCCACACGACAGCCGCGACCAGCAACAGCGCGCCCAGCCACATCAGGGGCCCGTGTTCCGCGGCGGCCACCGTGCGCCGGTGGCGCTCCAGCAGGGCCGCCGTCGCCGCGTCGTCCGTGTAGTCGAAGTCGATGCCCGGCCGGGTCCCGACGTCACGCACGGAGGCGAGGAGCCGGGGGTCCCTGGACAGGGCCGCACCACTCACGGGCAGAAGTCCCGTCACCGCCACCGCACACCAACTCCCCGTCTCCCCGTCACCGGCGGACACCCGCCGGCCACCCATGGCTGAAGATCGTCCCACGGCCCCCGCCAGCCCCCCGTGAGCATGTCGTGCAGGGACCATGGACACAGCGTGACCGGGACCCGGCGGGGCGGGGGCGGGTGATTCGCTGGTGCACAGCGGTGGTCCGGGATGCGATCCCGTGCGCGGCACCTCGCGTGACCTGGAACCGAACGCCCCGCGTTGCGCGTGGACAACGTCGTGGAGTGTGAGGTTCGCGGTCGTGGTCGAGCCTTGAGGGGCTTATGTGCTGCTGATACGGTGCGGTGGCTTGACACTCGTTCCGGCCATGGCTATTCGGCAGCATTTCGACGGCTGTCCGACCAGGTCGGGCGGTACGCCCGGTGAGGGCCCAGTGCTCGAAGTGCGTCAAGCGTGCCAGATGTGCCAAGTGTGCCAAGTGTGCCAAGTGTCCTGAATGACGAAAACCTTCTTGGGTGTACGGGGAGCGGTTGCGTGAAGATCCAAGAGCGTACGGGGGCGGGCAACAACCGTTCCTCCGCGCCGGTTCAGCCGACGATGGGGGAGCGCCTTCCCTCGCCGCCTCGCGAGCGCAAACCGGCACTGGCCGCGCTCGCGGTGCTGCTGATCCTCGTGGGTGCGCTCGGGGCGACCATGCTCGTACTGCGCGCCGGTGACCGCATCGAGGTCGTCAAGGTGACCGCCGACATCCAGGCCGGTGAGTCCGTCGGCAACAAGGTGGAATCGGTGCTGGTGGCCGACGACGCCGGGGTCAACTACGTCAAGTGGAACCAGATCAACGCCCTCAAGAAGCTCAAGGCCAAGTCCACGATCTACGCGGGCACCCTCGTCATCGGCCAGATGTTCGGCACCGAGGCCAGCGTCCCGGCCGGCAAGGCCGTCGTCGGTCTCTCCCTCAAGGAGGGGCAGTACCCGGAGGGCATCGAGGTCGGTGATCTCGTGGCCGCCTACCAGGTCGGCAACAACTCCTCCTCGAACTCCGGCTCGGACGACAAGACGGGCTCCGGCGCCACCGGTTCCACCGACACCGCGATCGTCGACGACGCCCGCGTCACCAAGGTGCCGGACGGCAGCGGCGACAGCACCATCAGCAGCACCAACCAGCGCGTCACCGTGACCGTCGACGAGAGCGATGCCGCCGCGCTGACCCGCGCCGCCGCGGCGAACCAGGTCGCCCTCGTCAAGGTCCCCGGCAACTAGCGGCGGAGAGTCACACACACCATGGCCCTCATCGCCCTCGCCGCGGACAAAGGCTCCCCCGGCGTCACCACGACCGCCGTCGCCCTCGCGGCGGTATGGCCGCGCCGCGTGCTGCTCGCCGAGACCGACCCGGCCGGCGGCGACCTCGTGTACCGCAGCGCCGCGGCCCACGGCGGACCGCTGAACCCGAACACCGGCATGCTGTCCATAGCCGCCACGGCCCGCCGCGGCCTCGTACCGGACCAGATCTGGGACCACGTACAGCCGTTGAGCGGTGGGCTCGACGTGCTCGTCGGGCTCGCGCACGCCGAGCAGGCGGCCGGACTCGCCGGGCTGTGGCCCACCCTCGGCCGCGCCTTCGCACAGCTCGCCGACTCCGAGCACGCGCCCGCCGACGTCATCGCGGACTGCGGACGGATCAGCGGGGACTCCCCGGCCGTCGAGATGTTCTCGCAGGCCGCGCTCGTCCTGCTGGTGTCGCGCACCGAGCCGGAGGCCATCGCGCGGGTGCGCGACCGGGCCGCCGCGCTCACCGTCAAGCTGCACGGCGGACCGCGTGGCGCGGGCGCGCTCGGCACGCCCCTCATCGGCGTCCTGCTGATCACCGACCCGGGCGACTCCGCCAAGATCGTCCACCAGGTCGACGACATGCTGATGGCCTCGCAGGCCGGCGCCCGCGTCGTCGGCACGATCGCCGCGGACGCCACCGGCGCCGACCAGTTGGCCGGCCGCAAGCGCGGACGCCTCGACAAGTCGCTGCTCATCCGCTCGGCGCGCAAGGTGACCTCGGACCTCTACCAGCAGTTCGGCGCGGCCTGGTCCGTACCGGCGGGCGGTTCCCACGGGCAGCCCACCGCCGGAGCCGGCCGATGACCGCCGTCGACCATCAGCTCGTCAAGCGGTTCCGGCAGGACGCCGGTGACCGGATCGCCGAGCAGCGCCGCCTCGACCAGGTCTCCGGCGTCACGCCGATGTCCAACGAGGACGAGCGGCAGTACGCCCGCGCGGTCATCGCCCAGATCCTGGAGGACTACGCCCGCACGGAGATCAACTCCGGGCGTACGCCGCTGGACGCCGAGACCGAGGAGCAGTACGCGGCCGCCGTGCACGCCGCGCTCTTCGGGGTCGGCCGCCTGCAGCCCCTGCTGGACAACCCCGAGGTCGAGAACATCGACATCAACGGGTACGACCAGGTCTTCGTCGGCTACGCGAACGGCGAGGAGGTCAAGGCCGAGCCGGTCGCCGAGACCGACGAGGAGCTCATCGAGCTGATCCAGATCCTCGGCGCGTACTCGGGTCTGTCCTCCCGGCCCTTCGACTCCGCGAACCCGCAGCTCGACCTGCGGCTGCCGGACGGTTCGCGACTGTCCGCCGTCATGGACGTGACCCGCAGACCCGCGCTGTCCATCCGCCGTGCCCGCCTGGGCAAGGTCTTCATGTCGGACCTCGTCGGCAACGGCACGCTCACCCCCGAGGTCGGGCACTTCCTCGCCTGCGCGGTCCGGGCCCGTAAGAACATCATGATCGCGGGGGCCACCAACGCGGGAAAGACGACGCTCCTGCGCGCGCTCGCCAACGAGATCCCGCCGCAGGAACGCCTCATCACCGTCGAGCGCGCCCTGGAGCTGGGCCTCGACACCTTCGCCGATCTGCACCCGAACGTCGTCGCGTTCGAGGAGCGGCTGCCCAACTCCGAGGGTCAGGGCATGATCTCGATGGCCGAACTGGTCCGGCGGTCGCTGCGTATGAACCCCTCGCGCGTCATCGTCGGTGAGGTCCTCGGCGACGAGATCGTGACCATGCTGAACGCGATGTCGCAGGGCAACGACGGTTCGCTGTCCACGATCCACGCCAACAGCTCCCACGAGGTCTTCAACCGCATCTCCACCTACGCGCTCCAGGCCACCGAACGCCTGCCCATCGAGGCCAGCCAGATGCTCGTCGCGGGCGCGGTGAACTTCGTCGTCTTCGTCCAGCGGCGCAACAACTTCGAGTCGGGCGGCCGCCTCCAGCGCGTGGTCACCTCCATCCGCGAGGTCAACGGCGTCGACGGACGCGTCCTGTCCAGCGAGGTGTTCGCCGAGACACCGGACGGCCGGGTCCTGCCGCACGCGCCCATCGCCTGCCTCGAAGACCTGATCCAGTACGGCTATCGCCTGCCCGGCGGGAACTGGGGGTGACCTGACCATGCACGAACCGACCATGACACCGGCCATGACCACGGGGCGGCCGAGCATGACGCTGGCCGCTCTCGACTCGCTCGGCTCCATGGGCGGACTGTTCTCCACGACCGTCCTGTACGCGCTCGCGTGCGGGATCGCGGTGGGCGGCGGCCTCGCCCTGCTCGCCGTCGCGGTCCGCGGCCTGCCCGCCAAGCCCGAGCACGAGAAGCAGAAGGCGAGCGAACGGGCCTCCGAGCTCGTACGGTTCGCCGGCCGGCGCGGTTCGATCGCCGCCATCGCGGGCATCGTCGTCCTGCTGCTCACCCGGTGGGCCGTCGCCGGAATCGCGACCGCCGTCCTCGTCTTCTTCTGGGACAAGCTCTTCGGCGGCGCCTCCGAGGAGAAGGCCGCCATGAAGCGCGTGGAGGCCCTCGCGTCCTGGACCGAGTCGCTGCGCGACACCATCGCGGGCGCGGTCGGCCTCGAACAGGCCATCCCCGCCTCCGCCCGCGCCTCCGCGCCGGTCCTGCGCCCGCACCTCGACGCCCTCGTGGACCGCCTGCGCTCCCGTACGCCGCTGCCCGAAGCCCTGCAGCAGCTCGCCGACGAGATCGACGACGCGTCCGCCGACATCATCGTGGCCGCGCTGATCCTCAACGCGCGGCTGCGCGGCCCGGGTCTGCGCCAGGTCCTCGGCGCGCTCGCCAAGTCGGCGCGCGAAGAGGTCGACATGCGCCAGCGCGTGATGGCCCAGCGCGCCTCGACCCGCCGCTCGGTGCAGATCGTCGTGGCCGTGTCGATCGCCTTCGTGCTCGGTCTGTCCATCTTCAACCGCGAGTTCGTCGAACCGTACGGAACGGCCGTCGGCCAGCTCGTACTCGCGTGTGTCTGCGGTCTGTTCGCCCTCGGCTTCTGGTGGCTGCGCAAGCTGTCGACGATCGAGACGCCGGAGCGGTTCCTGGTGCGGGACGAGTCGTCGGTCCAGTTCGTCCGCCCCCGCACCGCTCCCGGCTCCCAGCCGCCGTCCCCGCAGCAGTCGCTGCCGCTGTCGTCGCCGGAGGAGGGGGTACGCCGATGAGCTCGACCCTGACCCTGCCCATCCTGGTCGGTGCCGTCCTGGGCCTGGGCCTCTACGTCCTGGTCCGCGCGCTCATGCCGACCAGGCGCAGCGCGGTCGCCCAGGTCGCCCGCATCGACGCGATGAGGGCGCGGGGAGCGGCGTACGAGTCCGCGCACCGCACCTCGGACGGCGACGGCGGACGGCTCGCCGGCGTACGGGCCCGGGTCGGACAGCGCGTCGCCGAGCTGTACCTGCAACAGGGCTGGGAACAGCGCTCGCTGCGGGCCGACCTCGCGGTGCTCGACCGGAGCTGGGAGAACTTCCTCGCCACGAAGGTCCTCCTCGGGGCCGCGGGGGTGTTCTTCGGGCCGCTCATGTTCGCGGTGGTCTGGACGCTCGGCTTCGGCCGCAGCCCCGCCATCCCGGTCTGGCTCGCCCTGCTCTTCGCGCTCGTCTTCTTCTTCCTGCCGGACCTCGAAGTGCGGCGGGACGCGGCCGAGAAGCGGCGCGACCTGCGGCGCGTGATCGGCGCGTACCTCGACCTGGTGTCGATGAGCCTGGCGGGCGGACGGGGTCTGCCCGAGGCCCTGATGGCGGCGGCCGAGGTCTCCGACGGCTGGGCCACGCAGCGCATCCGCAACGCGCTCGCGGACGCCCGGATCACCGGCATCAGCCAGTGGCAGGCCCTCGGATCGCTGGGGGAGGAGATCGGCGTCGAGGAGCTGAAGGACCTGTCGGCGTCGCTGGCACTGGTCGCGGACGACGGCGCGAAGGTGCGCGAGTCGCTCGCCTCGCGCGCCGAGACCATGCGGCACCGCGAACTCGCCGAGATCGAGGGCAGCGCGGGCGAGAAGTCGCAGTCGATGCTCGTGGCGCAGCTGCTGCTCTGCGCCGGTTTCCTGGTCTTCCTGATCTTCCCGGCGGCGATGCGCGTGTTCCAGGTCTGAGCCCGGCAACCGCTTCCGCGACAACTGCATCCGTGAACTGCCCCGCACTGTCTTGAACTGTTTCGAGAGGACAACTCACCATGAACGGACGGAACTACAGCACCGGGATCCCGGGGGTGGACTTCCTGATCACCTTCCTCCAGGGCCGGGTGCAGCGCGCCCGCTCCGGCGAACTCGACCGCGGTGCGTCCGCGGTGGAGTGGGTCATCATCTCGGCGGTCGTCGTGGCGATCGTCGGCGTGGTCGCCGCGATCATCAACGCCGCGCTCAGCGACGGCGCCAACAAGGTCGGCGACTGCATCAAGGGCGCGGACGCGGGCAGCACCTGCTGATCCGGTTGCCGCCGATCGGCAGCTCTCGCTGCCGACTTCTCTCACGTACACGGGGTTGCTGGTGAGCGCACGACGCCTGGTCCGCTGGGTACGCCGCCGGGTGGAGGCCGCCTCCGCCCGCGGTGACTCCGGCATGACCGCGATCGAGTTCGTGCTGCTCACGCCGGTCCTCTTCTTCATGATCTTCGCGACGGTGCAGTTCGCGCTGTACTTCTTCGCCGACCACGTGGCCCAGGCGGCGGCCCAGGCCGGTGCGCGCAAGGCCCGTGCCACGGCCGACGAGTCCCCGGGCGCGTGGCGCGGCGACGCGCGGGACGTCGTGGACAGCTACATCGCGCAGCTGGGGCCGCAGCTGGTGCTCGGACCGGACGTGAAGACGCTTCAGCCGGACCCGGACTCGGTCGGGGTGGAGATCACGGCGAAGGTGCCGTCGGTGTTCCCCGGGCTGGATCTGACCGTGCACGCGCAGTCGGTGGGACCGGTGGAGCGGTTCGTCGAGGATGACGGGAACTAGATGCGTCCAGTGGTGAGGCGACTGCTGTCGCGCGGCGCCGACCTCGGTGACCGGGGGCTGTCCACCGTGGAGGTGGTGATCCTCGCCCCGGTGATGATCCTCTTCATCCTGGTGCTGGTGGCCTTCGGGCAACTGGTGGACGGGCGTGGGGCACTGGACGGGGCGGCCAGGGACGCGGCCCGCTCCGGTTCGCTCCAGCGCGACCAGGGTTCCGCGATGGCGGAGGCGCAGAAGGCCGCGGACGCCGACCTGGCGGACGTGTGCGCGGGTCCGGTGACGGTGAACAAGACCAGCGCCGGTTTCGAGGACGCGGACCTCTTCACGGTGGAGGTCAGCTGCGAGGTGCGGGGGCTCGCGATGCTGGGTCTGGACGTACCGACCCGCCTTGAGGCGTCGTTCACCTCGCCGCTGGACCCCTTCAAGAGGAAGGCGTGACGGTGCGCGTGAAGGACACCTTGGGCGCGTGGGCGGCGGCGCGCCGCGCGCGCCTCGACGACCGCGGGTCGGGCGCCGGCGCGGTCATCATCTTCGCGCTCGTGTTCCTGTCCCTGTCGGCCTTCGTCATCGACGGCGGCCTGTCCATCTCCAAGCGCGAACGCGCCGCCGACATCGCGGAACAGGCCGCCCGGTACGCGGCCCAGGACGTCGACCTCGACGCGCTGTACGAGAACGAGGGCGGCGGCGCCCCGATCCTCTTCGAGAACTGCGGCGCCCGTGTGAAGGCCTTCGCCCAGGAGATGGGCATGACCGGCGCCGACATAGCCGCCACGAACTGCGTCGCCGCCAACGCCGACCAGGTGGAGGTGGAGGTCCAGCTCACCTACTCACCGGTCTTCACCGGCATGTTCTACGGCGGCGACGTGACGGTCCGGGGGCGGGCCGTGGCGGAGAACGAGGTGGGCTGACCCGGCGGAGGACGCCCGCCGGGCCGGCGGGCGGCACCCCTCGGCCGCCCCGCGGGGCGGCTACTCGCCGCCGTCCTTCTTGCCGCCCTCGCCGCCCTTGCCGTCGGACTTCACACCCTCGGAGACCTGCTTCGCCAGGTCGTCGTCGAGCTTCTTGAACTCGCGGACGATCGCCTCGGACATCTGGGCCAGGGCGTCGAGCTGCTGGTTGATGTCCTCGCGGCCGTCCTCCCAGTTGGACTCGAAGTCCTCCAGCTTGTCGTAGACGCCGCCGTCGCCGATGTCGTCCCTGTAGGACTCGAAGAGCTTCTTGGTGTGGTTCATCCGCGTCTTGATGTCACGCAGCCGGGTGCCGTAGTCCTCCAGGTCACTGAGCGGCAGCGCGAGGTCGGGCTTTCCCATGAACGATCCCCCTGTCGTGTCCGTGCCTCGGCGTCACGCGTCCGTGCGCCGTCCGACGCCTGCGCACGAGGTGACGCCTGCGCACGAGGTGACGCCTGTGCACGAGGTGATGCCCGTGCACGGTCCGACTATACGAAGCGGAGGCGCACCGGCTCCGGGGGATTGTGTGGGGATCGTGAGGGGTGCGCCCGTGGCAGTTGCGAAGCCGTACCGATTCGGACGGCGTCGGACAGGTCGCCGACCGGGCGAATCGGGCTTAGGTCGCAGATGGTGATGAACCCGCCGCGGTGGGGGCTCGCTCCCTCTCCTTACCCTTCGACAGGCTCAATACGATCTAAGTAGGCTCAGCACACCCCCGTTCTCCCTCCCTCCCCACACGACATCAGGACACCCGCCATGGCGCGACGTACCACTTCCAACTCGTCGGGAAGCTCGCCGGGCTCGGCGGGCTCGCCGGGTCCGAGGAATCGGACGCCGCAGCCCCTGCCCCGGCGCCGCCGCACGGCGGGGGACTTCGTCAAGGCGTTCCTCGCCTTCGTCGCCCTGCTCGTGCTGCTCGTCGGCGTGCCCGGCGCGCTCGCCCTGCAGATCGGCTGGCCGCTGCCCTCCGGGGCGCCGTCGACGGAGTGGCTCCAGCAGGAGATCACCGTCGGCACGTTCATCAACGTGCTGACCGTGGTCGTCTGGCTGGCCTGGGCCCAGTTCACCGCCTGTGTGCTCGTCGAGATGAAGGCCGCGCTGTCCGGTGTGGGCCTGCCCAACCGCGTGCCCGGGGCCGGCCCGAGCCAGCTGCTCGCACGGCAGCTCGTCGCCGCGCTGCTGCTGGTCGGCGCCGCCGCGGCGAGCTTCACGCCGGGGCTGTCGCAGCTGGGCCAGCAGTTGGAGGGGAACCAGCGGCCCGCCGTCGCCGCGGCGGCCCAGCAGACCCCGGGCGGGCTGCTGGCGCAGCAGCAGGCGCAGACCGCCGCGAGCGCCGCCGCGCTGGCCGAGCAGGCCGCCGACGCCGCCGCGCACGCGGAGAGCGGCAGCGGCCAGGTGTCCGAGGACGCCACGAAGTTCTACCGGATCCAGCCGCCCGAGGGCCGCCATCACGACTCCCTCTGGGAGGTCGCCGAGCGCCACCTCGGTGACGGACGCCGGTACAAGGAGATCTACCAGCTCAACAAGGACCGCGCGCAGCCCGACGGTTCGAAGCTCTCCGAGGCCAGTCTCATCCGGCCCGGCTGGATCATGGAGATGCCCGGCGACGCCCGCGGCGGCGAACTGGTCGAGATGCCCGACGAGGCCCCGAAGGTCTCGCCGGACGTCCAGCGGCAGATCTCCGACTACGCGAGGACCGGCGCGCAGGAGCAGGGCAGGCCCGGCCAGCAGGGGGCGGGACAGCAGGGCGGCGGGTCCGGTGCGCAGGACCGCGACACCGCGCACATCAGCCTTCCCGAGCAGCGCCCCGGTCAGGGACAGCAGGGACAGCAGGGCGGGCAGGAGCACGCCGCGCCCGCCGCCGGTGAGGGCAGCGGGTTCGGGCTGCCGCAGGCACTCCTCGGCGCGCCCCTCCTCGCCGCCGGGCTGCTCGGCGCCCTCGGCAGGCGCCGCCGCCAGGCGCTGTGGCAGTCCGCGCTCGGTGCCGTCGGCGGGCGCCGCGGCATGGAGCCGCCCACGCCCACCGGTGCCGCCGCCGACGCGCAGGACGCGCTGCTGGTGGGGGCCGACCCCGAGGGCGTACGGCTGCTGGACCGGTCGTTGCGCGGGCTCGCCGCGTCGCTGGCGGGGGAGTCCCGTCCGCTGCCGACCGTGTACGCGGCCTGGATGGGCGGCAACGGCGATCTGCACCTCCAGCTCGCCCAGCCGGCCGGCCGACCGCCCTCGCCGTGGCAGCTCGGGCAGGACCAGACGTTCTGGATGCTGGCCCGCGCCGACGCCGAGCGGTACGAGGACGTGGACACGGCCGCCCCCTACCCCGGGCTCGTCAGCCTCGGCACGATGGACGACTCGCGGCTGCTGCTCAACCTGGAGTCGGTGCCCGGCATCGTCTCGCTGAGCGGCCGCAAGCAGGACCGGGCGGGCGTCTTCGCCTCCGTGGCCGCCGAGCTGGCGACCAACGGCTGGTCCGACCGCATGACCATCACCCTCGTCGGCTTCGGCGAGGACCTGACGCCGCTCGCCCCCAACCGGCTCCGCCACCTCGACGACGTCGAGGCGCTGGTGGAGACCATGGAGGCCGAGACGCGCCAGCGGCGCGGCGCGCTGGGAGCGGCCGGTCAGGACTCGGTGCTCACCGGACGTACGGGCCCGGCCCAGCACACCCGTTGGGCCCCGCACCTCGTCCTGCTCGCCGCCGAGCCGTCCGCCGAGGACGCCGTCAAGCTCGCCGAACTCGCCGCCGACGCCAGCCGGCTGGGCATCGGCTACCTCGTCGGCACGCAGTCGGGCGACCTGCCCGGCGCCGCCTGGGAGATGGAGATCACCAGCGAGGGCAAGCTCCTCGCACCGCTCCTCGGCCTCGAACTCGACGCGCAGCTCCTGCCGGTGTCCCAGCAGCGTGCCGTCGTCGAGCTGTTCACCGACGCCGACCCCGAGCGCGACGACGACCGCCCGGCCACCGCGCCGCCGTTCCTCGTCGACATCAGCGAGCAGGGGCGTCCCGCGGTGTACGCGCGACTCGTCGGCCCGTACGAGATCATCGGGCTCGACACACCGGACGGTGAGCGCAGCCCGCTGCTCCACGAGGCGCTGGCGCTGCTGCTCCTGCACCGCGAGGGCGTGCACCCGCGGGTGCTGTCCTCCGCGCTGTGGCCGCGCGGGGTCACCGACGACGTACGGGACGCGCTCGTCGAGCGGCTGCGCGCCTGGCTCGGCGCCGACCCCGACGGCACCCCGCGGCTCGCCGCCGACGCGACCGGGCGGCTCAAGCTCGCCAAGTCCGTGGTGTCCGACCTGGACGTGCTGCGCTCGCTCTACCACGAGGCCACCCAGGGCCGGGGCGCCGGCAGCCGTGCGGTGCGCGGCCGGCTGCTCACCGACGCGCTGGTGCTCGTACGGGGTCCGCTGCTGGCCGAGCGGCCCGAGGGGCGGTACGGCTGGCTGACCCACGAGATCATCGACGCCCAACTGCCGCTGCTCGTCGCCGACATCGGCCTCGCCCTCTCCGCGTTCCACCTGGAGAAGGACCGGGCCGAGAAGGCGATCGAGGCGCTCGACGCGGCGCTTGGCTCCGCGCCCGGCGACGAGCGGCTGTGGCACGAGCTGCTGCGGGCCACGCACGCGACCGGCGACAGTGACCGGCTGAAGCGGCGCGCGGCGGACCTCGTCGCCCGCAGCGGCGCGCGCGGGCTGCCGCCGCGGACCGAGGCGCTCCTCGACGAACTGCTGCCGACCTGGCGCAGCGGCGTCGCCGCCGCGGGATGAACGGTCTCGCGCCGATCGACCTGATGGTGATCGCCGGCGCCGTCCTGTGGGGCGGCGCCGCCGGTCTGTTCGTGCCCCGCCCCGCGTACCGCTTCTCCGTCGACCCCGACGAGCCGTGGGCGGACCGGTGCCCCGAGGGGCATCCCGTCGCCGGACGGTTCGGCGGCTGGATCGGCCTCGCCCGCTGCCGGGAGTGCGGCGGGCGTACGTACGGGCCCGGCACCCTCCCCGTCGCCCTCGCGACCGCGCTCGTGTGCGGTGCCCTCGCCGCGGCCACCGGTACCCGGCCCGAACTGGCCGTCTGGCTGCTGCTCGCGCCCCTCGGCGTCCTCCTCGCCGTCGTCGACTTCCGCGTCCAGCGCCTGCCGGACGTGCTGACGCTGTCCCTCGCGGGCGCCGCGCTGGTGCTGCTCGCGGGCGCCTGGGCCGCGCCCGAGCACGCGGGCCACTGGCCGACCGCGCTGTACGGCTCCCTGGCCCTCGGCGGCGGCTACTTCGTCCTCTTCCTGATCAGCCCCAACGGCATGGGCTTCGGCGATGTGAAACTCGCCCTCGGCCTCGGCGCCGTCCTCGGCTGGTACGGCTGGGGGACCGTGCTGCTCGGCACGTTCGCGGGATTCCTGTACGGCGGGCTGTACGGGATGGCGCTCGTCGTGGTCCGCAGAGCCGGACGCAAGACGTCCATCCCCTTCGGCCCCTTCCTGATCGCGGGCGGCTTCACGGGCCTGCTCATCGGGGCCTTCGCCGCCTGACGTCGAGTGATCGTTCGGGTGTGCACCGCCTGACGTCGGATGATCGTTCGGGCTGGCGTACGCTGGATCAGTCCGTCCACACCCCTATGAAAGGGACCGCTCCGGTGACCGAGAAGGCCGACCTCCAGTCCGTCCTCGACCGTGCCGCCGAGGGTGGGCGGATCACCCCGGAAGAGGCGCTCGACCTCTACCGCGACGCCCCGCTGCACGCGCTCGGCTCCGCGGCCGACGCCGTACGCCGCCGCAGGTACGCCGGTACGGAGCACATCGCGACGTACATCATCGAGCGGAACATCAACTACACGAACGTCTGCGTCACGGCGTGCAAGTTCTGCGCGTTCTACGCCCCGCCGAAGGCCAAGGACAAGGGCTGGACGCGCGACCTCGACGACATCCTGCGCCGCTGCGCGGAGACCGTCGAGCTGGGCGGCACGCAGATCATGTTCCAGGGCGGGCACCACCCGGACTTCGGCGTCGAGTACTACGAGGAGCACTTCTCCGCGATCAAGGCCGCGTACCCGCAGCTCGTCATCCACAGCCTGGGGGCGAGCGAGGTCGAGCACATGGCCCGGATCTCCAAGGTCAGCGCGAAGGAGGCGATCGAGCGCATCCACGCCGCCGGTCTCGACTCCTTCGCCGGCGCGGGCGCGGAACTGCTTCCGGCCCGTCCCCGTAAGGCCATCGCCCCGCTCAAGGAGAGCGGCGAGCGCTGGCTGGAGATCATGGAGATCGCGCACAACCTGGGTGTGGAGTCCACGTCCACCATGCTCATGGGCACCGGCGAGACCAACGCCGAGCGCATCGAGCACCTGCGGATGATCCGCGACGTACAGGACCGGACAGGCGGCTTCCGCGCCTTCATCCCGTACACGTACCAGCCCGAGAACAACCACCTCAAGGGCCGTACGCAGGCCACGCTCTTCGAGTACCTGCGGATGATCGCCATCGCGCGGCTGTTCATGGACAACGTGGCCCACATCCAGGGCTCCTGGCTCACCACCGGCAAGGAGGTCGGCCAGCTGTCGCTGCACTACGGCGCGGACGACCTCGGCTCGATCATGCTGGAGGAGAACGTCGTCTCGTCGGCCGGTGCCAAGCACCGCTCGAACCGCATGGAGATCATCGACCTGATCCGCAAGGCGGGTCGCGTCCCGGCGCAGCGGGCCACGACGTACGAGCACCTGGTCGTCCACGACGACCCGGCGAACGACCCCGTCGACGACCGGGTGCAGTCGCACATCTCGTCGACCGCGATCGCGGGCGGGACCGCTCACCCCGAGCTGAAGCTGCTCGCCTCCAACTAGGTCCGCGGCGGAGGGGTTTCGGTCCGGTGGCGCTGACCATCCACGCGGCGGACGAGCTGCGGTACAGCTGGGACGACTCCGGTCCCGGCTCCGGCTCCGGTCCCGGTTCCGTCATGGGTGGGGCCGTCGCGGTGAAGGGGGACCGGGTCGCCGCGACGGGTTCCCTGGCGGAGCTGCGTGAGCGGTTTCCCGGTGCGCGGGTGCGGGTGTGGCCCGGGGTGCTCGGGCCGGGGCTGGTTCACCTGGGGCCCGTGCCGGACGCGCCGACCCCGCGTGAGCGGGTGCATGCTCTGCTGAAGTCGGGGGCGGTGGCCGTGCTGGCCGAGTATGCCGATGCGGCGGGGTTGCGGGCGGCGGCCGAGCGCACGGACGTGGTCGTGCTGGCCGGTGCCGTGCCGTGCGTGATCCGGCCGGCGGGGCGGGCCGATCTCGCGGTCTTCGGCGAGGACGGGGAGTGTCTGGCGACTGTGTGCGCGGGGCGGCTTGTGCATCGGCGCCGTTAGCTCCGCGGTGCGCTCCGCTGGTTGGGCCTGTGTGTTGGCTGCGGGTGCGTCGTGGCTGGTCGCGCAGTTCCCCGCGCCCCTGAAGGCGCGCCCCTAGGGGGCCTCTGTCGGCGGGGTGAAGAAGTTGATGAGGTTGCCGTCCGGGTCTCGGAGCAGGAGGGAGCGATTGCCCCAGGGCATCGTCGTGGGCTCGGTCACGAAGTCGGTGACGTACCCGGTCAGGTTCTTGTGGACGGCGTCCACGTCGTCGACGAGGAACTCGGTGATCACGCTGTGGTTCTCCGCCGGGCGCGCCGACCCCGGGGCGAACAGCGGAACCGTGCGGGTGCTCGCGATCGCGAGGGTGGCAGTGGGCGTGCTCAGCTCGGCGAAGTCGTCGTTGGCCCAGGCCGCCTTCAGCCCCGTGACCCGTTCGTAGAACGCGACGAGGCGGGCCACGTCGCCGGTGATGATGCGGATCGAGACGAAGTTCACGGGGGTCTCCTCAGGTGTGCTGCCGGGGCGGTACGTCTCGCAGGCTAGGACAGATAGAGGACAGATTCGGCCCGGTATCGGCGCTAGGCTGCGGACATGCCCAGACCCGCCGGCCGTGTACTGA
Source organism: Streptomyces liliiviolaceus (assembly GCF_018070025.1). Classification (NCBI taxonomy): domain Bacteria; kingdom Bacillati; phylum Actinomycetota; class Actinomycetes; order Kitasatosporales; family Streptomycetaceae; genus Streptomyces; species Streptomyces liliiviolaceus. The sequence goes on from NZ_JAGPYQ010000001.1 coordinate 2,102,287, forward strand.
CCCTCCTGGAGCTGCTGCAGTCCGGCGGCACCCGGACCGTGGCCGAACTGGCCGAGCGGCTCGGCGTCGACGGACGTACCGTGCGGCGGTACGTGGGTCAGCTGATCGACCTCGACGTGCCGGTGGAGTCGGTGCGCGGCCGGTACGGCGGCTACCGGCTGGGCCCCGGACATCGCCTCCCGCCGCTCATGCTCAGCGACGACGAGGCGCTGGCCGTGCTGCTCGGCCTGGTCGCCGGCCGCCGGACGGGGCTGGTGACGGCGGGGCGCACCGCGAGCGAGACGGCGTCGGCGAAGATCCGCCGGGTGCTGCCCCGGCAGGTGGCCCGCCGGCTCGACGTACTCCTGGACTCGCTGGCCTTCACGGACCGGCCCGGTGAGTTCGACACCCCGGACGCCGACGTCCTGCTCACCCTCGCCGACGCGGTGGGCCACCGCCGGCCGGTCGCGATGAGATACACCGGCGGCGACGGCCGGCGCAGCGAACGCACGCTGCACGCCTACGGGATCGTCGCCCACGCGGGCCGGTGGTACGTCACGGGGCAGGACGCGGCCGGCGGCGAGGACCGTACGTTCCGGCTCGACCGCATCGCGGACGCGCGGACGCTGCCGGGCTCGTTCGAACCGCCCGAGGGGGCGGACCCGGCCCAGCGGGTGGTGTCCGGGTTCGCGACGGCCGAGTACCGCTACGAGGTGGCCCTGCGGATCCAGGGGACGACCGAGCAGATCCGCGCCCGCCTTCCCGCGAGCGTGGCCACCCTGGAGGAGGCCGACGAGGGCTGGCTACGGGTCCGGATCCGGGCAGAGCACCTCGACTGGCTCCCCCCGGTCCTGGCCTCCCTCGACCGCCCCTTCGTCATCGAGACCCCGGATGAACTACGCACCCTCACCACCGAATTCGCCGCCCGCCTGACCTCTTACGCCGGTCACCCCTGACCCAAGGGGCGCAGCCCTGAAGGGGCGCGGGGAACGGCGCAGTCTTTCGGTTTTCAGGGGCGCGGGAAACGGCGCGATCTTTTGTCTTTCAGGGGCGCGGGGAACTGCGCGACCAGCCACAGCGCACCCGCACCCGAAGAACCACGCCCAGCCGCCCCAAGACCCCGGCTCACCCCGTGAACGCCTCCGCGAACGCCCCCGCCTCCTGCTCGACCCCGCTGCAGTTGGTCGCCGCGTCGTCCGAGTCGGCGTCGTCCCCCTCGCATCGCTGGTCCCGGAACGTCGACCACATCGACACCCACGCGATCCCCTTCTCCTCCGCGAACGCCCGTACCTCCGCGGCGTCCGCCAGGGAGAACGTCTCGTTGTCCACGTCGTTGACGCCGAGCATCGAGGTGAGGGCGAGCCCCTTCCACGCGCCCTCGTCCGACAGCCCGAAGACCTCCTCCAGCTGGTCGTGTGCCGCCCGCGCCGACGTCTTCGCGTAGTCGCCCATGTCCTCGTCGTACGAACTGCCGTAGTTCATGGTCATGATGTTGACCGTGGAGACCACGACACCCTTGTCGTTGGCGGACTCCAGCAGCGCCACGCTGTCGTCGTCGAGGCCGGACGGCATGACGGGTAGCGTGAAGGTGACCGACAGGTCCTCGCGCTCCTTCTGCAGCAGCGCGATCGCCTCGGAGCGCAGCGCCACCGAGGCGGAGTCGGTCAACTGCGTGCCCTCCACGTCGAAGTCGGCCTCCGTGGCCCCGGCCGCGTCGAGCGCCTTCCCATAGGCGGCGGCCAGCTCCGAGGCGCTGTCACAGGTGGAGGCCAGCTCCTTCCCGGACGCCCCGCCGAAGGAGACCCGCACGGCCGAACCCGCATCCGTCAGCGCAGAGATACGGGATTTCACCGCCGGGTCGCCGATCGCGGTCGTGCCGTTCCACGAAGGCGTACAGGCGCTGCCGTCCGCGATGACGAAGGCGAGGTTGTACGTCGACGGGGAGCCGGCCGAGTCGTTGTCGGAGGCGGTGGTGGCGCTGACGTACGGGGCGTACGCGGTCCCCGACGAGCCGGCCGATGCGCTCCCGGAGGGTGACGGGCTGCTCTGCGGACGGCTCGTGGAGGACGAGCCGGAGGAGTCGTCCGTCCCCGAGGAACACCCCGCGGTGGCCAGGGCGATCACACAGACGAGCCCGGCAGCCGGCTTCAGGAAAGTCCTCATCGCGCATGCTCCCACTCTCGTGATTCTCGTCTCAGGATGGAAACAAACCGCGTTTCCGAAAGGGAAATGTCTCACGGGCGGCCCCGCCGCACGAAGACAGCGAATTCAGGGGAAGCGCACGGAAACGGCCCGGCAAAAAGGATCAACCGGGCATCTATATGCGGACATTGGGCATCTTCTCGGCGGGCCACGCCCTGTCCGGCGATCAAGGATTCTCTCAGGGAAAAGACAGACTCGGTCGTTTCTCATGGCCGTCTCACAACAGAATCAGAGTTTCGGACACATAAAGGCTCCCTAATATCCGGGGAATGCATTCCGAGCCTGCCATCGAATCCCGCGCCGCCGTGCGCGGCCGCCGCCGCAAACGCGGCAACGGGCCCGAGGACGGTCCCGTGTTCGTTGACAACTCCGGCCGCAGGGCCAGGTTTCTGCGCCGGATCGGCATCCTCCTCGGCGTCGTCTGTATCGGGTACGCGGTCGTGCTCGGCATGGCGTTCATGGGGTGGGGCCCCTCGCTCACTCCGTCCTCGCTGCTGCCCTTCGGGGGCGGCGGGCCGAACGGCGGTCAGAACTCCGGACCCGGCGGCGGGCTCCAGCCGCAGGGCGGTACCGGCAGTCCGCCCGCGCGGCCCACCGGCGCCCCGCCCTCGGGCGTCGCGACCGGCGCGGCACCCACCGCCGCCCCGTCGGCGTCCGTCTCCGCCCCGTCCGCGTCCGCCTCCGCGGCCGCCAACTGACCGGAACGGACCCACACCCATGGCTACTACGACGCCCTCGCGCGGCCGCCGGCGGGCCCCCTCCCGCATGACCCGGGCCGCGGGCAAGGCAGCGGCGCTGCAGAAACCTCGTGTCATCCTCGCCCTGCTGCTCCTTCTCGCGCTCACCAGCGTGATGCTGCTGGACGGCTATCTGCGCTCGGAGGTCGGCGGCGACGAGCGCGTCCGCAGCGACGCCAGCTCCAGCGAGGTCCCGGACTCCGTCATCGACGGCGGTCCGATCCTCTCCTTCAGGAACGGCGAGGCCCGGTCCCGGTCCGTCCCGGAGAAGACCATCGCGCTCACCTTCGACGACGGCCCCAACCCCACGTGGACGCCGCAGATCCTGAAGATCCTGGAGGAGAACGACGTCCCGGGTACGTTCTTCCTGGTCGGCTCGATGGTCTCGCGCTACCCGTCGATCGTGAACGACCTGGTGGACCAGGGCAACGAGGTCGGCATCCACACCTTCACGCACGTCGACCTCTCGTACCAGAGCAGTGCCCGGATCGAGCGGGAGATGGACCAGACGCAGCTCGCCCTGGCGGGTGCGGCGGGCATCACGACGACGCTGTTCCGTGCCCCGTACTCCTCGGAGACGGACGCCATCGACAACTACAGCTGGCCCGTCTACAAGAAGCTCGGTGCCGAGGGCTACACCAGCGTCTTCGTCGACACCGACAGCGACGACTGGAAGCGGCCCGGGGTCTCGAAGATCATCAAGTGGGCCACTCCGTCGAAGAACAAGGGCGCCTCGGTGCTCTTCCACGACGCGGGCGGCGAGCGGTCGCAGACGGTGAAGGCGCTCGGTACGTACATCAAGAAGATGAAGGCGAAGGGCTACACCTTCACCACCATCAGCGGTGCCACCCAACTGGCGGACGCCGCCGAGGCGCCCGGCGGTCAGCAGGGTCAGGGGCCGGAGGGCCAGGGCCAGGGCCAGGGGCAGCAGGGCCAGGGCGGCAACGCGCTCCAGGCCGCCCACCGCACCGCCACCGGCACCACCCTCTACGAGGGCAAGGCGCTCGTCGCGGCGGTCGCCGTCGCCGAGTGGACCGTACCGGGGCTCGCGACCGGGCTCGCGATCGTCGGCGTCGCCGTCATGGGCCGCTTCGGGATGATGCTGGTCCTCGCCCGCAGGCACTACCGCAAACGCAACAGACGCCGGTTCAGCTGGGGGGAGCCCGTCACCCGGCCGGTCAGCGTGATCGTGCCCGCGTACAACGAGAAGGAGTGCATCGCCAACACCCTGAGGTCGCTGGCGCAGAGCACCCATCCGATCGAGATCATCGTGGTGGACGACGGTTCCACGGACGGCACCAAGGAGATCGCCGAGGCGCTCGGCATGCCGAACGTGCGCGTCATCCGCCAGGAGAACGCGGGCAAACCGGCCGCCCTCAACAACGGGGTGCGCAACGCTAGCTACGACATCGTCGTGATGATGGACGGCGACACCGTCTTCGAGGCGGACACCGTACGCCAGCTGGTCCAGCCCTTCGCCGACCCCGGCGTGGGCGCGGTCGCGGGCAACGCCAAGGTCGGCAACCGCAACACGATCATCGGCGCCTGGCAGCACATCGAGTACGTGATGGGCTTCAACCTCGACCGACGCATGTACGACCTGCTGCGCTGCATGCCCACCATCCCGGGCGCGATCGGCGCGTTCCGCCGGGAGGCCGTGCTCGCGGTCGGCGGGATGAGCGAGGACACCCTCGCCGAGGACACCGACATCACCATCGCCATGCACCGCGAGGGCTGGCGGGTCGTCTACCAGGAGCACGCCAAGGCCTGGACCGAGGCGCCCGGCTCCCTCAAGCAGCTGTGGTCCCAGCGCTACCGCTGGTCGTACGGGACCATGCAGGCGCTGTGGAAGCACCGCAAGTCCCTGACCGACAAGGGGCCCTCGGGCCGCTTCGGCCGGGTCGGGATGCCGCTGGTGGTGATCTTCCAGATCGTCACGCCCGTCTTCGCCCCGCTGATCGACGTGTTCACCGTCTACTCGATGATCTTCATCGACTTCAAGGCGTCGCTGCTCGCCTGGCTGGCCGTCCTCGCGGTCCAGCTCGTCTGCGCGGCGTACGCGTTCCGGCTCGACCGGGAGAAGTACAGGTATCTGCTGATGATGCCGCTGCAGCAGCTCGCGTACCGGCAGATGATGTACCTCGTCCTGATCCACTCCTGCATCACGGCCCTCACGGGCGGCCGGCTGCGCTGGCAGAAGCTGAAGCGCACCGGAGAGGTCGGCACACCGGCGGGGGTGGGCTGATGGGCTCGCACCGTCGGGGCGGCCCCCCGGTCGCCGGGTCCGCCGCGGTCGCGGACACGGCCCGCCTGCCGCGGGTGGAGCCGGAGCCCTTGCCGCAGTCCCCGTCGGAAGCCCCGTCGGAAGCCCCGTCGGAAGCCCGGTCGGAGGCCCCGCCCAAGGCGCGTACCGGGAAGGGGCGCGACCGGTACTTCGACACCCTCCGGGCCGTCGCCCTCGTCCGTGTCGTGACCTACCACACCTTCGGCTGGGCCTGGGCGGGCATGGTCCTGCCCTCCATGGGGATCATGTTCGCGCTCGCCGGCACCCTGATGGCGAAGTCCCTGGAGCGGCCCGCCCTCAAGGTGATCAGGAGCCGGATCCGCCGGCTCCTGCCGCCCTTCTGGTTCTGGGGCTTCTTCGTCGTCGTCGCGATGCTGATCCACGGCTGGATGCCGGGCCGGCAGATCGTGTACTGGGTCGTGCCGCTCGGCGACCCGCCGGGCAACGCGTGGGGCGAGCAGGCCTGGGAGATCCTCTGGTACCTGCGCACCTACCTCTGGTTCGTCCTGCTGTCGCCCCTGCTGCTGAGGGTCTTCCGGCTGGCCCCGGTCGCCGTCCTGGTCCTCTCGCTCGCCCCGATCGTGGTCCTGCAGTTCCTCTGGGAGCCGCCGGACGACCGCTTCGGCGTCGGGCTGCTCGACCTGGCCACGTACCTGTTCTGCTGGGTCCTCGGCTTCGCGCACCGCGACGGCGTCCTGGAGCGGCTGAAACCGTTCGCCGTCGTCGTCCTGTCGCTCGCCGCGATCGGGTACGGCGGCTGGTACGCCTTCACGCACCAGGCGGAGACCGGCTCGTACGACCTCGACGACATCCCGTACGCGCAGGCGTTCTGGTCGGCCGGGTTCGTGACCCTGCTGATGTACGCGAAGGCCCGCCTCGGGATCGACTTCGCGTGGCTGGCCCGCTTCAGGCGCCTCGACCGGATCGTGCGGATCTTCAACGCCCGCGCGGTGACCATCTACCTCTGGCACGAGCTGGCGCTGATCCTCGCCATCCCGCTGATCGACCAGTTCTGGAACGTCCCGGCCTTCGAGACGTATCTGCCGCTGGAGAGCCAGTGGTTCATGTTCGGCATCGGCTGGATCCTCATCGGCGTGTTCGTCCTGCTGTGCGGATGGGTGGAGGACGTGGCGGCGAAGGCGAAGCCGAGACTGCTGCCCTGAGCCGTGTTCCTGGGATGCGTACTGCCACAATGGGACCGTGACCCGCGCATCCCTGAACAAACAGCCGCACGAAGTCGCCTCGATGTTCGACGACGTCGCGGAACGCTACGACCTGACGAACGACGTGCTGTCGCTGGGCCAGGACCGGGTGTGGCGCAAGGAGGTCGCGAAGGCGGTCGACGCGCGGCCCGCGCAGAAGATCCTGGACCTCGCGGCGGGCA